>JAJQAY010000124.1 GCA_021203515.1 Bacteroides sp. | reverse complement strand
TCATTTTCGACTTTCCCAATCCGTTATCAAAACATATATTGCAGTTCCACGCTTCCCTTTTAAATGAACCGGTTTTATGGATACTGGAAACCATTTTAATTGAATACTATGAATGGGAAACACTTGCTCTACCGTCCTCTTTTGTGGTTGGTGGGGGTATGTGCCTTGATGATGGCATGTACGGATTTGACTGATGTTGAAAATGACATTAAAGAACTGCAAGGAAAGGTGACGAAACTGAAAGATGCGGTGGCGGCTTTGCAGACGGCTTATGAGGATGGAAGATTATCAAAGCTGTAGATGTCTTAACGGGAGATGAAGGAACTGGTTGGAAAATTACTTTCTCGGATAATACAACAATTACTTTATTGAACGGTGCCGACGGCACGAACGGTAAAGACGGTGCTGATGGCACTGACGGAGTGAATGGCGCTGACGGTAAAGACGGCGACTCCTTCATCGCCTCCATAACCAAAGATGTGAAGTCGGAAACCGTAACACTGGTTATGGTGGACGGAACTGTTTTCAAGTTTAATCTGGACGTGACTTATCCTACCAGCATCGTTCTGCTGACTAAAGAACTCTCTCTTGGAAAGAACTCCACGGCAACGTTTGATTTCCGGGTAAACCCATCGAACGCAGTTGTTGATATGGACTCTCAATTGGCCTTGGATTTGGTGAATAAGAGCGCGACGCGCACCGGTGCCACTTCCTATGTTGCTTCGCCCGTCAATTATAAATTAGTAAAGGTTGAGCTTTCCGTCAATGCTGCCGGAGAAGTGAAAACGGGACAATATACGGCTTATCTGCAAGATTTGGATGTTTCAAAAGATTATGCGGAAGATGTAGTTCTGGTAGTTTCTACTAAAGACGGTGCAGGCAATAGCATTCAACTCTCTTCCTCTCTGATGCAAGTTTCATGGGGTACGGGCGATACATTCCTTTCATTCGGAATAGAGGGTGCGGAGACATTGAACATCAGCGATAATGCCATTTCTCTTCGTTTACCTTACGGGACGGACGTCTCTGCCATGAAAGCTACTTTCACAACCACCGGCTCCGGAGTATATGTAGGTGATGAGGAGCAGAAAAGCGGTAAGACGGTGAATGATTATTCTTCGCCCGTGACCTTCCGTGTCGAATCCAAACAAGGGACTAAACGCGAATATACAGTAACCGTTTGCTATTCCAACCTGCCTATTGTTTATATCACGACCAAAAATAAAGCTCCGGTAGAGAGCAAAGATGAGTGGGTGAAAAAGAGCACGATGGTCATTGCCAATACGGGCGATGAGTATGATGCGGTGTATGCGGACATGAGCATTAAGGGGCGTGGAAACTCCACTTGGAGTTATCCGAAGAAACCCTATGCCATCAAGTTGGGTAGTAAAGAGAGCGTGTTGGGTATGCCCAACCATAAGCGTTGGGTGTTGCTGGCAAACTGGATGGACCGGGCATTGATGCGCAATGCCGTAGCCTTTGAAGTGGCAAGAAACACGGACGACCTTGAATGGACACCGCGCGGGCAGTTTGTGGAAGTGGTTCTGAATGGAGAATTTCAAGGTAATTATTACTTGTGCGAACAAATCAAAGTTGATAAGAACCGGGTGAATATAGCGGAAATGGAGTCGGGCGACATCTCCGGTGATGCCATTACGGGAGGATATCTGTTGGAATTGGATACCTATTACGATGAGGTGAACAAGTTCCGTTCTCTTTATAGAACGAGTTCGGACGGGCAGGTCGGTATGCCTGTCAATATCAAGGCGCCGGACGAGGATGTCATGGTACCGGCGCAGCTCGAATATATCAAGAATTACTTTAATACGGCAGAGGCATTGCTTTATGCCGATGATTTCCCTGCAAATCAATCGTATCAGGATTACATTGACATCAACACTTTTGTAGATTGGTGGTTTGTGTACGAACTGGTGCAGAACGGAGAACCCGGTCATCCTAAAAGCAGTTATATGTATAAAGACAGAATGGGCAAACTGAAGGCGGGTCCGGCATGGGATTTCGACTGGGGTACATTTGTCCCCGGCGCTACCGGCTTTTATATCAAGGATGCCATTTGGTACAATCGTCTATTCCTCGACCCGGTTTTTGTTGCATTGGTAAAGGAGAAATGGGCTGCTTCTAAAGATAGGTTAAGAGTATTGCCGGTTTCATCGATGCCCAGGCTACATTAATCAAGACTTCCGCAGAAGCGAATTGCCGGCAATGGCCTATTACCCAAGCTCCCGTCAATGGAGATGAAAATATGAGTTTTGATGATGCTGTAGCGCGGCTGAAGCAAGCCTACCTGCAGCGTATCGAATGGATGGATGCGGCTATTGCTAATCTGTAATAGCATTAGTAAGCTATAATATCTAATAGTGATGTCAGAAGGAAAGCCAAACGTCTTTTTTTCTGACATTACTGTTTTTATAAATGTAGTAAAATAGCATTCTCGTGCATAAAAACGGAATGAATATGACGGAATATTGCATAATATACGGTGTTTATGCAGTATTTGGTAGTAGTAAGTTAATATCTTAGTAGTAGTAAGTTCACTTCTTAGTGGTAGTATGTTAACTTCCTACTAGTAGTTTGTTAAGTTCCCCGGTGAGGAATGCTTCGTTTCCCACCGAGGAACTCCACTTCCCCCCACCGGGGAACGAGTTGAGGGGCATAATAGGGCTTCTTGAAACTCTATTTGAAACGGGCATATTTCAGTATCCTACTGATAGACCGCTTGTTATGGAAATCCGTTCGCGTTTTTGCGCTCGCAAGGATAGTCGGACGCAAATAGCGCATTCTGATGAGGTTGGAAATGCAAAGTGTCAAAATAAAACTTCCTCCTACAAATTATTTAAGAACAACACTTCTATCCTTTAACTGTATTTTTATCTCCTTCTTATTTGCTGCATATTGCATGAATTTATTCTTGATATCCTTGCCCTCAAAGGTGCAACTGTCAATTTGCAATATTTCGTCGCCAAGTTTAATGCCATTCCGGGCTGCAATGCCGCCTTCTTCCAGATTAACCACTTTCATACAGTTATCTTTTATGCCGATATTCATTCCGAAAGCTATAATCGGTTCACATTTGAATGTGTTGAAGTCTTTGCTAGGTTGGATATACAAGTCCCTGTCGTCGTAATCCTCATTCTCAAAAACAAACGACAGTATAGAATTGAAACGGTGCATTAGTTTGGCTCCGATAAAATTCTGTTTATAAAAGAAGTTCGGTTTGTTTCCTACTAGACAATGCTCTATCTTGATGCCTTTCCATTCAAGGGGTACATCTTCAAATATATGCATGGTATCTTGCCCATTGTCGTACTTCAGTGTCAGTATTGTTTTATATAGGTATTGCTTTTTAAGTTCAGAGGCAACGTTGTTGTCTACCAGAATTTCTCCGGACTGGCCGAGGTTGAGTGTGAAGTCGGCATCTATTCCCGGATTACCTAGACGCATTTTAATGGCATTCTTATTTAAACCGTTTTCTATTTTTATAAAGTCTTTACTCTCTTCACTGAGCCGAAGGCTATCATCATTTCCAAATAATTTGACTTTAGTATCGTCTACGGAAAATTTCCATGCACATACTTCCAGCATATTTACTCCTAAAACACCCTCATCTGATATGTGATAAATGTAGTTGTCTTTATGTGTAGACTTAAAGAGAGGGGCGGTGGGGAAGGTGTACATCTTGAAATTAGGGGAATAATATAATTGGGGATTATACTTCTCTCCATAACTGTTCCGGCTTTCTATTGGAAGTTTGCCAAAATAGATACCTCCGTTTTTCTTAATATCGGTATCTTTCATTAAACATGTAGCTTTTGTATCTACAATCAGGTTAAATTTGTTACCATTGCTTTCGCATGGTATGCAGAAGTGATTGTTCTGATTATATGTATAGGGGATTTCAAGATAAAAGTTCTCGGGTATTTTTTCCCGTTCTTCTGTATTGTACGCAGAATATCGCACCATAGGATATGCAAAATAAGCAAATACCGCAATTACTGTAATCACGCATAGTAGTATTGCAGTGACAACATAAGTTCTCTTTTTTCTAAATACTTTCATATTAAAAGTTTTTTAATTAATAGTTCAAAGTGTTGAATACCGGTTTGCATCTCTCACAATTGCTTCCGGATATTGATAAATCTCAAGGATTTTGATGGCATTTCGTTGTGCTGAAACCCCTTTCTTTAATTGATAATCGAACGATAATTGTCCGTTTTCAATTGTTTCGCAGAAGTAGTACTGGTCGTACTAGTCTTTTAGGTGCTTGGTCAGTTCGATGTCGTGCGTTGAAACCAAAACGGTATTATTGTTTTCTGCCAAGGCGGAAAGGACGGCCCGGCAGATGGCTATGCGCTCTTGTGTGTTTGTTCCTTTGAAGGGTTCGTCCAGCAGAAAGAGAGAGGGGGCTTGTGAGATTTGGTCTATCATCTTTTTTATTTGTACGGCCTCTTGCAGGAAGTAGCTTTTCCCTTCTTGCAGGCTGTCGGCATTATGGATGGAGGAGAGGATGCGGGTTTCGGGAGCCATTGCAAAATGACGGGCAAAGCAAGTGTTGAGAACTTTGGCGGTGAAGAGATTTATCCCGATGGTTCGGATGAAGCATGTTTTGCCGGACATGTTGGAGCCTGTGGCCAAGAATGACTTTTCTTGTAGAAGCAGGTCGTTGGAGATGGCATTGCTGACCAGCGGATGGTAAATGGCGCGGGTACGTAACTTCTCTCCTTCTTCCGGCGGAGTGGGCAGGCAATAATAGGGTAGTTGCTCGCGTAGCAGAGAAATCGAGCAGAGTGTATCTATGAGACCTACGAAGCGGAACGTCTTTTCTATCAAACTCTTTTTGGTGCCGAGTGCGGCCAATGCCTTATGAACGCTGTAGGCCTCGGGCAGAAAGAATATATTGAATATTTCGGCAATGCAGTAGAGCAGGATTGCCAGGTCGTTGTCCATCCGCACGCTTAGTTTGAAGAAGCGAAGACGGGGTTTCAGTGTTTCCAGGTCTGCCAGCATTTGGTGGATGTCTGTATCTATTGCGGTGAATAGCGGGTTTTTGGCTATTTCTTCTGCTTGCATAATCATTCGCAGTGCCTGGGGGATGGAGTAGTAATATTGATAGATATTCTTCTTGTTCTGATAGTGCAGAAGCATGTTTGTGATAAAGGCGGCTACCAGCAGGCAGACGAACGCTACGTGGTGGGTTATAAATGCAAGACCTGCCAGGGCGAAAGGGATGAAACGGCAAATATTCAGTGCCAGCAGTTTATATCTGGAGGGAACAGTTATGGAACGGGAAAACAAGGAAGTGATGTAGCAAGCATCGGGGCTGCCTGTTTGTGCAAGTGTTTTCGACAGCTTTGTGCGCCACTCCTTGCGCTCGCTCATCTTGCTTATCAGCGCTTCGTGCTTCCCGACTTCTGAGAGTTGGTCTTGATGCAGAATATGATATAGATATTGTTGACCGATGGACGACGAGGTAAAGTCTATGGCAGAGAATAGAGCGTCGATGTCCAGGTCTTCACATACGCTATCCGGCAATTCTGTCCTTTTGTTGCAGGCGTATGCATGGTAGGACGATGTGAGTGGGAGATTGTATGCTTTCATATTCTTCGGCATTTAAAAGGTATTGTTCTCTTTTTTGCGAGGTGAAAAGGAGTACCTTCTTTTCATCGGCCAAGGTCGTGGCGAATAGGTAAGTATCTCCGCCCTCTGCCAGTTTCAGGTGCTTTCGCAACTCTGCCACGCTTGCCGGAAAATTGCGTACGGTGAGGTTGGCTTTCGTTGCTGTTCCTAGCGCTTCTTTCGCTTCTTTCTTGTTGAAGCCGCAGCTTTTGAGTATTTGGAATTTCCGCCCGGGGAAGTCGGGGATGTATTCGTCGGAGGTGTAGAGGTGGCTGTTGGGGTGCAGCTTTTCTACCTTATAGGTGGAAGACAGGCTGCGGAAGGCACCGGCTTTCAGGATGGAGGCGTTGGACTCGTACAGGTATGCTTTCAGGGTGGAGGTATATCGGCAGTCGCACTCTTTTTCTTGTTGGCGGGTGAAGGTGAGCGATTGGGGCGGGCGGGCAGAGGTCAGGTTTGATGCAATGGATGGGAATTCCATCTATCGGCAGGGTCTCTTCGTGGCCTAGTACAAGCAGCAATTCTTTGCACTCATTGCCCACGGAGACGATGTGTGCCTCCTGCACGTGCTTCATGTCGTGCAGCGCCAGGGTCAAGTCTAGCATGGGGGATAGTTTTATCAGGACGTGTTGCGCTTTCTCCAGCAGCAGGTTTTCGAACGCGGATACGTCCGGTTCGCAGTCACTGATGGCTACCGTCTTGCCGCCGTGTCCGTCGCGGCGGGCGAGGTCGATGAATATCCAGTCTACGGGAGACATGGCTTGCAGATGCTGCACGCTGTCTTGGTGGCAGACGGTGATGTGCTTCAGGCCCAGAAGGGGGAAGTTGTGCGCGGCGATTTCGCATAGTGTCTCCTGGCGCTCCACATAGGTGGCTTGGCGGAATTGTGCCGACAGAAAGGCACAATCTATACCGAAATCTCCGGTGAGGTCGGTGAAGGTGGCGTGCGGAGTGGATGATTGTGTGATAATCGCTGCTTTGTAGCGTGCCGTTATTTCCGAAGAACATTGCTCCAATGAAAGGTGTATGGGGTAGAGAAGGTTTTCGCGGCTTGCCCATGAGGGTATCTTCTCTTCGGCTGCCTGGCGTCCTGCAATCTGGGTGATGGCGGCAGGCATGTCTACCGTGGGGTATTTGCGCGCTTGCAAGGCAAGGCTGCGCACATCGTCACGACGGTGTTCGCGGATGAAACGGAGGGTGGCTTCGGACAGTGGCATAGGCAATTGTTTGAATAACTATGCAAAGATACGTATTCTCTACGGAATTATCGGGTATTTCTCTTTGGCTGTTTGCCGGCTGTAGCGGTTGAAGTGCCACCATTCGTTGGGAAGCGGGCGGAAACCGGCCTCTTTCATGACTTGTCGCAGGAGCAGGCGGTTGTTGCGTTCTTGTGCGGTAATTCTTCCGCTTCTCACCAGTTCTTCTTCTTGCGTGATGTGCGCTTCTTTGCCGAAATAGTCCACAGGTGTTCCCATCGGTAGCGGTCGTCCTTGTTCGTTGAGGATGCTGAGGTCTACGGCAAGGCCGTAATTGTGGAGTCCGCCACCATGGGTGGGGTTGGATACGTAGATGTACTTGGACATTCCTTTTACCACGCTCCACATCCGTTGCTGGACGGACATCGGGCGTGCTGCGTCGTATACGATAAGGCTGTAGGCGGGATGCAATTCCTTTAGGAGGCGTTGTGCTTTCGACAGACTTTCCATGGCTTCGGGGTGGAGGTAGGCTTCGTGCAGGCCTTCGTAGAGGACTTGTCCGGTGAAGTTGTCCGCATGGGTGTACATCAGTTCGATGGCGATGCTGCTGTCTGCTTCCGCAATGTTGACGAAGCCTAGGGAGTCCAGATAATACGCTGTTCGGCTCTTGGCGGGAAGGGTATTGCCGACGATACTATCTGTGGAAACGACATCTTGTGCCGGACGTGGCTGTTGCCGACAGGCGCAGAAGGATAAGAGGGCGTAAATCAGAATTGCATATTTCATTGTTCTATCGTGTTATATTCCTAACAGTTTCTTCAGTTGCCGGTAGCCGCTGAGGCTTACCCGCAGTTTCACTCCGTTCTTCAGCGAAAGTTGGTAAGTCTCTTTGCCGAACAATTCTACGCGGGATATTTGCGTGACGTTGACAATGGTGGAGCGATGGATGCGCACGAAGTTGCCTGCGGGCAGATGTGTCTCAAAGTACTTCATCGTCTGCTCCTTGATGTATTCTCCGGAGGGGGTTACGAGCGTGGTGTAGTCTCCGCATGCCTGGATGTACAACAGCTCTTCCACTTTGATGGTGTGGATGTGGGAGCCGTCTTTCACCGTGATGCGGTCGAGGCATTCTTCTTCCTGAGACAGAGTGGCGGGCGCTTGCTCTTCGGGAACGACGAAAGTGTCTTCTTCTACATTCTCCTCATCGTCTACCTGTAGGTGATACCATAAGGCGATTGCCAGCCAAGCCGGTATCCCGAATAACAATCGGAAGGGGATGGTGGGAGCAAAGGGGATGTAGGCTATGCCTGCTATTCTCGTCAGGATGTCATACACCATGAAGCACCCTGCCAACCATAGCAGAATGCCTGTAATCGTGATGATGGCATTGGTCTTGAACATCGAGACTGTGCCGACAACAAACCAAGCCAGGTAAGCCAGCGCCATGAACCATATCACCGTCGTTACTCCGTCTATCACCGCAGGCAGCCAGTCTGCTCCGGCGTAGCGCCGTAGCAGAACGGTTTGGGCAACTGCCAGCAACAAGGCCGCCACAATGCCCGGAAGCCAACGGTAGGGATAATCGATTATCGGGTGTGCTTTCATGGGTTATTCCTTTATTACCAGTCCGCCGAAAGAGAGTTTGCCGCGGATTACGAGCGTGCGATCCTTGTCTACGTTGGCGCCTTGCCAGCGTTTGTCCTCACAACCGCCGAAGAAGGCGCTGCATTTGGTTACTACTTTCCAGTCCGTGGGGATGTAGAGTTCTATGCCGCCCCAGTTGCAGTCCACGTCGATGTAGGTTTCACCGGGGGCGATGTGCGTGTGGCGCAAGTCGATGACGGTTCCTCCGAAGAAGGTGCGGATGGTTGCGCCTTTGAATAGTTCGTCCAGCATGACGTGGCGGACGGAACCGGCGGTGTTGTCGGAGTGGAGGAAGCCGTCTTCCGATTCGCATGGTTGCTCTTCGGTGAAGGGTGCACCGCCCGGAGGGAAGTTGCCTCTCATTCTCATGCGTTCTCCCCTATGATGATGCATCCAGCGTCTTTTCTGATTGCTTTTCGCGAGGAAAAGGATGCCGACTAATACCAGTGCCAGGGGCCATATCATGGCTTGCGAGCCTTCCGGTAGCCATGAGAGTCCGCCTGCCAGAAAATAAACGCCTACCAATAACAGAATGCTGCCGCCGATATAGTGGCGCTGTACCATCGAGTATATACCTAATATAATAAGGAGAGATTGCCATGACACCAGAATGCCGAACAGTTCATCGGTTATCCACCCCATGTTGCGGGCGAATAGTAATACTCCTGACAGAATAAAGAGTGCAGCCACCAGAATTTTGCCGGAGCTTTTGTGACGCGGGAAGTTTTGTTTCTTTTCCATTGTTTCTTTTTTAATGATTGATGCTGCAAAGATATGCGGGTTCGCTGTCCTGTCATAGCCTCTCCGACTGAATAGGGGTTGAAAAACCGATGAATTCCGGGTATAAATCGGTGAAGCCGGAAACATGAATTTGATAAATAGCCTTATTCTTCCTCCAAAAGTAGGGTATTTAATGGTAAAATACAATTTCGGCTTTCATAAAAAATAGAGCCGAAATGCAGGAATACATTTCGACTCCAATAAGGTTGGATCAACCTTTTATCGATTAGTCTTCGTTGATAGTACAAATACTAACTCTGTTCCAGTCAGCTTCTTCAAATATATTACCTACACCCTGGCCTTCGGCGCTGATGCGGCTTGCGGCAATCTTGTATCTGTTGATAAGCATATTCTTAACAGATTCTGCACGTTGGTTGGCGATGCGGGCATTTACATCGGCATTTCCTTCCGGAGAAGCATAACCTTTGATAGATACGGTTGCGCTCTTGTGGTTCTTCAGGTAAGTAGCGATGCGCTCTACGTTAGGAATCTGAGAAGATTCAACGGCAGTACCACCCTGACGGAAAGTCACAACAGATTCCAAAGTCTTCTTGTTGTTGGTGATGGTTTTAGTTTCCGTGATCACCTTCGGGGCTTGGTTCTTGCAGTCGTTTAATGCACTTTCCAATGCAGAAACTTTCTGGTTGGCATTTCTTAAAGCATCGGCATTGCTGTTAGCTTCCTGACGCAGGTTGTTGACCTGGCCGTTCAGAGCGTCGATTTCAGACTGGTTGTACGGCTTCACGAAAGTAAAGTAACGTTTGCCGTTGCTGGATTTGAAATGGTATTTCAATCCGGCGGTGAGTTCCCATGCGGCACGATTAGCGTTGAAAGATACATTGTCCGTTCCGTTTGCGCTCATGTCATATACCAGTGCCGGTTTGATGGCTACTGTCCATGCTTTCTTGTCACCCAAGTTGAAGTTGAAGTTAAGACCCAGGTTGCTTGACATGCTGTTGAGGTCGTCTGCACCATTTACGGCATAGTGCAACCAGCCGATACCGGTAACCGTTTCTATTTCAAACAGTCGGGGAATACCCTTGTAACCGCAGAACAGGTTGTTCAGGTTCAATGTACCCAGCAAGCTCAGATTTGTGTTATCAAGCGCTGTTTTACTCGGAGTAGTGTTGACACTCGCCATTGTTTCAACTCCCCAGCCAAATATCGGAGTTACTTGCTTGTTCAGGCCAACTCCAAAAGTCGGACGCATGTTGTTGAAAAAAGCACTGTGAGTGAGTGGAGTCGTTCCTCCTACATTAATACCTACAGACCAATTGTCTGTAATTTTTGTACCTTCTACTGCTTTTTGTGCATTGATATTGTTCGCAACAATAAAAGCAAGAATGATTGCAATAATTTTCTTCATACCTTATATTATTTTATAAATTCGTTGCAAATATACTAATAATTATTTAAGTAGCAACAAAAATGATGGTTGTAAGATATTTCATCTTGCCTTTTAATAATCTCCGTCTTTTTATTTCATTGAGCTTAAGTCTGTTAAAACGATGGAAATACCGTTCATTTTGTCCGGTTTTTCATTTTGATTTGTATCATAAAAATCTTAGTCCAAAATATCCGCCTATAATAATCAACAGCAAACTAATGACACAAGGGAAAATGGGTAATTTTGCTCTTCTTACTAATAAGATAGATAATAGGAACCAACCTCCTGTCAATATGAGTATGGTAAAGGCGGAAAAAGTTAGTGCTGCAAGCGCATCAGGTTCTTGTGTATTGTTACGTCCCATACCGTCTTCTCCAACAAGGAAAGGAAAGATGATAAAGATATTGATTAGATGTCCTGCCGTGGATAGGAGGAAGGAGAGAACGGATTTGACGAATGGGCGATGGCTAATCATAGGCTAATAATTTATCTGCTATCGGATGATATTCTCGTTGACACTATTAGGGCGGCAGACTCATAATCTGGTGGATTACAAAAAGAGCCGCAAACGAAATGTTTACAGCCCTTTTTTGTTTGTGGACCAGCCTGGGCTTGAACCAGGGGCCTCCAGATTATGAGTCTGTTGCTCTAACCAACTGAGCTACAAGTCCGGTGTATCCTTATCTCGGATAGCGGGGACAAAAGTAGTGCTTTCTGCTGAAATATGCAAGTCTTTTTTTATTTATTTGAATGCATTGGGGCGTGGAAATGCTTTTCTAGAACTTGTAAGTCCGCTTGGGGTTCTTGGGAAACCAGCCTTTCTTGACCCGTTCTTCCTGCTCGAAGATTTCTTTGATGGTCCAGAGCGAGGAGAAGGCAAAGACACCCAAGAGGGAAGCCAGCATGATGTTTTCCGTGCAAAGTGAGGCAACGACACCGGCTATGCCCAGCAAAAGGAAAATCCACCAGCATTTGGTGCTCCAATAATACTCGGCTTTTACGACTATGGGGTGGAAGATATCTATAATAAGGAAGGTACAGACACCGATGACAAGTCCTGAAAGGTGATATTCGTTTAAGAAGTCCATGGCGTTGTGTTTTAAGTTGGCTGATTATTAATATATTAACAACAAGCGGTTAGTTATAGCACAGTATGTATATAACCAACCGCTTGTGATTATTAACAAATAATCGGGTATTTTGTTTTTACTTTTCCGGACAAATAGGGATTTCTTTCTTGATGCTTTGTTCCAACGAAATGAGGGTTTCGGTGGCAGTGACGCCGGAGATTTCCTGCATCTTATTGTTGAGCAAGTCCATCAGATGCTCGTTGTCGCGGGCATATACCTTGGTCAGCATGGTGTAGGGGCCGGTAGTGAAATGACATTCCACGATTTCGGGTATCTTCTGCATTTCGGCAACAACGGCTTTGTACATAGAACCTTTCTCAAGTTTAATTCCTACATAAGTACAAGTTCTGTACCCCAGAGATTTGGGATTGACATGATAGCCGGAGCCCACAATGACACCCAAGTCAATCAAGCGCTGTACGCGTTGATGGATGGCAGCGCGCGATACGCCACATTCAGCAGCTACATCCTTAAAAGGAATACGGGCATTTTGGGAAATGATTTCCAGAATTTGCCGATCAAGATTGTCTATTTTTTCCATAATGGTAAATAAGTAAAGTTCTGTTTATTATCAAATAGTAAGCAAATATAGGACTTTATTTTAATTTATCTACAAAATGGAAAGAAAAAAACAGAATATATAAAAATAGACGGATAAGGCAAGTGCTTTTGCAGCATTTGTCTTATCCGTCATGGATAACGTTCTGATAGCAATCAGGAATAAATTACTTCTCGATGCTCAGCAGTTCTACTTCGAAAACCAAGGTAGAGAACGGTTTGATTTGACCGCCGGTTTCTCTTGAACCGTAAGCCAGGTCTTGCGGGATGTAAAGTTCCCACTTAGAACCTACAGGCATCATAGTCAGAGCTTCTGTCCAACCTTTGATTACTTGGTTAGCGCGGAAAGTAGCGGGTTCGTTACGCTTGTATGAGCTGTCGAACTCTGTACCGTCAATCAGCGTACCTTTATAGTTTACTTTCACCTTGCAAGTGTCGGCGGGGATAGCACCGGTACCTTTGGTGATAACCTTGTATTGCAGGCCGCTGGGAGTAGTTACAACGCCTTCTTTCGTCTTGTTCTCGGCAAGGAACTTCTCACCTGCCTCCTTGTTGTCGGCATATTTCTTTTCCAGTGCTTTTGCCTTTACAGCTTCCATTTGAGTGTTGGCAAAAGTCTGTGCTTCTTCCTTCGTCATAAGACCCTTGCCTACAACGCCTGCTACGAAACCTGCCAACAGGTTTTCGCGGCTGATGGTCTGTGTAGAGTCACCGGCAAAGAGTTGTTGGTTGAGGCCCTCTACCCATTGCTTGCCCACCATCTGTCCGATTTGCAGACCTGCCATGTAAGCAGCATCCTTCTTGGAGGTCTTGGAAGCGCCTTCGTTGAAACCTTTCAGGAAGTCGGCCATTTGAGTGGAGTCGATGCCTTGTTGTGTCAAATATCGGTCGAGGCCTTCGGTACGTGCCATACCCGTAGCGTAAGACAATGAATCGATGTCCGTTTTCAGATTTGCTTTCGGACTTTGTGCAGTACAAGATGCCAGACCGGCGGCTACTGCAAGTGCCATGATAAATGTTACTTTCTTCATTTTGCTTTAATTGATTATTTATTTAAAACTTTCAGTAATTCTACTTCAAAAATCAAGGTGCTGTGGGGCGGCATCATCTCGCCTGCGCCTTGTGCGCCATAGGCGAGGTCGCTGGGGATGTAGAGTTTCCACTTGGCGCCTTCGGGCATCAGCTGCAGGGCCTCTACCCATCCGGGGATTACCTGGCTCACGCCGAACGTGGCGGGCTGGCCGCGCTTGATGGAGCTGTCGAACAGGGTGCCGTCTATCAGCGTACCTTCGTAGTGGCATTGCACCTGGTCGGTGGCCGTGGCATACGTGCCCGTCTTTCCCTTGTTGATTACTTCGTATTGCAGACCGCTGGGCAGGGTGACTACGCCCGGACGTTTCTTGTTTTCTTCGAGGAACTGCTTGCCGGCCTCTACGTTGGCGGCATTCATCTTTTGCTCCAGTTCTTCGAAGTATTTGTTTACTATATCGCGGGCTTCCGTGTGGCTGATGGCCGTCGGGTTGCCTTCCAATACGCCTTTGATTGCTTGTGCAAAGTCATCTACTGCGATGCCTTTCACACCCATACTTAACAGATTTTGACCTATTCCCAGGCCGATAGCATAACTGAATTTGTCCATAAAATATTTTAATTCCCGGCCGGAGTTATTTCTTTTCCAGTCTATTGCAATTTAACAAGTGGCAAAAGTACGGCTTTTATTTGAATGATTTTGCTTTTGAGTATTTAATTTTTCTTATTTAATGCCGCAACTTGCATATTCTTCTTGTATTTTTGTAAGAAACAAAATCGGGAGAAACGATAATAAAGAAAGGAGTTTGCCATGAAGAATTTAGTAGTGTTGTCCGGTGCGGGGATGAGTGCCGAGAGTGGTATTAGTACATTTCGCGATGCAGGCGGGCTGTGGGACAAGTATCCGGTGGAGCAGGTTGCCACGCCCGATGGGTATGCGCGCAATCCGGAGTTGGTTATCAATTTCTACAACGAGCGCCGCCGGCAGTTGCTCGATGTCAGCCCGAACGACGGGCACAGAGGGGTGGCGGAATTGGAGAAGGACTTCAGCGTGACGGTCGTTACGCAGAACGTCGACAATCTGCACGAGCGTGCCGGCAGCAGCCACGTCATTCACTTGCATGGCGAACTGACGAAGGTGTGTTCCAGTCGCGACCCCTATAATCCGCATTATATAAAGGAGTTGAAGCCGGAGGAGTACACGGTGAAGCTGGGCGACCGGGCGGGCGACGGCTCGCAGCTCCGTCCGTTCATCGTCTGGTTCGGAGAGGCGGTACCCGAGATTGAGACGGCCGTCGGCTTTGTGGAGAAGGCGGATATATTCGTCATTATCGGCACGTCGATGAATGTGTATCCGGCTGCCGGACTGCTGAATTATGTGCCCCGCACGGCGGAAGTTTACCTGATAGACCCGAAGCCGGTGGATACGCACTCCATGCGGCAGATACACGTCATCCGGAAGGGGGCTTCGGAAGGGGTGAAGGAGCTGAAAAGGTTGCTTCTCTGAGGGGTTGTGGGTATGCTGACGGAATGAATACTACTCTGAGTATGGCTGACTATAGGAGTTAGCTCCTTTAAGTATATACCTTAGGGGTCAAAACACCCGGATGTTTTGGTGCAAAGCATCCGGGTGTTTTTATTTATAACATGGGGATGTTTTGGGGTCTAAGTATAGGAGTGTATTGGGCTAAGTATAGGAATGTGATGGGTTGAGTATAGATATACGCCTGGCTACTTCTTCAAGACCGCCCGCAAGGCGAACCACGCATGATGCGCCACGGTGCCCGGCAGCCCGTAGTGGCGCGCCATGATGCGGAAGCGCTCCCGTAGTGACGCCTTCCGGTTTTGGGTAGTCATTCCTTCTTCCAGATAATCGATAAGGATGAGATGCGTGTTGTGCAGTGTCCGCGCCTTCTTCATGATGCGGATGCACCAGTCGAAGTCGGCGGAGAAGCGGTATTGCAGGTCATAAGGTTCTGCCAGGGCATGCTTGGCGAAGAACGCCTGGTGGCAGACCAACATGCCTTGCTTGAAGCTCTTCCGCGTCAACACCTCGGGGGCGGAGAGACGACGCATACGGATGAAGTGGCCTTCGCGGTCTACGAGTTCCGTTTCGCCGTAGAGCACGTCGGGCAGTTCGTTGCCCGTCAGCGTGTGCACCATTTGTTGCAAGGTGTCGTCCTCGTGGAAGCTGTCGCCTGCGTTGAGGAAGCAGAGGTAATCGCCCGTTGCCAGCTGCATCCCCTTGTTCATGGCGTCGTACAGTCCCTTGTCCGGTTCGCTCACTACCTGCGCGATGCGCTCCCGGTATCGGTTGATGATGGAAAGCGTTCCGTCCTTCGACGCACCGTCGATGATGATGTACTCCACGTGGTGGTAGGTCTGCGTGATGACGCTCTGAATGGTGTCCTCCAACACCGCCTCGGCATTGTAGGTGACGGTGATGATGCTGAACTTGGGGGTCGGGTGGCTATGCATTTCTTCCGGTGGCTTTGTTGTAGAGGTCGATATATTTCTTGGCGATGGCGCTTTCCGAGTAGTGGGTGACGGCCTTGCGGCAGGCTTGCTCGGAGAGGCTCGGGTAGTCCGGTTCGGTCAGCATCCAGTAGATGCCGTTGGCAAAGTCTTCGGACGATTTGTACTGCGCCACGTATCCGTTGTGCAGGTGGTCTATCATCTCCGGAATGCCGCCCACGTTGAAGCCGACGCAGGGGATGCCGCACGCCATGGCCTCCATGATGGTGTTGGGCAGGTTCTCTTCCAGCGAGGGGGTGACGAAAATGTCTACCGCATTGTAGATGTTCACCAGTTGGTGCTCGTTGGCGACGAAGTTCAGCGGATATACCTTGAAGGGTAGCAGGTGCTCCAGTTGCTGCGACTGGTTGCCGAAGACGACGACGCCCAGTTGCTCCGTCAGCTCGGGATGCTTCTCTGCCAGCAGCTTGCACGACTCTATCAGGTAGTCGATACCTTTTCGCTTGTCCGTTGTCTTGACGGAGCCGAACAGCATCAGTTTGGCGTCGGACGGCAGGAGGCACTTGACGCGGGCGTCTTGCTTGTTGTGGGGTTTGAAGAGATTGGTATTGATGGGGTTGGGGATGCAACTGATTGGCTGCCCGATGAATAGGGCGCTTTTTCTTGCCTGCCCCTCCAGCCAGTGGCTGCAGGTGACGAAGTGAAGGCGTCGCCCCCTGTATAGCTCTTGCTTCTTGCGGAACGTCCGGTAGGAGAGGTCTTTACGACTGCCGCCACCGTAGATGAAGGGGCAGTGGTGGCACTCCTGCTGGTAGAGGGTACACTCGCGGGCGTGGTGACAAATACCCGTACACGGCCACATGTCGTGCATCGTCCACACCACCGGTTTGCCCGATGCGAGGATGGCTTCGATGTTCTTCAAGGAGAGCATTCCCTGATTAATCCAATGGAGGTGGATGACGTCCGCCTGCTGAAATTCGGGGAGCGAGGTGATGTCGGTGCCCGTGTTGGCTACGTCTACCGCAAACAGACTGTTCTTCTTGAAGCGGTTGGCGCGCCAGATGACGATGCGTTCCCATACGAATTTCCACACCATGCGCCAGTTGTGGTTCAGCGAGACGACGGTAATCTGGTCGGTCTGCTTGTCGCGTACCAGCAGCTTGGCTTTGATACCGTTGTTCTTGAGTGACTCCATCAGGCGGCTGGCTGCCACGGCGGCTCCGCCGATACGTTCGGATGTATTGATTAATAGTACTCTCATTTTGCGGAATGTTTGGACAAAAGTACGGCTTTTGTCTCTTTTTATTCTATAAAATCTACTAATTTTTAGTCTGTAAGGACTAAACTCTCTATCTTTGCAGGGAGTTTAGTAATAAGTGATAGCTTGAATATTAGCTTTTAGACATAAAGGGGAATTTAGTGCCAGCCTAAGGCTGAAAGCCTTTTATCTTATAGCCCGGGGCAGCGCCCCGGGTTAAAGAGTATCCCTGCAATTTGCGCCCTGAAAGAGCATAAGGTATCTATCGGCTTTTGCCCTTTCAAGGCGCAAGGATTGATGTATGACATATTCACGGGGCGTTGCCCCGGGCTATAAGATAAAAGGCTTTCAGCCTTAGGCTGTGCTAAATTATCATTTAATTACATGCAGTGCAATGTTCCCGCGGATTTGTAATCCGCCAAAGAACGAGGATACTTCGCCTGCATATAGGTGCTGCTTATAGTATAGCAAAACTATTCTCCTTCCCCTTTAGGGGAACGAGGGGTTAATAATAATGTTTATGGGAGAAAAAGCAATGAAATGGTTGGGACAGTTGTGGCAGACCTTGCTCAGTGTAGTGAAGATACTGCTGCAATCTAAGTGGAGCACGCGCCTGCCGTCGTCGTTCAGCAATCCGGAAGAACTGCTGATATTGGCAAACGGGCCTTCGCTGAACCGCACGGTTCAGGAGTCTTCGGAATTTGTCAAAGGAAAGACCTTGCTGGCGGTGAACTTCTGTGTGACTTCACCCATGTTCGAGCAACTCCGTCCCGAACTCTACCTCATTGCTGACCCGCTGTTCTGGATTGTCGCAGAGAAGCGTGAGCAGCTGTTCCGGTCGCTTGCCCAGAAGACCGCGTGGCCAATGAGCCTCTTCATCCCCGCCCGCGCCCTCAAGAACAAGGAGTGGCAACCGATGTTGGCGGGCAACGCGAATATCCGCCTTTGCATCTACAACACTACTCCGATAGAAGGCTTTCAGGGTTTCTGCAACCGGGTGTTTGGCAAAGGTTGGGGCGTGCCCCGTCCGCACAACGTGCTGATACCTGCCATCGCCACCGGACTGCGTTTGCCCTTCAAGAAGGTATATCTGGCGGGTGCCGACCATTCCTGGTTGCCCGAGATTACCGTGACCGACGATAACGTGGTGCTGATGCACCAGAAGCACTTCTACGACCAGAATAAATCGCAAGCGGCAACGGTGACGCAGGAAAACCTGCACTCCGCCCGGCTTTATACCATACTTTATCATATGTATGTGGCCTTCAAGTCCTACTTTGTGCTCGAAGCTTATGCCCGCCACCTCGGCAAGGAAGTGATAAACGTCACCCCGGGCAGCTACATCGACGCTTTTAAACGAATGAAGATATGAAAGACGGAATAATTATCCAGGCGCGCACCGGGAGTACCCGACTGCACAACAAAATTCTGCTTCCTTTCTATGGCGAGCAGCGCATCATTGATATTCTGATAGGCAACATCAAGCAGGCTTGTCCCGACAAAACCATTGTGCTTGCCACTACCGACCGTCCGCAGGATGATGTCCTGGCCGACGTAGCCCGCCAGGCTGGCATCCTCTGCTATCGCGCTGCCGAGGACAATGTGCTCGACCGCTTTATCCGCGCTGCCGAGGCATTCGGTATCGACCGTTTCATCCGCGTCTGTTCGGACAATCCCTTCCTTAGGCCGGACAGCTTCCATGTCTTCTTTGAAGAGCACGACGCCCGCCCGGCGGATTATATCGCTTACGGCTTTGCCGACGGCCGCCCTACGATTAAATCCCACTTAGGACTCTTTGCCGAACTGACTATCACGGATGCCCTGCGTCGTGCCGCTGCCGCCACTCAGGAGAAGCTGTACATCGAGCACGTCACGATTTACCTTTATACGCATCCCGAAGCGTTCAGTGTCCGCCTGCTCCCATTGCCCGACGAACTGGAAGACCGTCTCGACCTTCGCTTCACGCTCGACACGATGGAGGACTTCACGCTGTTGCAGGAACTCTACACCACCTTCCATGAGAAGACGGATTGCAGCATCCATGCCCTGCTCGGATTAGTGAAGACGCATCCAGAGTATCGGGCGAAGATGTTGGAGAATATTGCAAGAAATGAGAAATGATAATTTAGTTTTCACCACAGATTACACAGATTAGCACAGATTATTTTTTATTGAAACGCAGGTTAACGCAGATTTTCACAAAGAAAACCTATCCTATAAATAATCTGCGTGTATTTGCGTTAATCTGAGTTTCCTTAATTTTTCTCTTAAATCTGTGTTAATCTGTGTAATCTGTGGTGAATTTGAATATTACTATATAGCTTATGAGTACATACATCATCGGAGAAATCGGCCAGAACCACAACGGTTCCGTCGACATTGCCAAGCTGATTGTCGACTTGGTATCCCGCCCCGTCCGCGAGGAGGTATTTAATATGGAGCTTCGCCCTATGGACGCCGTGAAAATGACTAAACGCGACCTGAACGAAGAGTTGACCGACTCGCAGATGAACCGGCCCTACGACTCGCCCCACTCCTTCGGGCGTACCTACGGCGAGCATCGCGCCTTCCTCGAACTGACGGACGAGGAACATTTCGAAGTCTACCGCCACGCCAAGTCCCTGGGGCTCGACTTCGTAGAAACCCTCTGCTCCAAAGGCTGCATGTCGATACTGAAACTCTTTACGCCCGATCGCCTGAAAGTAGCCAGTCGCGACCTCACCAACCTGCCCCTGCTGGAAGTCATGGCGGAAACCAGAATACCCATCATCCTTTCCACCGGTATGGCGGGCAAGAAGGAACTGGATGGTGCACTGGAAGTCATCACCCGCTATCACAGCGATATATCCATCCTGCACTGTGTGTCGCAGTACCCCACCCAACCCGATAACCTGAACCTGAAAACCATTGCTTATCTGAAACAACATTACGGGCAATATCACATCGGCTTCTCCGACCACACCATCGGCATTGCCGCCCCGGTGGTTGCCGTAGGCATGGGCGCGGAAATCATCGAAAAGCACGTCACCATCGACCGACGCATGAAAGGCACCGACCAACAAGGCTCTCTGGGCCCCGACGGTGTGAACCGTATGATACGCGACATCCGCATTGCCGAGCATTGGTTGGGCAAGGAGGAACTCTACGTCGACCCCTCCGTTTCTGCCGCCAAGGTGAAACTGGAGCGTTCCATCGCCACCAACAAGGTTCTGCATCCGGGCGACGTCATCACCGAAGAAGACATCCACCTCCTCAGTCCCGGCGACGGCTTCAAGTGGGCAGACCGTGACAAAGTAGTAGGACACAAAGTCTTAAAGGAAATCCCCCGAAACGAAATAATCTATCCATCCCTAATTGAGGGCTAGCATCTATAACTTTCAATTTTCAACTTTCAACTCAACAACTATGTTACCAAAATTAGTGATTACCGATATTGACGGTGTATGGACCGATGGCGGAATGTATTATACCGCCGAAGGCGATGTAATGAAACGTTTCTCCGTGAAAGACAGCTGGGGAGTTCTCTTCCTGCGCGAACTGGGCATTCCGGTAGCCATCATGACGGGTGAGGATACGCAGATTGTCCGCAAACGTGCCGATAAACTGAAAATAGAGCATTGCTATCTGGGTGTGAAGGATAAAGTGGCGCAGGCGAAGGAACTCTGCAGCAAACTGGGTATCACCCTGGGCGAAGTCGCCTTCATCGGTGACGACCTGAACGACCTGCCCTTGCTGCGTTTAGTCGGCTTCAGCGCCTCCCCCGATAACACGCCCAACTATGTGAAACGTGAAGTTAAGTACGTGACGACCGCGCGCGGTGGCTACGGAGCCTTCCGCGAGTTTGTGGAGAAACTGCTTACTGACAACGGAATTCTGGAGAGCACGATAGAGAAGTTCCTGTAACCTCTTTCCTTATTTATATACGGGGCAGCGGTATGAAGCGCGATACGGTTGCCCTTCCCCCTTTGAGCATACGCCGGACGCAGGCAGCCGCTTTCTGTGAGGCAGAAAGCGGACGGGGAAGTTCCATTCGTTTCACATCTTCCATGTTCCATTGCGGCTGATAGTTCAGTAGCCGCTTCTCGGTATGTTCTACTTGCTCCGTCTGTCCCGACCGGAGGTAATAGCGGATTAGGCTCAAGCAGATTTGTGCATGTGCCTGGCGGAGGCAATCATATACATCCGTTCGTTTTGTTTTGAAGTAGTCCATCAGCAGCTCCCTTATCACGAGCGCAATATCCAGCTTCTTATCCATGCCGGCTTCACTCCAGATGGCGTTGCTGTGCTGGCGGTAAACAGCCATCGGGCGGTTCATGTAGTGTATCTTTCCGTATTGTGCATTCAGCAGGTGGATGGCATAATCGTAGGTGCTGACGCGGGCAAACCATTCAGGCAGTTCACCGAAGAGGTTGCGGCGGAACATGGCGGATACGTTGGAGATGTAATTGCTCCGGGCAAGGTCGAGGATATCGGTGTCCTCTTTCTGTCCGCCGTTGCTGAGGCTCTTCATGTCGCGGTCTTCGTAATAGTTTATCACGCGGTGAAAGCAGGTGGAGTAGTCGGGGTGTGCATCCAGGAAGTCGGCTTGCAACTGTAGTTTTTGCTTGTTCGTCCAGAAGTCGTCTCCTTCGCAAATGGCTATATATTGTCCGCGGCAATGGGCGTAGGTTTGTGTGAAGTTCTGCTGTAAGCCCAAGTTCTCTTTTCTGTTGAACAAGACGATTTGTTCAGGATACTTCTCCCTCCATGCCTCGCAGATGCTTCCTGTGGCATCAGTACTGGCATCGTTTCCTATAACCAATTCAAACGGGAAATTGGTTTCCTGCAACATCACGCTGCGGATGGCTTCATCGATATAGCGCTCCTGGTTGTAGGCGAGCATCAGGACGCTGACTTTGATTTCAGTATTATTTCCCATTTCCTCGTTTCTTTCGCATCAATTCCAGAGACTCTTTCAATATCTTTGAACCGGTAGCATAGGCTGTACCCACGTAGAGAAGGATGCCGACGGTAGCCTGTGCGGCAATCAGCAAAATCCGGTTGTCTATCCAACCGCCGATTGGCAAAATCAGGAGTGTCATCAATATGCTCAATCCTGCATAGGGAAGCAAGTCCGTCAGTTGCATAAGGAAGCGGTAGCCGGTGTAGCGAGCGGTGTATATCATATTAATAATGTATACCAGCATCCGCGTGACAACCAGTCCTGTGACCATTGTCAGTACATCTTCCCGGTAGGCCAGCAATACAACCACTACCGTAAGCGCCACCTTGTAATACTCTATTTTGAGTATACCGCCCGAACGTCCGCTTACTTTGATGAAGTTATTATTGATGGCGGTCAATATCGTGAAGCACCCTCCCACGCAGAACAACTGGAAGAAAGGAATGGACGGCCACCACTCCTCCTTCAGCAGCAACTCAATGACGGGGCGTGCGGTGACGAGTAGTCCTGCCATGATGGGGAACGTGATGAATGCCGTCAGGCGGATAGTCTTGCGGTAAGCCCTTATCAGCCTTTCGCGTTTGTCCTGAATGGCGCTGAATATGGGGAAAGTGGCATTCTGTATGCTTCCGTAGAGCAGACTCACTCCCATGTCGCACATCTTGTTTCCCTGCGTGTAGTACCCTAACTGTTTCTGTGGAAACAGCTTCCCGATAATGACTGAATAGATATTCAGAAAGCAGGTATTGATGAGGCTTGCCAACAGCAGGCTCGAAGCAAAGCCGAACAAAGAACGTATGGCGGCAAACCTGAACACCCATTGCGGACGCCAGCTTTCCCTACCCCATAGCAACGAGGCGCGTGCGGCGGCAAGTACCACCGGTTGTAGAGCAAGAGTCCATACTCCGCAACCTGCCAGCGCCATGCCCAGTGAGGCTATACCGGAAAGTGTCATGGAGAACAGATTTATCTGCGTCAGCGATTTGAAACGCACTTTCTTGTTCAGTAAGGTGGTTTGTATCAGTGTCAGTGAGTTGATGGGAAGGGTCAGGAATATAACTGCCGACAGTTCCACCAGTTTGGGTTGGTTAAAGAAGCGGGCTATCAGCGGGGAACATGCAATCAGTATTCCGTAAAGCAATACACTCATTACCAAGTTAAACCAGAAGACGGAACTGAACTCTTCTTCCGTCGTCTCTTTCTTTTGGATAAGCGCGGCACTGAACCCGCTATCCAGTACAATATTGGCGATAGCACTGAAAATCGCCAGCATTCCCACCAGTGCATAATCCTCCACCGAGAGAATGTTTGCCACAAGAATACCGACAATAAACAACAGAACTTGCTGACCCGTTCGGTCCAGCAAGTTCCAGAGCAATGCTCCTATTGTTTTCTGTTTCAGTGATGATTCGCTCATCTTATACTTTATTTCTTATTAAACTCGATAGTCCATTCTTCTACTTTTGTCTGAAGCAGCTTCTCTTCGGGCAGATAAAGTTTGTATTCGGCTGCGTGCAGGTTACTGTTATCCGGCAGGGCCATCTTAACCACTACATCATTTTTCTGAGAGCAAAGTAAGATGCCTACTGTAGGGCTTTCTTCAAGCAGTTTCACTATTCGGTCATAATAGTTGACGTACATTTGCAACTGTCCTAAATCCTGGTGAGTCAGCTTCCCCGTCTTAATCTCTATAATAACGAAACACCGAAGCAGTCTATTGTATAATACTAAATCTATAAAGAATTCATCATCCCCTAGCAAAATCCTTTTCTGTCGGGCAACAGCTAATACAGACTCCTTATCATTGCTCATAAGCAGACGCTCATATAAATGAGAATTTACTTGTCGCTCCAACTCGCGGAATGCCCAACAATTGTTTACAGCCTCATGTAGATAGTACTCCCTCTTATCTGTATCTTCGATTGAGATAAGTAGTTTATACTGAGACCAATTCAATTGCGTCCACAGTGTAGACGCAATTGGGTATAAGCGATAGAATTGTCGAGAACGTTCCAACTGTCTCGGGCCGAACCCGCTTCCAAACTCCGGTTGTATTTCTTTCGCCAGATTTCGTATCAGATAGATACCATAGTCAGCACGTTCCTTTCCCTGCTGCTCTTCCTCAAAAATACGCTGTCCCATCTGCCAGTACATTTGTACGCGGCAAAAATCAACGCTTCTTACTGCATTGGTGCGTGCAGTAAGGATGATGTTTTTTATCTCTTGAATGAACTTTTCCGGAAGATGCTCTTTCTCCTCATTTGTTTCTTTCATTACAGCGTATTATTTCACCTCGCTTCCCGGCTTCACCTCCTTCAACAGCGAAGTCACCGCCAGTGCACCGTCGTAATTCTCGGCGGAGAGTACCATGCCTTCACTCACCAGTCCGTTCTTGAACTGACGCGGGGCAAGATTGGCAATGAATAGAACCTGCTTGCCTACCAGCTCTTCCGGTTGATAGTGCTGTGCAATGCCGCTTACGATAGTACGGTTTTCCAATCCGACTGCTATCTTGAATTGGAGCAATTTCTTCATCTTGGGTACGGCAGTACATTCCAACACCGTACCTACGCGAATATCGAGCTTCTCGAAATCTTCGAAAGAGATTGTCGGCTTGATGGGATTGGCCTTGTATCCGGCAGCCTCGTTGGCTTTCTTGGTAGCCAACAACTTGTCTACTTGCGCCTGGATGACATCATCCTCTATCTTTTCAAACAGCAACGCAGGCTCTCCCAACTGATGCCCTGCAGGCAGCAAGTCGGTATGACCGAGTTTCGCCCAGTCGAAACTGTTCATGTTCAGCATCTTGCGTAGCTTCTCGCTACTAAAAGGCAAGAACGGTTCGAAAGCAATGGCGAGGTTGGCAACGAGTTGCAATGAGATATTCAGGATAGTGGCAACACGCGGCATGTCTGTCTTGGCGAGCTTCCACGGCTCGGTGTCGGCCAGATACTTATTACCGATACACGCAAGATTCATCGCCTCCTTCTGTGCATCGCGGAATTTGAATACGTCCAGCAACTTCTCCACTTCCGCCTTTACATCGGCAAATTCTTTGAGTGTTTCCCTGTCGTAGTCCGTCAGCTCGCCCGCAGCAGGCACTATGCCCTCAAAGTATTTCTTGGTGAGTTGCAGCGCACGGTTCACGAAGTTACCATACACAGCTACCAACTCGTTGTTATTGCGTGCCTGAAAATCCTTCCAGGTGAAATCGTTATCTTTCGTCTCCGGTGCGTTCGCAGTCAGCACATAGCGCAGCACGTCCTGTTTGCCGGGAAAATCTTCCAAGTATTCGTGCAACCACACAGCCCAGTTGCGTGAGGTAGAAATCTTGTCGCCTTCCAGGTTCAGGAACTCGTTGCTCGGCACGTTGTCCGGCAAGATATAACTGCCCTCAGCCTTCAGCATGGCGGGGAATATGATGCAGTGGAATACGATATTATCCTTTCCGATGAAATGAACCAAACGTGTTTCAGGGTCTTTCCACCATTTCTCCCAAGGGTCGGGCAGCAGTTCCTTCGTATTGCTGATATAGCCGATAGGTGCATCAAACCATACATAAAGCACCTTCCCTTCGGCGCCTTCCACCGGAACGGGAATACCCCAATCGAGGTCGCGGCTCACGGCGCGTGGCTGCAATCCCATATCGAGCCAACTCTTGCATTGGCCGTACACGTTAGGACGCCATTCCTTGTGGTCTTCCAAAATCCACTTGCGCAACCATCCTTCGTGTTTATCCAGCGGCAGATACCAGTGCTTCGTTTCGCGCATCACGGGTTGGCTTCCGCTGATGGCACTCTTCGGATTGATCAAGTCGGTAGGAGAGAGTGAAGTTCCGCATTTTTCGCATTGGTCGCCATAAGCGCCTTCTGCGTGGCAGTGGGGACATTCGCCTGTGATATAGCGGTCGGCAAGGAACGTCTTGGCTTCCTCGTCGTAGTATTGCATGCTGGTCTTCTCAATAAATTCACCTTTGTCGTATAGCTTGCGGAAGAAATCGGATGCCGTGTCATGGTGCGTCTTCGAAGTCGTGCGGCTATACATGTCGAACGACACGCCGAAATCCTCGAACGATTTTTTGATAAGTGTATGGTAACGGTCTACCACATCCTGCGGCGTAATGCCCTCTTTTTTGGCTCGGATAGTGATAGGCACCCCGTGCTCGTCGGAACCTCCGATAAAGATTACATCTTCCTTTTTTAGTCTCAGGTAGCGGACGTAAATATCTGCGGGTACATAAACCCCTGCCAGGTGTCCGATATGAACAGGACCGTTTGCATACGGCAACGCCGATGTTACGGTGGTACGTTTAAATTTCTTTTCCATTGTATTTATATGTATCTCTTTTGTTATGAACGCTTTTAGAATGTGCAAAGATAGCGGTTCTTTAGCAATATCTTGTCGGGAAATCTAATAAAAAGCTAAATATCTAACTTTAATTAATTGGTAACCAGTTGACTAACGGCTTAATATCTAAAAGAATATCTAAAAGAATATCTAAAAGAATATCTAAAAGAATATCTAAAAGAATATCTAAATCGTTTTGGCAAGATACCACAGTTTGCCTTTGCAAATAATTAATCCTTTTTGTTTCATGTTTTGCAATGTATTGCGGATAAATTCTTTTTTCTGCTTAGGTGTCTTTTGAGGAGATAGCTTGTTTGCTAATCCGGCTTCAATCTCTTCTGCGCGTACCCCATTTTTTATGTGAAGGGATTTCAGTATTTGGTCTTTAATGAAATCCTTATCCACCCCTTTCATTCTTATATAATTTACTACATCTCCGGTTTTTTTGGCGATAGCAGCCGATATAATGAGGTGAGGATATCTTCCCTCGATGAATAGCTTGTCTCTTAACTGCTTGGCTTGTTCTTTCGTAATAAACATGCCTTTTTGTATTCTATCTAATAAGATTGCGTCTTGTAGGGATACGTCTTTTTCTATTAATAGTTTGCAGTAGTTTTCATTTAATTCTTTGCCATATATAGTAAGCACAACACTCTTAGTTGTGCTTTTTATATAATCAGGGAGTGGAAAGAAACGCTTTTTCTGCTCCACTACCATTTTATAGATGCCATAGCCTGCTGTATCAATCATGCCGATGTTAATCATGGCGTCTGCTAAAAAACGATTTCTATATTTTGTAGGAGTACATCCTGACATGAAGTAATCTTCCGGTTTCCCATAATAAAATCTTCCGGCATTCGTTATCTCCAAAGAATCTTTTCTTTCTATGACAATTATTTTCTCATGCATTTCATAATCTTGGTGGGCTATAGCATTATTCAATCCCTCCAATACAACTTCTGATGAATATTTATCTACGCTAGTTGATAATAACTCGTTACTTGGGAAAAATTTGTACTTATAATTTCTTATTTTCTGATATAATTTAGTTGCATTCAAGAAAAGCGGGGAACCGAAGTGCTCATAGGCCAACTCTTCATCTTCTAATTTCCAAGTGAGTTGGACTACGGCAGGTGAAATGTAATGTGAGGCCTCCTCTTTACCCAATAAAATAATGGCTGTATTAGTTATTGAGCCGTTGATGGTTATTTTGGCAACATTCAGCCATTTCTCGTCATCCCATTGGTCGATATCTTTGTAATAAGATTTGTTAATGCAGTTTTCTTTGAATTTCTCTTTGGCCAACTTTAGGGCTTCCGGGTCTAAATCTTCTAAAGAAGCACCATTCACAATTTGTGCACTCCAATCAGTTTGTGAGTTATATATTTTACGTAGATATTCAGGATAATCTTCTAAGCTTGTATTGTTGGAGCCAATCCGGACATATTTTTCGCGTTGAATATGACAGGTCCCCCTTTGGCTGCCGGAATAGTGATGATGACAATATGCTTTTGTTCAGGAGTATCGAATTCTATAATGTCAAAGTTGATTTTCGGTTTTATTTTTAGCCGTAACCAAAAGACATATTCTTGTCCTTTATATTTTTGGGCATCCATGTGAAGATTTATACCTACTATTCTCCATGTACCGTCTTCTACTCCTAATACTAAATAAGCCAAGTCTTTGTCATGGATACATGCTGCATTGGCCATGGCAGATATATGTTCACCCATTCCTTCAAAAGTGACGCTGGAATGGCATTCTCCAATGTTTGTTTTGAATTCTAGCCACTCGTTTTCACCTCTTCCAAATGAGCGGGCTTCTTCAATTAAGTGGGTGAGTAGTTTTAATCCTTGTTCGTCATTCATGATAGACAATAATACGATATCGGTTATTGCGCAAAGATAACGGTTTTCACTCGAACTATCACAAACCTTTACTTCCTTTTCTTATGCATAACGAACTCCTCAAAGAAACTATCACGATAACTGCTGCCGATGCCTATTTCGTAGTTTTTGATAAAGATGTCATTATTGTCGAACGCCCCGATGTGGGCGGTGTTGACGACATACGACTTGTTCACCCGCAGGAATATCCGCTTGGGCAGCAACTCGTACATTGCTTTCAGGTTTATGCGGGTGATGATGCGTTGTCCTTCCAGTTGCAGGATGACGTAGTCTTTCAGCCCTTCCACAAAGAGAATGTCCTCAAAGTTCACTTTGAAGTATTTCCGCTCGGACTTCACAAAGAAATAATCGTCCGCAGCGGGTTCGATGTTTTCTTTCTCCTCCTGTAGTAGCAGCGAGTGGTAGGCAACGGCCTTGTCTATCGCCTTTCCGAAGCTGGCAGGCTCTATAGGCTTGATGAGGTAGTCTATTGCATCCACCTCGTAGCTGTCCAGCGCATATTCCGAATAGGCGGTGGTGAAAATGATGAGCGTCCTTCTGGAGATTGTTTTGGCAAACTCTATCCCCGTGATGCCGGGCATCTGTATATCGAGAAAGATTAAATCCACGGAGTGCTCTTTTATAAACTCGCTTGCGGCAGAGGCATTGTTGAAAGTACCCGCCAGGTTCAGTTGGGCATTGTCTTTTACCAGCAATTCAACCGCTTCGCGTGCCAGCGGTTCGTCATCTACTATGATGCAATTCATAACGTAAGGTGTAAGGTGACTTTATAATTCGTTTCATTTTTTCTCTATCTCCAGGGAGTGCCTGCCGGGGTATAGCAACTCCAGCCGTCTCCTTATATTCTTCAATCCCAGTCCCCCGGTCTTATGCTCTTCCGGAGCCTTTGCCGGCAAGGAGTTTATACATTGAAATATCAGTTCGTCCTTCCATCGCCTGAACGACAGATATACATAAGACTGGTTTTCGCTGTCCGGATTATGCTTCACGGCGTTCTCCACAAAAGGGATAAACAGCAGCGGAGGAAGCGAAACACTGTCTATATCCCCTCTTTGGAGATAGCATATTCAAACTTATCCCGCCTTATCTTTCCAGATTGAGGAAGTCATTCAGGAAATGAATGTCCGAACTGAGTGGAATTACATCCTTCGAGCTGTCGTTAATCTGATAGCGCAACAAATCTTCCAGCTTGAACAGAAGTTGCGACGCCTCTTCCGGGTTCTTCTTAATCAGTACATTGGCGTTGTTGAGCATATTGAAGAGGAAATGCGGATTAATCTGCCGCTTCAGATGCTTCAACTCCGATTGCAGGGTGGTGGACTCCAACTCGTCAATGCGCCGGGCACGCTCCACCCAGTGACGTAGCAATAATAGTGTGGATGTACCCACAATCATCAGCCCTATTGAGAAAGTGGAAGACGTCAGATTTAAGGCAATGAGATAGACGTAGTAAAGCTCCTTGATGCCCTTGAAACTATATAAGACCGCTTGTAGTATGCTTATTCCCAAGAGCGTGAAGAGGATTAGTCCGCCCACTCCCACAAGATATTTCTGATACTTTTCCTTCTCTAGATAGCGGGGTGTCAATACATAGAGGTTGAAGTAGATGACACTGTTGATGAGCAAATAATAGCCTACCCAGGACAGGACGGCTGCTGTATCCCGGGCGAGTTGAGCTTCGCCGTCCAGAGATATATTTATGGTCAGTGCAATTATTACGAGTTGCAACAAGACATGCCTGTAAAGCCTGTAACGCGGGTTTTGCAGCAAGTCGGGTATTATATTCTTATCTATATCAGTCATCGGTCTTGCTTATGTTTCTAAGTTCAATGTCACTTCTTTGCCGGTCACCGTCAGAGAATGCCGGTTGCCGTATAAGAAATCGAGCCGCTTGCAAACCTTGGAGAAATCCATATCGAAGAAGATCTCTCCCGGTTCGCATCGGCAAGTGAAAGTCACCCTATCGTCCGTGGTTTCAAACCATATCGCTATAGAAGCCTCTTCCTTCACCTCATAGACTTTGCTTATGGCCGATTGCACAAAAGAGATAAACAGCAGGGGAGCAATCAGTACGTGTGAACACTCCTTGTCGGACTGAATATTGAAACTGAACATTCCGGAATACATTTGTTCCAGCGTAAGGTAGTTGTTCAGGAACTTTATTTCCGCACTAAGCAGCACCCTTTCCCGGCTGCAATCGTATAATTGGTACCTGAGCAACTGGCTCAGTCTGATAAGCATATCCGAGGCTTCCTGTGGGCGTTGCAATGCCAATATCCCGGTGCGGTTCAGAATGCTGAACAGCAGGCGCGGATTAACTTGCTCTTTCAGTCGCTCCACCTCCGATTGTACGTGCCGCTTTTCCAGTTGGTTCACTTTTTGATTATCCAGAAGCCAATGCTTTAGCAGCACAGTCATGCTGATGCCTGACACACAAAGCAGTACCAGGGCAAAAGAAGACAAGATAGTGATGGGTATTCGTGGCATCGTGTAAAAGCCGTCCAATATATCATAGTGAGCAAGTATGGTGCGCTCCTCCAGCGTCTGCCCAAGAGTCAGCAGCAAAACCGTGGCCGACAGGTAGAGTGCGTAGCGTATGTACTTCTTCTGCAACAAGTAGCGCGGAAGCAGTACCCACAGATTGAAGTAACATGCCGCCAGATAAGTGATGAATATAAAGGCGGATTGGAAGAGTACCCCCTTCCCTATCCTTTCTATACCATTGCTCATTGTCATGAACGACTGATTGAGGGCCGTAACCACCATAATAAAGATGAGCAAGAGATGCCTTGCCGTTCTATATCCGGGCTCAAGCAGAAACTTGTGCAGAAAAGAGTGGGAACTAGCCTGTCCAGAGTTATTCATAACGTTTCTTTAGAGTGCCAAAAGTAAATGGATTATTTAGTGATGCACCACAGATTACACAGATTAACACAGATTATTTAAGAATTAACCTGCATTTTAATGAAAATAATCTGTGTGTAATCTGTGGTGCATCGTTTAGAATTCAACTTTATAATAGATATTCGGCAGCGACATCGCAAATCGGTTCGGCTCTATCACCCCGGTCTTGATGTTATATTCATGTCCGCCGTATTCTTTGTAATTGGTGGCATTGAGCAGTTTCACGGCAAACTCGTGCGTACTCTTTTTCTTGTTTATCTTGTAGCTGACCGAGAAGTTCGTCAGGAAGATGAGAGAGAACTGTTCGCTGTATGCCCTCGTTTCATCATACTGCACTTCCTTGTCGGGATGCACCAAGGTCGCCGCTTCGTCTATCGGCGAATACCGGTCGCCCCCTGCAGGGTCAGTTTGGCGTTTACGCTCAGGATGTTCTGCTTGTTGCGCCCCATCATCCACTCCTTTCCGCCCAGGAGGTTGAGGATATAATGCCGGTTGAACTTCGTGTCGTGCCACACCTTGTCGCCGCCGCAATAGCGGGAGTCGAAAACAGAGCCGGTGAACATATAGTAATATCCCTTGCTGAGGTATTTCTCCAAGGTCACGTTCACCCCGATATTCCGTCCTTTCCCCTTGTTCACCAGCGCATCTTCCACGTAGAAATCCTCGCGGTTCAGTACCGAGTACGAGTCGTCTGCCCGGACGGGGACATCGAAGAGTGTCTGAAAGTACGGCTCTATCTTTAAAATCATATCGTCGGCCAGCTTGTAGTCGAAGGTCAGCATGAAGTGATTGGCTTTGGTGAAATAGAGGTCTTTGTTCACCAACTCATCACCGGTCTGCGGCGTTTGAGTGTAGTACACGTCCATCTTTTCCATCCGGCTGTGTAGGCCGTAAGCCAGTGCGAAGGAAGTCTTGTCAGAAGTTTGCCACTTCATGCCGATGCGCGGCTCCAGTGTCCAGTGCTTGTTCAGGGTCAGAACTTGCGTATTCAGTCCGATATTGAGCGTAAACCGGTTGCCTATGCCGATAGAGTTGCTGGTGTAGGCGGAAAAGAGGCTCGTATTGCCGTTTCCCATAGAAATAACGTTTAGAGGTTTGTTGACGAACGGGGCAAGGCTCATTTCCATATCATAAAACATCTGCGTAAAGGTGGCGCCGGTCTTGTTGGTAAACCGGGCATTGAACTTATGATTGTAGGAAGTGGTGAATACAAAGTTGGTATTCTCCCTGCTCATGTCGAGGTAAGGAGTGGGGTTCGTCAGGTTCTCATCGAACATATCAATGGAAGCCGTGCTCTTGAAGTAGGTGGTGGCTACGGTGGTCTTTAGTAATCCTTTCTCTCCGATAAAGTAGCGGTGGCTTACTCCGCCCGCTGCCATATATTGGTCGGTTTGGGATTCGGACTGGTCGCCCAAGTACTTCCGTTCGTTGGGGTCTTCTTCAAAATCGCTGCCGTATTTATCTATCAGGCTGGCGCCCCAAATGGTGAAGGTGCCCGCCTTGCGGGTAGGGAAGTTGAACTTGAAGTTCAAATCCTGATAGTCGAAGTCGCCGTCTAAGTCCACCATTCCCAGGTGAGCCAGCAGGCCGGTGGCGGAGTAACGGTAGTTGACGATGTAGGAGGCGTTATGCTTCTTGCTCAAAGGCCCTTCCGAGGCGATGTCAATACCTAATATTCCGGCTTGTACGGTGTTCTCCACTTTTCTGTTATTCCCGTTCCGCAACTTCATGTCGAAGACGCCCGACACGGCATTGCCATATTCGGCGGGGAAGGCTCCGGTGAAGAAGTCCGAGTCGCCCAGCACGTGGTTGCTGAGTGAAGAGAGGATGCCGCCGCCCAACGTGGCGATGTCCGCGTAATGGTTGGGATTGGGAATTTCTATATCTTCCAGCCGCCATTGCAGCAGATGGGGGCGTTGCCATGAATGGATATGCCGTTGTTCGATACTCCCGACGATATTCCGGCAAACGAACTGACCAACCGGGCGGGGTCGTCCATACCTCCGGCATAGCGCGAGGCCTCTTCCACGCTGAACATGCGTGCTCCCGTCAGCGCCATTTTGTTAAGCGCCTGCTCTTTGTTCACTTGGGGGCGCACCACTACTTCATTCAGCATTTGAGTGTTCTCGGTCATGGCTATCTCCAGATAGACTTCTTTTGCCGAGGATACCATAATCTCTCGGATGAGGCTGGGCTCGTAGCCTACGAAGGTCGCTTTCACGTTGTGGCGTCCCAGGGGGATGTCTTTCAGCAGGAAGTTTCCGATGCTGTCCGTGATGGCTCCCCGGTCGGGAGCATCTTCAAGCTGGATGGTTGCGTAAGCGATGGGAGTGCCCGATGCTTTGTCCGTCACTACGCCCGGATGTTCTGAGTCAGGCGTTGGGAGAAGGCGGGGAGGCAGATGCATGCCATCAACAGGTATATTCCTACTCTCTTTCCTATGAAACTTTGTGCTTTGTACGTAGTTCCGTCTTTTGTCTTATCCATAATCTACTTTTAGTTTTTGATGATGCGGCAAAAGTAGATGTTAAGGACGAAGCGTACCGGCTTTGTAGACCAAAGTGCCGGTTTTGTATATCAAACCTAAGAAAATAATTCAGAATGACTTCCCAATCTGATTATATCTATAAAATTATTATCTTTATCTATCCATATCAGGAGAAAGTCTCCCTCAATATGGCATTCCATGCATCCTTTATATTCCCCAATCAGTTTGTGCGGCTGAAATGTTTCGGGTATCTCAAGGTTGTTGGTGAGCATATTTAAAACCTCATACAGTTTAGCCATTTTGTTGGGGTTATTTCTGTATTTCTTCAAGTCTTTTTTTGGCTTTTGTGCTGTAGCGTATTTCTTTCATTCGATATCATTTATAGATTGCATAAATGTATCGAAACTCTTCATGTTTATCGTACCTGACGATTTGCCTGACTTGGCCTCTTTAATAGCTTCTTTGGTCTCTTCATTCGGTTCATTGTAAACCACGTCCATGAGCACGCTTTCTACGTAATTATTCAAGCTTCGGTTTTCCCTGCTGGCTGCTGCTCTGAGTCGTTTCAGCAAATCTGTACTCAGCCGAAATGCAGTCTGTTTTCTTTCTATAATTGCTTCCATATTCGTTATATTTAGTAATACAAATGTATAACACATTTATAACATATGCAAGACAATGAAGAGTTTTTCTTTAGAGATATTTATGCCTGCTTTCTTATCTTGTATATCAAACTGTCATTTTGTATTTCCTGTCTGCAAATGCTTGCGTTTTTTCGGCTTGTTGGCAAGGGGAGGTCAAATAACGAAACGTTTTTCTGCATTCGTCGGTTAATCAGTGCGGTATCGAAAACCTTACACTTCTGATAAGTGGGAAAAGTGTTTCCCGGTGACGCTTTTTTCGTTCCTCGGTAGGGAACAATTCGTTCCCCGGTGAGAAACGGAGCGTTCCCCGGTGGGGAACTTGACGATAGAGCTATCGAAAGCTGACGATAGAGCTACTGAAGTTGACCTTTTTCTGTATAAATCCTGCATGTTCGGTGAAGATTATGCAGAAATCTCGCATTTATATTCCATTATTTATGCAAGATATTTCTATTTGCACCTTTTCTGATAATTCGGATGTTAGTAAAAAGCTAAATATGGTATCTTTTTGGAGAGAAAAACTGTTATTGCGAATGTATATGGTAATGGCAGAAAGTATTACGTACTTTACGTAACGTAAAATATGTAATATTGCTGATGCGTTTATTGTCCACATTATTTTCTTGTTTATCGCATAGAAAATGTATATTTGTGCAATCTATCGTAAACTTAATGTGAACTGACTATGATAACGAACCAATTGCTGCATCCCGCCAGCATTGTGGTGGTGGGAGCTTCCAACAATGTACATAAGCCCGGTGGGGACATCCTGCGCAACCTTATTAACGGCGGTTATGCCGGAGAGTTGTGTGCCGTCAATCCGAAAGAGACGGAAGTGCAGGGCGTGGCGGCTTTTGCGGACGTAAAAGATATTCCCGATACAGACCTTGCCATCCTTGCCATTCCCGCAGCGCTTTGCCCCGATGCCGTAGAGGTGCTTGCCGCCGAGAAGCAGGTAAGGGCCTTCATCATCCTTTCCGCCGGCTTTGGCGAAGAGACGCACGAAGGGGCGCTGCTGGAAGACCGCATCCTGGAAACCGTCAACAAGTATGGCGCTTCGTTGATAGGACCCAATTGTATCGGACTGATGAACACCTGGCACCATAGCGTCTTCAGCCAACCTATTCCGCAACTGCATCCGAGTGGGGTGGATCTGATTTCCAGTTCCGGAGCTACAGCGGTATTCATCCTGGAAAGTGCCGTGACGAAAGGCTTGCAGTTCAATTCCGTCTGGTCAGTGGGCAACGCCAAGCAAATCGGTGTGGAAGACGTGCTGCAATATATGGACGAGCACTTCAACCCCGATACGGACTCTAAGATAAAACTGCTCTATATAGAAAGCATCGGCGACCCCGACCGGTTGCTGTTCCATGCCTCTTCACTGATAAAGAAAGGTTGCAGGATTGCTGCTATCAAGTCCGGCAGTAGTGAGAGTGGAAGCCGGGCGGCTTCGTCTCATACGGGGGCGATTGCCAGTTCGGACTTGGCGGTGGAAGCCTTGTTCCGTAAGGCGGGCATCGTTCGCTGCTACTCGCGCGAGGAGTTGACGACCGTGGGATGTATCTTCACTCTGCCGGAACTGAAAGGGAAGAACTTCGCCATTATCACCCATGCCGGCGGGCCGGGCGTGATGCTGACCGATGCCTTGAGCAAAGGCGGACTGAACGTGCCGAAGTTGGAAGGGGAACTTGTGGAGGAACTGAAAAGCAAACTCTTTCCGGGGGCTGCCGTGGCAATCCGGTTGATATACTTGCCACGGACACGCCGGAGCATCTGCGGCTCTGTCTGGAGTATTGTGAAGAGAAGTTCGACAATATAGATGCAGTGATGGCTATTTTCGGTACGCCGGGACTGGTGACGATGTTCGAAATGTACGACGTGCTGCACGAGAAGATGCAAACTTGCAAGAAATCTATTTTTCCGATACTTCCTTCCGTCAACACTGCCGGAGCGGAAGTGTCTGCATTCCTTGCCAAAGGACACGTGAACTTTGCCGATGAAGTGACGTTGGGCACAGCCCTCTCGCGGATAGTGAACGTATCAAAACCTGCCAATAATGAAATAGAACTCTTTGGGGTGGATGTGCCCCGCATTCGCCGCATCATCGACTCCATTCCCGAAGACGGATATATCGAGCCGCACCATGTGCAGGCCTTGCTCCATTCGGCAGGCATTCCGATGGTGGAGGAGTTTGTTTCGGCCAATAAGGAAGAAGCGCTTGCTTTTGCCCGCCGTACCGGATTTCCGGTGGTGGCGAAAGTGGTAGGTCCGGTGTACAAGTCCGACGTGGGCGGTGTGGTGCTGAACATCAAGAGCGAACAGCACTTGGCGTTGGAGTTCGACCGAATGATGCAGATACCGGAAGTGACGGGCATATTGGTGCAGCCGATGCTGAAAGGTACGGAGCTGTTTGTCGGTGCCAAATATGAAGATAAGTTCGGCCATGTGGTGCTTTGCGGCTTGGGCGGTATCTTCGTGGAAGTGCTGAAGGATGTATCCTCCGGTCTGGCTCCCTTGTCTTACGAAGAGGCGTACTCCATGATTCACTCGCTCCGTGCTTATAAGATAATCAAAGGTACGCGCGGGCAGAAGGGAGTGAACGAGGACAAGTTTGCCGAGATTATCGTGCGGCTCTCCACCTTATTGCGTTTCGCCACGGAAATTAAAGAAATGGACATCAATCCGCTATTGGTTACCGAAAAGTGCGTAATAGCGGTTGATGCCCGAATTAGAATAGAAAAGAACTTATAACCATTTAACGAAGCGGCGGATATACCAGTTCTTTACGAGTTGCGTCAGTATGCAATAGGATAGCAGGATACCTATCAGCCAGGGGAAGTAGTTCAATGGCAACGGCTCCAGGCCGATAGAACTTCCGAAAGGCGAGAACGGTATGGCAATGCCGACCGCCATAATCAGCGCGGTAAGCCCCGTTACCTGCCAGGACGCCCGGCTCTGGATAAACGGAATTTTCCGTGTACGTATCATATGCACTATCAGCGTCTGCGAGAGCAACCCTTCGATGAACCAGCCCGACTGGAACAACGTCTGATGCTCCACCGAGTTGCATCCGAAGGCATACCACATCACCAGATAAGTCACGATGTCGAAAATGGAACTTATCGGGCCGATACATATCATGAACCGGCTCAGGTCCGAAGCATCCCATTTGCGGGGCTTGCGCAGATATTCCGGGTCCATGCGGTCGAACGGTATGGTGGTTTGCGAGATGTCGTACAACAAGTTCTGCACCAGCAGATGGATGGGCAGCATGGGCAGGAAAGGCAGGAAGGCACTTGCCGCCATCACGCTGAACATGTTTCCGAAATTGGAACTTGCCGTCATCTTGATGTACTTGGTAATGTTGCCGAAAGTCTTGCGCCCTTCGAGCACACCGTCTTCCAATACCATTAAATCCTTCTCCAGCAAGATGATGTCTGCACTCTCTTTGGCTATATCCACCGCTGAGTCGACCGAGATGCCGATGTCCGACTGACGTAGGGCCGCCGCATCGTTTATTCCGTCTCCCAAGAAGCCGACTGTATTGTCCTGCTCCTGAAGCAGCGTAATAATCTGCGTCTTCTGCATCGGGGTCAGTTTGGAGAACACGGTCGTTTCGAGGACTGCCTTGCGTTGCTCTTCAAGAGTCATAGCTTCCAGTTCCATGCCGGTCAGCGCATTGCTGGTGTCGATGCCCACTTGCCGGGCAATGGTGCGCACCACCGCGTCGTTGTCTCCGGACAGTACTTTGACCTCTACACCATGCTCGTGCAATTGCTTGATGGCACTTGCAGCCGACTGCTTGGGCGGGTCGAGGAAAGCCAGATACCCAATCAGCACCATGTCTTTTTCATCTTCCACGGAGAAATCACGTTCCTTCTCAGGATAGCTTTTCTGGGTGACGGCAAGCACGCGCATGCCCTGCTTGTTCATCTGTTCGCTGATTTCCCTGGCTTTCGCTTTCAGTTCCGGGGTGAACGGATGCACCTCCCCGTCGAACTCGGCATAAGAGCAGATGTCGAGTATCTCTTCCACGGCCCCTTTGGTAATAATCTGGCGTTTTCCCTGCTTGTCTTCCACCACCACCGACATCCGGCGACGGGTGAAGTCGAACGGAATTTCGTCTACTTTCTTATAATTATCTTTCAGATACTCTAGCGATAGTTCCTTGACGTGCGAGAGAATTGCCTTATCCATCAGGTTCTTCAGTCCCGTCTGGAAGAAGCTGTTGAAGTAGGCATGACGCAGGATGCGCTTTTGGTCATCGCTACTGCCGTCGGCATTGATGTATTTCTCCAGTACAATCTGGTCGCAGGTCAGTGTGCCGGTCTTGTCGGTGCAGAGGATGTTTATGGCACCGAAGTTCTGGATGGCGTTCAGGTCTTTTACGATGGTCTTCTTCTTCGACATGGCCACCGCGCCTTTGGAGAGGTTGGCGGTCACAATCATCGGCAGCATTTCAGGCGTTAGTCCCACGGCCACCGATACGGCGAAGATGAACGCCTCCAACCAGTCGCCTTTCGTCACACCGTTTACGAGGAACACGAACGGCATCATCACCAGCATAAAGCGGATGAGCAGGAAACTCACCTTGTTGATGCCCTTGTCGAAAGCCGTGGCTGCCCGGTGCCCCACGATGCTCTTGGCGATGGTGCCCAGATAAGTATTGTTACCCGTTTGGAAAACGATGCCCGTGGCCGAGCCGCTGACTACGTTCGAGTTCATGTAGCAGATGTTGTCCAACTCCACCACGCTTCCCTTGCCGTACATCTTTCCTTTAGCTTCCGGGCGTTTCTCTATAGGGTCGGACTCACCGGTGAGCGATGCCTGGCTGACGAACAAGTCTTTGGCCTCGATAATGCGCAGGTCGGCAGGTATCATGTCTCCGGCGGCTATCATGACGATGTCTCCGGGTATGAGTTGCGAGATACTGATTTCTTCATCGTGATTGCCCGCCCGCTTCACATAGCAGGTGTTGGTCACTATTTTCAGCAGGGCTTCGCTCGAAGCATTCGCCTTCCACTCCTGCCAGAAGCGGAGGATGACGCTGGACACCACCATGATTGAAATGATGATGATGGCCGTCCAGTCCTGGTCGCCTACATCGGCCACGAGCACGTCCAGGATAAATGAAACGATGACCAATATGGTCAGTACGCCGATAAACGGGTTGATAAACGCCCGGACGAATGTAGCTATCGGGTTCTTCTTCTTCTCGTGCTCCACTTCGTTCTTTCCATAAAGCGACTGCCTCTTCTCCACTTCTTCTTCATTGAGGCCGATTGGGGTGGTTAGGAAATAGTTGAACACCGAACCGAGTGGCTGGGCTGCTGCCAGAAATACCTTCTCGGCATTAAAGGCAAATTGTATCTTACGCTTTTTCTTCTTCCACATGGTGCTTTCTCTTTTTACGAATTATTACTATGTTTCTCCGCCAGGGCGCTGCAAAGGTAAGGAAGACATTCCGACACGACTGTTAGAAAACTATTAGAGCGGTATTAGAAAACTATTAGAACCAATGCTAATGGATTTCTAATGAAAACTTAATCGAAATTTAATATGTATTTCATTGGTGTGAACGTACTTTTGCAAAAAAAAACCTATGGTTTTATTTCTTGATTACTTGACAAGGATAGGTTGTGCTTTTCTGATGGGCATGCTTATCGGTTTGGAGCGGCAATACCGGCAGCGTAATGCCGGATTGCGGACAAATATCCTGGTATCGGTGGGGCAGCCGCTTTTACCGTAGTGTCTTATGCGATGGTTTCCGGCAGTGGAGACCCCTCCCGCGTGGCGGCACAAATTGTTTCAGGCATTGGCTTCCTGGGTGGGGGACTTATCTTGAAGGATGGCTTTACCGTGCGGGGGCTGAATACGGCAGCCACAATCTGGTGCTCTGCGGCTTGCGGCACCTTGGCGGGTGTGGGGTTGTATGCCGAATCGTTTGTTCTGGTGATATGCGTACTGATGACGCATTGCCTTTTCCGCCCCTTGTGCCTTTTCATGGAGAGGAGGGCGACCAATGTATACCATTACGCCATCAGCGTCGAATGCCTTCCGGATATAGCGAATAAAGTGAGGCAGTTGATAATGGATACGCTCTCGTTCGATACCGACGTAAAGTTGAACTCCTTATATTATAAGGAAAAAGAGGAGCGGATTATGGTTTATTGCGATATGGAGACGTTGGGCGCCCACAAGGATTTGCTGGACTTGTTGGTATCCCGTCTGCGTTCGCAGGCAGGCGTATTCAGTGCCGGATGGGAGACGAGGATTTCACTCCACGAAGACTTCTAGATGTGAGGCAACTCAATGACAAAGGTGGTACCCTTGCCTTCTTCCGAATGTACGGCGATATTGCCCTGGTGCAGGTGAATAATCTTCTGTGCCAACGCCATTCCGATGCCGTGGCCTTCTACCGTATGCTCCTGTTCTCCTCTGTAGAACAAGGTGAATAGGTGCTGCTTGTCGGCTTTCGACATACCCACGCCGTCGTCGGACAAGCGGATAATCGTCCATTTGTCCCAGAAGGATATTTGCACGAACGAGGACTTATCGGCGGAGTATTTGCAGTTGTTCTCTATCAGGTTTGAGAAGGCGATGTTCAGCAGATAGATGTTGCCCATTACGGTAATCAGATGGTCATCGTCGGCTTCTTCCTGCTCAAACAGCAGTTCAATGTTATAATCCGGGTGCGCCCTGAAGATAAATTCCCGCGCATCGAGCGGCAGCTCGTCCAGACGGATTTCCTGCATCTTGATTTGTTCTTTCTGATAATCGGCTTTGGCAAGGTTGAGCAGGCCATCTATCAGTTTTGTCATTCGTTGCGCATCTTGCAGGGCATTCTGCATGGCGGTGCGATATTGCTCTTCCGTGCGCTCCTTTTGCAGGGACAAGTCCAGTTCGGCGATAAGCGCTGCCAAGGGAGTTCGCAGCTCATGGGAAACGTTGCTGACAAACATCTTTTGCGAGTTGAACGAGACTTCCAATCGTTCCAACAGGGCATTGAAGGCGGTGCTGAGTTCACCCAGTTCGTCATTCTTGTTTTTGACGGGAAGCCGCTGGTCGATGTGGAAGGCGGTGATGGTTTCGGCCTCTCTGACGATGTCGCGGATAGGCTTCAGGGCGGTGCGGGCCAGGATATAGCCGGTGATGAACAGTAGCGACAGGCCGACGATAAACAAGATGAGTAAGGTGTCCCGCAGCTCAAACAAGTTGTTGTAGCCGTAACCGTCGTAAGCGGCGGCGGTGACGATGTAGTCTTTTCCTTCGAACGAGTAGAGCATGCCGATGCCCTGATACTTGCCGACGTAGAACTCAATTTCCTTCTCGCGCAAGATTTTGTCTATCATTTTCCGGTCTTCCTTGATGATGTCGTTTTGTATGGCATCGTGGTAGAGCATGTCGAAGTCGGTGGTGTAGACGGCAACTTCTACTTCGTTGATGAATTTCTTGTTATTCAGGTAATGGACTGCATGGTTTGGGCGTCTACCTGGTTTTGGAGGAACAGGTGCGCTTTGGTGACAGCCTCGCTTTTCAAATCGTGGAAGAAGGTCTGGCTGCGGGTGCGTTCGCTCACCATATAAATCATGACCATGCACAGCAGGAATACGGCTGCCGTGACGAATGTATTCTTAAGGGTGAGTGCCGTTCTTATTTTCATGGTTGGTTGGTGAAGATAAATCCTACTCCCGGTTTTGTATGGATGAGTTTGACGTCGAATTCTTTGTCTATTTTCTTACGCAGGTAGTTAACGCAGACGTCGATGAAGTTCGTTCCCGTGTCGAAATGGGTGTTCCACACCTTCTCTGCAATCTCTATGCAGCTGATGACTTTCTCGGCATTCTCGGTCATATATAGCAATAGATTATATTCTTTGGGGGATAGTTTGATGGGAATATTGTTGCGCATCACCTCCCTTTTGTTAAGGTCGATAACCAGGTCGGCATAGACTATTTTCTCCGGGGGAGCGACGAGCGGGCGGGTGTTCCTCTTCAGCAAGACCTTGATGCGGGCGTTCAGTTCGCGGAAGTCGAACGGTTTTGTCATGTAGTCGTCGGCTCCGGCGTCGAAGCCATCCAGTTTGTCGTCGGTAGATCCCAGGGCGGTAAGTATCAGGATTGGAACTTCCGCATTGAGTTTGCGTATCTCCTTGCTCAGTTCGAAACCGTCCAGTTTGGGGAGGATGATGTCCGAAATAACCAGTTGGAATGAGTTTGACTGGAAAAGGCGCAGCCCCATTGCTCCGTCGTAGGCAACCATCGTCTGATAGCCGTTCTCTTCCAGTCCGGCTTTCAGTAAGTCGGTAACCCGTTTCTCATCTTCTATAATTAAAATGTTATACATACGCGTCTTTCATGAACGTAATTTATACAAATATAGTGAAAAGAGTATTTTAGACAGAGATTGCCCGGATGAGGAAACGATAAAAAAGGTCTATTATTAATCTTTATGTTAAAAAGAAGGGAGTTGTGCAGTATTTTCTTTCGGCAGACGTTTATAAGATATAACTTAAACTGTAACGCGTTATGAAGAAAGGGGAAAAACGATGGCTTCAAGGGTACAACGGAATACTCTCCGGTGTGTTGGTACTGTTGGGGTTTACTACATGCGACGAGAATGGCATGGGAACCGGGCGATGTGAATATGGGACTCCTTATGCCAAATATGAAATTAAAGGCAAGGTGATGAACGAGCAGCAACAGATTGTGCCTGATGCCCGCATTCTTGTAAAGAATATGGCGCCTGCAACCAATGATTTATACAATCGTATTATTCCCGATACGGTTTACACCAAGGAGAACGGAGAGTATCTTTATCAGAAATCCATTACTGGCTACAGGAATTTCCGTGTTATCTGCGAAGATCTTTCGGGTACGTATAAGTCTGATTCTACCGTTGTCAAGATGAACCCGACCGGCGGAAGTGGTTGGTATGAAGGAAAAGACAGTAAGGAGATTAACTTTAAACTGAAAAAGAAAGACTGATAGGCTGGTGGGAACTCTCTCTATTCGTAAACGCCTGGCATTGGAGGTTGCGCGGAAGATGCGCAACAACCTGAAGGAACTGCATCCGTTGAGGCAGTTGTTTTGGGAGTGTACCCTGCGTTGCAATCTGCATTGCAAGCATTGCGGTAGCGACTGCAAACGGATGCTTGAAACAAAAGATATGCCGGCTGCCGACTTTCTGCGTGTGATAGACTCCATCACTCCGCATATCAATCCGAACGAGGTGAGCATCATCGTGACCGGTGGTGAACCGCTGATGCGTGAAGACCTGGAAGAAGTGGGGCTGGAACTCTACCGACGCGGTTATCCCTGGGGACTGGTATCCAACGGGCTTACCTGAACGCTAAACGTTTGCAGCGGTTGATGTCGGCGGGACTTCATTCGGTTACTATCAGTTTGGACGGTTTTGCGGAAGCGCACAACTGACTGCGAGGGCATCCGGAGAGCCACGACAAGGCGATGGAGGCAATTAAGATGCTGGTGCATGAACCTGAGTTGGCGTGGGATGTGGTGACTTGTGTCAATCGGCGTAATTATTCTTATCTGGATGAACTGAAAACTTCTCTATATCGTATCGGTGTGCGTCGGTGGCGTTTGTTTACCATCTTTCCGATGGGGCGTGCGGCGACACATCCGGAGTTTCAACTGAGTAATGAGGAATTTACGGGAGTGATGGAATTTATCAAGCGTACCCGTAAAGAAGGGAAGATGCACGTGGATTATGGTTGTGAAGGCTTCTTGGGCAACGATGAAGGCGAGGTGCGCGACAGTTTCTTCTCTTGTAATGCCGGAATTAGTGTCGGCTCTGTCTTGGCAGACGGTTCCATATCGGGCTGTCCCAGTATCCGTAGTGACTTTCATCAGGGAAATATCTATCACGATGATTTCATGGAGGTGTGGGAACATCGTTTCCAGCCTTTCCGCAACCGGGAATGGATGAAGAAAGGCGCTTGTGCCGATTGTAGTCTGTTCCGCTATTGCGAGGGGAATGGTATGCACTTGCGGGATGCTGAGGGGGAATTGCTCTTCTGCCATTTGGAGAGGCTTCACTCTTAGCAGTCCTCAAGGACTATCCTGCCCAGTCCTCCCTATCCAGATTTCTGTATCCAATGGCTTCTGCCAAGTGCGACGGTTGTATCCATTCGCTGCTTTCAAGGTTGGCAATGGTGCGCGATACCTTTAATATACGGTCGTAGGCACGGGCAGATAGGTTGAGGCGTGACATGGCATTCTTTAATAATTCGAGACCTTTATCATCCGGACGGGCATAGCGGGCGAGCAACTTGCTGTTCATCTGTGCGTTGCAGTAGACACCGGGAGTATCTGCATATCTGGCGGCTTGGATTTGCCGGGCGGCTACCACTCGTTCGCGGATTTTGGAGCTTGACTCACTGGGTTGTGCGTCCGACATCTTCTCAAAAGGGACGGGTATCACTTCTATCTGCAGGTCGATACGGTCGAGTAAAGGACCCGAGATACGGTTCAGGTATTTCTGCACCTGGCCCGGACTGCATACGCAGGCTTTGGTGGGATAGTTGTAGTATCCGCAGGGGCAAGGGTTCATGGATGCGGCAAGGGTAAAGCTTGCCGGATATTCTACGTTGCACTTGACGCGGGAGATGGTAATCTTCCGGTCTTCCAACGGTTGGCGCAGCGCTTCGAGTACACTGCGGTTAAACTCGGGCAGTTCGTCAAGGAATAGAACGCCATTGTGTGCCAAGCTGATTTCACCCGGTTGGGGGAAGCTTCCGCCTCCGGTCATGGCTACGGTAGAAATAGTGTGGTGCGGGTCGCGGAAAGGGCGTTTGGAAATGAGGCCGCCTTCTTTTCCCAACTTTCCGGCAACGGAATGTATCTTGGTTGTTTCAAGGCTTTCGCCCAATGAGAGTGGGGGAAGAATGGAGGGAAGCCGTTTGGCGAGCATAGATTTCCCGCTGCCGGGAGCCCCAATCAGAAGAATGTTGTGTCCGCCTGCTGCCGCTACTTCGAGTGCACGCTTCACGTTTTCCTGCCCTTTCACATCGGCAAAGTCCAGTTCGGAGTCGTATTGTTGGGCATAGAACTCTTCGCGGGTATTGGCCAGTGTCGGCTCTAATTCCCGTTTCCCGTTGAAGAACTCGATGACTTCTTTGAGATTTCCTACTCCGTAAACCTTTATATTGTTTACCACGGCTGCCTCGCGGGCATTCTGCTTGGGGATGATTACGCCTTCGAATCCCAACTCCCTTGCTTTGATGGCAATGGGCAGTGCTCCCTTGATGGGTTGCAGGCTACCGTCCAGACTGAGTTCGCCCATTAACAGATAGCGTTCCAGTTTGTCGGATTGGATGACCTCGCTGGCGCCTAACATACCGATTGTCAGCGGCAGGTCGTAGGCGGAACCTTCTTTACGAATATCAGCCGGTGCCATATTGATGACGATATTGCTTGTAGGCATCCGGTATCCGTTCACCTGAAGGGCGGATATGATACGTTGATGGCTTTCCTTGACTGCCGAGTCCGGCAATCCTACGAGATAAAACATACAGCCTCTAGAGCTGTTGACTTCGATAGTGATGAGGGTTGCATCAATACCTTGAACAGCCGCTCCAAAAACTTTGGTAAGCACGTGATTTTAGTGATTAGTTGTTAGTGATTAGTGATTTGACAACGGCTATCGCTTCGCTGTTTTCTTCTTTGCTTTTTCTTTCGCTTCTTCTTCTTCCTCAATCTGTTTCAGCTTCTTTTCAATGGCGTCGCTGCTCATGTTCCTTCCTTCAATTCTTCCGGCAGGACTTAGCAGTATATTGGCAGGCAAGGCTCGAATGGCGAATAGCTTTGTGATTTCCGCATTCCAACCGGAGAAGTCGCAAACTTGCTCACACTTCAATGTATCCGCTTTAGTGGCTTGCTGCCATTTCTCTTTGTCTATATCGAAGGAAACTCCCAATAGGGCGAACTTCTTGTTTTTCTCTTCCTTCTTGTATATTCGGCGATAGATGGCATTGCTATCCCGGCTTACTGTATCCCAGGATGCCCAGAAGTGGATTAACAGGTATTGGTCTTTAAAGTCGGCACGATTGATTTGTTTGCCTTTGGCATTCGCCATACGGAAAAAAGGCGTGCTCTTTCCTACGGCAACTTTTTCTTCTTCCTGAATGCGGTCGAGTAGTTCGTCGATATAAGGACGGTCTTTCAGTTCTCCCATCATCTGCTCGGTGAGTTCTTTGATTTGGGCATAGTCAGGCTGGGGCTTTTGTACGAAATACTTGTCCAGCAGGTAAATGCTTACTAATGAAGAATGATGAGCATTGATAAAGTTGCCGGCTTTCTCTTCCAGTACTTTCTCGGAAGGCTTGCCCAATCCTTTTAATTCTCTTTGGAAGTCAGTCAGCTCTTCATTAAAGGTATTTCCCGTTATTTCCAATATATCGGGTTCGGCAGCAGAACCTTTGATGTGTATCTTGTTTCCTTTATTCATAAAAAGAGGATATCGGGTGCCGTCACTGAACAACAGCCAAGTCGCTACCAGAGTATCCAGAGACAGGGTTGCGGTGAACTTATCATCCTTGACGGGCAGCGTATCCATGCGGTCGTACATTTTGTCCGCACCATAGATATAAAGGGTGTCATTCCCCAATCCTTTGATTTCTCCGCTCAGGGTAACCGTATCCGATTTTTTACCACCACAAGCAGACAGCACGATAAGCAGGAAATATATAAGATAAATATTCTTCATACAGAGTCTTCTTCTGATACTTTTTGCGAAAGTACTTCTTTTTGACGTGAATAAATAGATGCCCGGCATATTTCTATGCCGGGCATCTATTTCATCTATAATCTTTCTTATTTGATGATGTTCATGAAGTCTGCACTTGTGAAGTATTTGGAGAATTCCAAATCAGATGCAGCTTTCTTAGTCAAAGAAGAATCCTTAGCAACAGCCTTCTTCAGGTTGTCATTAACCATAGAAGCGTTGTTAGTTCTTGCACCTACAACAGCCATCAGGTAGTCAGTGTAAGCGTCCGGTTTTTCGATGCCGGCCAAAGTGTTCTTAGCTTTGTTGTAGTCCTTAGCCAGGATTTGTGCCAAAGCTGCACTGTTAGTCTTAGTATCGCCGAATGCGTTAACTGCTCTGTCATATTGACCTTGAGCTACGTACAAGTTACCCAGAGCTTCATTCAGTTCCTTAGCACCTGAAGCCTTGGCCAAGTAAGACTCAGCGGCTGCTTTGTCACCCTTGCTCAAAGCAACAAGACCCATGTTCATGTTAGCTTCAGCAGAATCCTTGAGAGAAAGAGATTTCTTCAGATAGTCTTCGGCCTTATCTAAGTTACCAGCTTGGTAAGCCAACTTGCCGAGGTTGTTGTAAGCACGGTAGTCGTTCGGATAGATTTGAGTAGCTTTAGTGAAGATAGCTTCTTGCTTAGCAGGATCGTTAGTCAAAGTAGTAGCATACAGCAACTCTTCGATGTTCAGTTGTTTAGCATCGCTGTTAGCCAAAGCTGCGATTTCTTCGTCAGACTTACCGATAACGTCATAGTTCAAAGTCAAACGAGAACGACGCAGTTGCGGCAGGATTTCGTCAGCCAAAGTCTTGTAAACAGAAGAGATGTTTTTGATTTCCTGTTCTCTTTGTTCAGGATCAGAGTACATAGACAGTATGCGGAGGATCAGTTCTTTGTCCTGGATGTTAGACTTGCTAACCAATTCCTGGAAGCCTTCCCAGTCCTGTGCAGTATATTTAGTATCTACAGCAGCGTCAACTTTAGCTTTCTTCAAGTCTTTGCTGATAACCTTAGCTGTGTTGCCTTGACGATTTTCAGCCAAACCGGTATTCAACTTAACACCACCATCAGGAGAAGCGTAAGCAGAGATTTCGATGTTGCTGATCTTCTTGTTCTCAGCGTCGTTAACACTCTTAACTTCTTCGTTGAAAGCCTTAGCAGTCTTCAGTTCGCTTGAACGAACGTTAGCTTGTTGGATCAAGAACATGATGTTAGCATCATATTTCTCTTTGATGATACGTTGGAAAGCGTCGTCACCGTTAGCAGGATTAGCGCTACCCAGTGTCTGACCGATCAGTTCAGAAGTAGAGATAACACCGTCGGCTACCTTAACAGCAGGGATTACGATTTCCTTGTTACCAACTTTGGCTTCGAATTCCAGATACAGTTCTGATTTAGCCATTTCTGGAACATAGTCGAAAGAAGTTCTCATAGTGTAGCTACCGCCAGCCTGGTAAGAGATTGTCTGGTCGTTACCTTCAACTTTTTCGCCTTGGAATACTACTGATTGGCCTTTAGCTTCGCCGCCATCCCATCTCAGGACCGGAGTTACTTCAACCACAGCTTTCTTCTTGAAATACTTTTCAGGGAACTTGCCGTTAATCGTAGCAGGTACTTTACCACCTACTGCTTCCAATACTTGGGGAGTCACTGTAAAATAGTCAGATGACAGTTCACCCATTTTGCTGCATGATGCCAAAACAGCAACAAGTGCCACTAACAAAGGCAGATACAATTTTTTAGTCATTTTAGATATAAATTAATTGTTTGTAATTGAGATTTTGTCTATTCACAATTAGTTGCCATACTCCTATACATATGGCCTCACAAAGATATTAATTCTCTCGTCAATTTGTTAATAATACCACAACATTTATTATAATTTAATAAAAGTTGTGTTCATTCCGATATTTTATATTACGCGGATGGTGTTCTATGATCTCACTTCTCAACATATTTCGGTCTATATGTGTATAGATTTCTGTAGTCGCAATGGACTCATGTCCCAACATACATTGGATGGCTCGCAGGTTGGCACCGCCTTCCAGCAGATGGGTGGCAAAGGAGTGGCGGAATGTGTGCGGACTGATGTTTTTGGTGATGCCCGCTTTCTGTGCCAGTTCTTTAATCAGGTGGAATACCATGATGCGGGAGATGCCGTTGCCCAAACGGGCGAGAAATACATAGTCCTCGAACCCTTTCTTGATTTTCCACTGATTACGGTTTATGAACCAATTCCTTATTTCCTTGATGGCACGGGGGGAGATGGGGACGAGGCGTTGCTTGCTACCCTTGCCTTCCACCTTGATAAATCCTTCTTCAAAGTATAGGTCGGATATTTTCAGGTTGCAAAGCTCAGATACGCGCAAGCCGCAACTGTACAATGTTTCCAGGATGGCCCGGTTGCGTTGCCCTTCGTTCAGGCTCAAGTCTATGGTGGCGATGATACTGTCTATTTCTTCCACAGTAAGCACTTCCGGCAGTCTGAGGCCTATCTTCGGCCCTTCAAGCAGTTCGCTGGGGTCGGCTTCCAGATAGTCGGCTATCACAAGGAAGTGGAAGAAAGATTTGATGCCGGAGAGGATACGGGCTTGTGAGCGGGGATGGATGCCGATGTCATGAAGTCCTGCGGCAAAGCGTTGCAGATCGTCCAATGTGACTTGTAGCACTTCAATACCTTCCCCTTCCAGAAAATGCAAAAGCTTCTGCAAGTCTCTCATATAGGCGTCGAGCGTATTGGGTGAAAGCGATTTTTCCAACTTTAGATATTGCTGGTACTTTCTGATTATCAATGCTTGTTTCTCTTTCTTCATTGATTTTCCTTCTACTTTCATTCTGTTTTCCTATCTTTGCACCTTGAAAAGATTGTTCTCCGTGGACAAAGGTATAAAAAATTGTGTTATGAGGATACAAATTATTAACGGCCCCAACATAAATCTGTTGGGTAAACGTGAACCTTCCATTTATGGCAGTGTTACTTTTGAAGACTGCCTTGCCGAACTCCGTAAAAGGTATGCGGATGTACAAATAGACTATTTTCAATCCAACATTGAGGGAGAGTTGATAGACCGAATTCAGCAAGTCGGTTTTGATGTGGACGGCATTATCCTGAATGCGGGTGCTTACACCCATACGTCCATTGCTCTGCAAGATGCAATCCGTGCGGTCACTTCTCCGGTGATTGAGGTGCATATCTCTAATGTACATGCCCGCGAGGCGTTTCGTCATGTATCCATGATATCCTGCGCTTGCCAGGGAGTGATTTGCGGATTTGGATTGAACTCTTACCGCCTGGCCCTGGAAGCCTTGCTGGATAATAATAAATAAGTATAATAAGTAAATAGGTATAAGATTATGTTATTGAAACAAATGAAAATCGTTGCAACGATTTCTGATCAACGTTGTGACGTCGACTTTATAAAGCAGTTGTTTGAAGCCGGTATGAATGTAGTGCGCATGAATACGGCACATCTTGGACGCGAAGGAGCCGAGAAGCTGATAAACAATGTGCGCACGGTGTCCAACCGCATTGCTATTCTGATGAATACCAAAGGTCCCGAGGTACGTACGACCGTGCTTGCCGAACCAATCCCCTTCAAAGTAGGCGACCGTGTAAAGGTGATGGGCAATCCGGAGCAGGAGACTACCCGTGAGTGTATCTCTGTTTTCTATCCTAACTTTGTACACGACTTGAATATCGGTGGACAAATTCTTATCGACGATGGTGATTTGGAATTGACGGTAGTGGACAAGACTGCGGACTACCTGCTGTGCGAAGTGCAGAACGACGCCACTTTAGGCAGTCGCAAGAGTGTCAACGTGCCGGGTGTACGCATCAATCTGCCTTCGTTGACGGAGAAAGACCGCAATAATATCCTTTATGCCATCGAGAAAGATATAGACTTCATCGCCCACTCTTTTGTGCGCAACAAGCAGGATATTCTGGACATTAAGGCCATCCTCGATGCTCATGGCAGTGATATCCGGATTGTAGCCAAGATTGAAAATCAAGAGGGTGTAGACAATATCGACGAGATACTGGAGGTGGCGGACGGCATTATGATAGCCCGTGGCGACCTCGGCATCGAAGTGCCGCAGGAACGCATTCCGGGCATCCAGCGTATGCTAATCCGCAAGTGCATTCTGGCTAAGAAGCCGGTAATTGTGGCTACCCAGATGCTCCATACCATGATATCCAATCCTCGTCCTACCCGTGCCGAAGTGACGGATATTGCCAATGCCATCTACTATCGTACGGATGCCCTGATGCTGAGTGGCGAAACGGCTTACGGTAAATACCCGTTGGAAGCGGCGAAGACTATGACGACAGTTGCCGCGCAGGCCGAAAAAGATAAGATGGCCGATAATGATATCCGTATCCCTCTGGATGAAAACAGTAACGATGTAACGGCCTTCCTTGCCAAACAAGCTGTGAAGGCTACTTCCAAGTTGAAAATCCGTGCTATCATTACCGATAGTTACAGTGGACGCACTGCCCGTAACCTGGCTGCTTTCCGTGGCAAGTATCCGGTGCTTGCCATCTGTTATAAGGAAAAGACAATGCGCCATCTGGCACTCTCTTACGGTGTGGAGGCTATTTATATGCCCGAGCTTGCCAACGGACAGGAATACTACTTTGCCGCTTTGCGCCGTCTGCTGAAGGAAGGCCGCTTGTGTCCTACCGATATGGTGGGCTATCTGAGCAGTGGTAAAGAGGGAACACAAACTTCTTTCCTCGAAATCAACGTAGTGGAAGATGCTTTGAAGCATGCTCAGGATAGTGTTTTGCCTAACAGCAACAGATACCTTTGATTTAGTTGAAAGTTGAGAGTTAGGCTGCGCTGTTAAGCGCGTATGGTAACTTTCGATTCTTAACTCTTAACTTTCAACTCTCAACTTTCAACTAATAATGACTATCGACGAATATATTCTGCAACACATCGACGAAGAAGGCGACTACCTGAAGGCTCTGTATCGCGATACACACCTTAAGTTGCTTTATTCCCGCATGGCTTCCGGGCATTTGCAAGGGCGTATGCTGAAGATGTTTGTCAGGATGATAAATCCTCGTCGGATATTGGAGATAGGAACTTATAGCGGTTATTCCGCCCTTTGCATGGCAGAGGGCCTGCGGGAGGGCGGAATGCTGCATACGTTCGAAATCAACGATGAGCAGGAAGACTTCACCCGCCCGTGGTTGGAGCACTCGGCCTATGCCGATAAAATCAAATTCTATATTGGCGATGCGTTGCAGCTCGTTCCGCAACTCGGCATTACCTTTGACTTCGCCTTTATTGACGGAGACAAGCGCAAATACATCGATTATTATGAAATGATGTTGGCGCATCTTTCCGATGGCGGCACTATCATTGCCGACAACACGCTATGGGACGGGCATGTCCTCGAAGAACATCCGCATCGTACGGACCTGCAAACTATCGGTATTAAAGCATTCAACGACTTGGTGGCACACGACTCCCGTGTAGAGAAAGTAATCCTCCCCTTGCGCGACGGACTGACAATTATTCGTAAAAAGTAAACCGCCTTATGCTATAGGATAGGTGATGCTTACCAGTTTTTCCTTCTCCTTTCCCAAAATCTGATAGCTTCCTTTGAACGTCTCCACGTAGAGACGGTTAATGTCATGCAGGATGCGTTGTTCCTGTTCGTTCTCCCAGCATAGATAGAGCGGACTGCCTTTTACATTTATCTTTAGGAACTTACCCGCCTTACTCAATGTATATTCCACTTTACATGCTTCTCCCTTATAATCTCCCGGCACGGCAAACAGTGTAGTCAGCAGCTTCAGGAACCATTCACTGTCTGCCTGAACCATTAATTCCTTCAAATCCGTATGAAAGGTCAGGTCTACTATCTGAGGGAACTGCATGTTCGTCATCATTTTAGCTTCCCGGCAAAGTTGCACAATATCACATTCCTGTACGTTGAAGCGCATCATGCCGGCCTCCAGGCGCGATAAATCAAGAATATTGTTTATCAATGCCAGCAGTTTGACGGAGTTCTTCTTAATTGCGGCTGAGTACTCCTCTATCTCACTTTCCTGCAATTCGTTTTCGGAAGACAATAACTCGGAGAACCCTACTACGGTATTTAGCGGGATACGTATTTCGAAGGTGATGTTGTGCAGAAAGCGTTCCTTTATCTTGTCAGCGGCTTTCACTATTTCGAAAGCCTCCCGGGTCTGTTTTTCCGAGCGGCGTAATAACTTCCTTAAGTGGGCGGTGCGTATGGTGACAAAGATTAGCAGAGTCAGAATAGCGGCGGCAACAATCACTTGTGTACGACGATACCCCTCCTTGAGCTCTTCCTTTTCGAGCGGTGCATTTTGTATTCTATAGTTGGCATCATATGTCTCTTCGTGGCGGAACATGATGTCTTGATTGATCGAGTCGCTCTTTTGAGCAGCTATCTTATATATTTCGGCGGCTTCTTTATACCGGCCGCTTTCCAGAAGTACCTTCGCCTTCATCTTGAGTATACCGTTTGTGCGGAGGGGAACTGTCTCGCGCTGGGCAGACAGTGCCAAGTCGAATTCTTTGAGCGAGTTACTCCATTCCTTATTGAGTCTGTAGTACTCTCCCCACAAGGCATGATAGTCCATTCCGGCAGCAAAGAAACTATTTTTATCATAATACTTTCGAGCCCGTTCCAGATGTTGTTTCATCTTTTCCTTATTCCCGGTTTCCATGTAGATGGTGCAGAATGAAGTTTCTATTCCTAGAAATATGGCCTTGTATGTATCTGACAGCGGAGCACCCTTGCTTTTCTTGTTCATCACATCGAGGCGTTGCTGCAATTTGTGGAGAGCCTGCGGATACATTTTCTCTTTTTTATAGAGATCGGCCAATTTGCTATAGATAGACAGTAATGCGTTGTCGTTTGCATCAGGGTTTTCTTTTAAAGCCTGTTCGTAGACTTCGATGGCGTCGTTGTTCTGATTGGCGAAGTAATAAGCCTGTCCCAGTGCAAGAGAAGCTATGAAAATTCCGTTTTGGTTTTTGATGCCGAGAGCTTCCTCGCGCATTTTCTTGGCTTGCAGAATGGCATATTCGGTGTCTCCCTGCACACACCGCATCTGTAGTGCCGCCATCCATGCGGTATAGTAGTATGTGTATATTTTATATCGGTAGCTGGCATCCCTCAGCATCTGAAGATGTTTCTCCATATTGTCTATGTCGGCGCAAAATTCATAGCGGCGGCAATAGTCGAAGAGTATCCACAGTTCTTCTTCGTGCAGTTGTTTTCTTTTGCTGAGGGCGTATGCCGAGTCCAAGTATTCCATAGCCGACGACTGGCTGATTTGCTGCTCAAATACTCCTCTCAGGAACCGGGAGCGCAGTGTATCATTGGGTTGCGAGGCAGCTATCCGGAAGATGCTGTCGCGTGACTGGCTCTCCGCGGACTCCGATGCATATATATTTCCTCCGTAGAAGATAGCATTCAACAATAAGAGGATGAGTACTGTTTTCTTCATTTCTTTTCCTCCTGCTTTAAGGGGTGAGTAAAGACGAAACGGCATCCGTCCGTGTATTTCGGATCTATCCAGATGTCTCCGCCGAGGCGGGTGATGATGAGCTGGCAGATGGACAATCCGAGACCCGCTCCCTGCGCTTTTTCGTTGACGCGTTCAAAGCGTTCGAATATCTTGCCTTGCTTTTCCGGTGGAATGCCGCAGCCGGTGTCGGTCACGGCAAACTGTGCCATGCCCCGTTCGTTCTGTTCCAGGCTCAGGACGATGCTGCCTTCTTTGGTAAATTTGGTTGCATTCACCAGTATATTGATGAGTACCTGATGCAGCCGCATGGTGTCGGTCTCTATCTCCAGTGTGGGGAGGGACGACTCGAAGGAGATTTCCGCTTGTGTCTGCTTGATGCCTTCCAACGTCTAGATGATGCCCTCGCAGAGGGGGACTGCGTCGCAGGTGGTGAGGTTGAACTTAATGTTTGTCAGGTCCAGGCAGGAGATGTCTACCACGTCGTTTACTAAGTTCAGCAGCAGGCGGGAGTTCAACTGAATGATGTCGTTGCACTGCTTGCATGTTTCTTCGTCGATGCCGGGAGTGGTCAGCACTTCGGAGAAACCGGACAGCGCATTCAAGGGAGTGCGTATCTCATGGCTCATGTTCGACACGAACAGGCTTTTGTTGTAGATGGATTTCTCCATTTCCTTCTGTGCTTCCTGGAGTTTCTGTTGCGAGAGGACGAGCTTCTTCCTCTGCTTCACCAGATAGATGATGCAGCACACGGCAATGAGAATGCCTATCGGCAGAATGATAATGGCCGACAGTAGCATACGGTTCTGTTGTTGCTTGTTGGCGAGTTCCAATTCCTTGATGGAGTAGGCTTTGCGTAAATCTTTTATTTTCTCGGAGGTTGCTTCCTGGTAGACGGAGTCCGATTTATTTCCTATTTCTTCATATAGTTCTGCTGCCTCTTTGTAACGTTACGTTTGCATATACATTTCGGCGTCTATCTGTAAGCTGTCATTGTTGGCATAACCGGCAGAAGGAAAAAGTAGTAATATTAATAAGTAAATATACACTTTCATATAATCCGTGTTTTGTTGCATTTTTACAAAAGTACAGATTTAATTTAAAGAGGAGGAAAATAAATGCTAAAAGATGTATAAAACCACCGAAATCTTGACTTTCCTTATTTACAGCAGACGTTTGCTGAGGTATCTCACCGGATACCAGACGGAAAGGAAGCCTACGGCAATCACCGTTACAAATACCAACACTACATCCGTGAAGTGTACGCTCACCGGATAGGCATCGACCACGAAACTGCCGTTGCCGCCACCCAGCGCTATCAGTCCGAACCGTTGTTGCAGGAAGCACAGCAGCAACCCCAGGGCAATGCCGATGATGGCACCGAAGACAGAAATCAGCCGTCCCTCGAACAAGAAGATACGGGCAATCAGCCGGTCGTCGGCACCCAGGTTGCGCAGCGTGCCCACATCTTCGCGCTTGTCCAGTATCAGCATGGACAGCGAACCGATGACGTTGAAGCAGGCTATGGCAAGAATAAACGTGAGGAACAGATAAGAGATGAGCTTCTCTATCTCCATGATGCGGAAGACGTCGGCCTGCTGCTCGTAGCGGTCTTGTACCACGAAGCGGTCGCCCAGGATGCGCTCCATCTTCCGCTGTACGGAGGCGACGTTGGAGCCGGGTTTCAGCTTCAGTTCGATGGCAGAAACCTCCGTGTCGTAGCTGAACAGACGGCGGGCAAAACTGAGTGAAGTAAGGATGTAGCGCGAGTCGTACTTCTGCTGGTTGACGACGAACACCGCGCCCGGTGAAAACAGATAGTCCTGATTGAACGCCGCCGCAGGGTTGGCGATGTTCACCCGTACATTGCGCTTGGGCGCATACACCCGCAGCGGGTCTACAAACTGGATGCCCGTGCCGAGGTCGGATACCAGTTCCACGCCCATCACGCCGTAGTCCACCACCGAGTCGTTCAGCAGGAAGTCGCCCGTGCCGTAGAGCAGGCTGTCGATGGCGGTCAGTTGTTCGAAGTTGTCCTCCACGCCCTTGATGACTGCCATCGCCTGGCGGTCTTTATACTGCACCATCGCGTTCTCTTCCAGCGTCTCCGTCCAGATATCTATTTCAGGCAGGGCGCGCACTTGCTCGATGCGCGACTCGTGCGGGTCGAACACCTTTCCTTCGCGGATAGTAATCTTCAGTTCGGGGTCGAAAGCCGTGAAAAAGCCTGCCACCATGCCCTGAAAGCCGTTGAAGACGGACAAGGTGCACACCAACGCCAGCGTAGCCAATGCCACCCCGCACACCGAAATGCCGGAGATGATATTGATGGCATTATGCTTCTTCTTCGAGAAGAGATAACGGCGGGCTATATAGAACGGGAGGTTCATCGGGAGCAATTAATCACCAATCACCAATCACTAATCACTAAACATCACTCCTTCAGCAGTTCGTCAATCCTTTCCAGATAGTCCAGCGAGTCGTCCACAAAGAACTTCAGTTCGGGGATGATGCGCAACTGATGGCGCACGCGCGAACCCAGTTCGAAGCGGATGGACTTCATATTCGCGTTGATGTTCTTGGTGATTTCCTCGCCCTTTTCCGAGGGGAAGATGCTGAGGTAGGCGCGTGCCACGCTCATGTCGGGACTGATGCGCACGGCACTGACGGAAATCAGTACACCGGGCATTGCCTTGGTCTGCAGCAGGAAGATGTCGCTCAACTCCTTCTGGAGCAGGCGTGATATTTTGTTCTGACGGGTAGTCTCCATACGGTTCTGTTTTTTAATTTGAAAAGCAAAGTTACTGAAATATATTGTTCCGGCGGGCCATTCGCAGGAAAAAGTTGTCCTTATCCTTTCTTCTTTAGTTCTTTTTTTGTTTCTATCACCTGAATACTGAATAAGTTCAGCCGCCTGTTCAGCCGCTCAATAAACCCTTTGGCCGACTTGAAGCAGATGCGCGAGATGCGGACTTTGTCGGCCGTGTACTCCTCCACCCGTTCCACGGGTTCGCTGGTGATGGAGGGGAAGAAGTTTCCCAATCCCTTGATATTCACCGTCCGCCCGCTAGCCAGGTAATCGGCTATGATGTCCGGCAGTTGCACCAGCACCGACTGCGCGTCGCCCGTTTGCAGCGAACTGACTTCCGCCAGTCGTGCGGCAAGTTCATCGTTGCTCACCGGCTTGTGCTGCACAGCCTTTGCTGCGGCATAGTAGCGCACCACTTCTTTCTCTCCACTCTTGTCCAACTTCTTGCGGACGACGTAATTTATAGACATATTCTTTTTGTTTTGTTTATTGTTATCACTGCCGATTTGTATACTTAATCATTCTCCTGTTGATACTTAGCTGTTCTCTTTCCTATACTTAGCCGTTCTCTTCCTAAGACTTAGATGTCAAAACACCCGGATGTTTTATACCAAAACACCCGGATGTTTTAGTGCAAAACATGGGGATGTTTTGACCTCTCGGTATACGGTTCAAAGGTACTCAAAGTATAGGAGAGTACCAATAAGTTCCGACATTAAAAAAGCTGATAGTTCGATTTGATGAAAAGAAGTCCGTTTGTCGGCCGCAATTCCCCTTATCGGCAACCTTCTTTATCGGTAAATAGTCGATAAGATTTACCATTTCGTAGATTTCGTTTGCGTCTGTTCTTTTTATGCGTTACTTTTGACACAGATTAGTTGGGAGGATGAGTAAGATAGGTTGAAGCCGGAAGAGGAAGACTAATCCTTATTAATAGAAGAGACTCTCTCTAAATAGCGTTTTTCATGTATTATTGACTTGACCGTCTCTGTCCGTGAGGGCAGAGACGGTTTTATTGTTATCTGTAGAATACGTTTTTATTATATAATTGTTATCTGTAATGCACGTTTTTAGCCACAATGTGTGCTTTATAGAAATCATTTCTTATCTTTGTCTTTATCTTTATTCAAAATAAACTTGTAAACATGGAAATAGCAGACCTTTATATTAATTCTACCCGTTTAGCCAATTCGGTTGGTATGTCTCATATCCGATATTTGTATGATACAATAGATTGGAATTCGCGCATGATTTGTATAAAAGGAGCGCGTGGCGTAGGAAAACAACATTGATGTTGCAGCGCATCAAGCAATTCTTTTCCAAGAGTGAGCAAGCCATTTATATAGCTTTGGATGACCTCTGGTTTACGGAGCATCGGTTGATAGACTTGGCGGAGTATCATTTTCTTCATGGCGGAACACATCTGTTTGTAGATGAAGTACATCGTTATCCTTATGATAACTGGATACAAGAATTGAAGAATATTTATGACCGTTATCCCGGTCTCCATGTAGTCTTTACCGGCTCTTCTTTATTGCAAATAGACTTCTCCTTGGCAGACTTGTCTCGCAGATGTATTTTTTATACTTTGCAAGGATTGTCATTCAGAGAGTTTCTGGCATTTGAAGAGAAAGGATACTTTCCTGCTTATACTTTAGAACAGATATTGAAGGAACATTTGGCTATTGCGTCAGATATAGTCTCAAAGGATACAATTATTCCGCTTTTTGAGGAATACTTGCAATATGGTTATTATCCTTTTTATAAAGAAGCGCCCGCTTCTTATCAACTACGGTTGCAACAGGTCATCTCTACCATACTTGAGAACGACTTGCCCGCAGTGGAGAAAGTGGAGTATGTTTCTATTAAGAAGATGAAACGTCTATTGGTAATTCTTTCGCAAATGGTTCCTTTCACACCCAACATGACCAAAGTGGGTGAAAGTATAGAAACGACACGTCAGTCAGTAGTTCGCATGTTTCATATTCTGGAACGTGCCGCCTTGCTTATTATGTTATATTCCGGGAAAAACAATATGCAGCAGCTCGCCAAGCCGGAAAAGGTTTATCTGGATAACACAAACCTGATGTATGCGCTTTCTTCATCCTCGGATATTAGTAATATTCGTGAAACATTCTTTGCCAATCAGATGAAACAGAACCACCAACTCACATTCTCCGGGCAAGGAGACTTCAGAATAGACGATACTTACACGTTTGAAGTAGGTGGGAAAAATAAAACTTTTGAGCAGGTAAAAGATGTGCCTGATAGTTACTTGGCAATAGATGATGTGGAATATGGGACGGGAAACAGGGTTCCTCTCTGGCTATTCGGATTCTTGTATTAATCGATGCTTAAGCCGGACTCAGCCTTTGCTTTCACCGTCATCACCCACCGGCAGACGACTGCGAGGGTGGGTGAAGTGGTGAATAGTAATATGACTTGAAATTACTTTTTAGCATATTTCTTTCGCGCTATCAGTACGGCAGCAATCACTCCGATAATCAGCAATGCCAGTGCACCGTAGGCAATGCCCTCCGTGACGTGCAGGCTCTTGGGGTCGAAGCGCATTTCGATGGTGTGCCGTCCGGCAGGGACGTACATGGCACGCAGGATGTAGTCGGCGCGTCCCAACCGTGCAGGCACTCCGTCGATGGTTGCCTGCCAGCCGTCCGGATAATAAATCTCGGAGAATACGGCAACGCCATCCTGGGCGTTTTCAGTTTCATAAACCAGTCGGTTCGGCTCATAGCTCGTCAGGCGAATGGAGGAGAGGCTGTCTTTATAGGCTTCGGTGGTTCCGTTCAACGCATCTTTGAAGCGGGCGTCCACTACGGCCGTCTCGGTGGGCAGCACGGAGTGAAGGGCGTCGATTTCCTGATTGGCGTTGTCCACATACTGCACGTTGCCGACAAACCACGCATTGCCATAGGCATAGGGGTTGAGGATGGGAACCGTTTGTCCCTGCTGCCCGGCGGGGAAGATGAAGTACTTCGTGTTCAGCATGTTCAGCACGCGGAACTGGGAGGCGTCCACACTGTCCATTTCTCCGCCTGCGGCAGCTATCTCCCGGTAGGCGGCTTGCATTTCGGGCGAGATATGATGCTCTATCATTTCCTGATAGCGGCGCAGCTTGGCGGCATGGTATCCTCCGACACTCTTGTGCCAGTAGGCGGTGTTGTTCTCATTGAAGGTGTTGGTGGCGAAGTTCAGCACGCGATAGTCCGGGGCGGTGTCCTGCAAAATCAGTTCGTCCGCTTGCGTTTTGGTGAAGGTCTCTGTCTGGATGGAGCGGGGCACGAACTGGTCGTCGTGCAGATAGCGCTTGTTGACGCCCCACATATCGATGACGCAAAGCAAAGCGATGCCGCCGATAGTGAGAGGTTTGCCCAACTTGCCTTTGGAGTACAGTCCCAGTAGGGTGCAGCCGATGGCTATGATGATGAAACTTCGCAAAGCATCGGCACTGACGAGTGCGGCACGCATCTCTTGCAGATTGGCAAGGATGCCGGAGAGCTCATTGGCGGGTATCATGTTCTGGTTCACTGCATTCTGCAACATTTGTGCTTCCTGTGCGGGTACAAAGCCTGAGTTGAGGCTTCCCGGCGCCAGCACAAGCAGCAAAGCGACTCCTGCCGTAAGCAGGATACTGATGCCGAGGGCCTTCTTGTCTTTCTTTATGATTTCCGGTTCGTCCAATACACGTTTCAGGGCAAAGATTGCCAACAGTGGTATGGAGAACTCTGCCACGACCAGGATGGAGGACACGGCGCGGAACTTGTCGTACATCGGGATATAGTCGATGAAGAAGTCCGTCAGCGGCATGAAGTTCTTGCCCCAGGCCAGGACGATGGAGAAGAAGGTGGTTCCTACCAATGCCCACTTCAGCGGGCCTTTCACAATGAAGCATCCCAGCACAAACAGGAACAAGACGAAGGCGCCTACGTAGACGGGGCCGCTTGTCCAGGGCTGGTCGCCGAAGTATTGCGTGAAGGAATTGTAGAGGCTGACATACATCGGTTTTGCCTTTTCCATAGCCGTTTCGCTCTGGCTGAGGGGGGCGGCCGATGAACCGCCTTTGAAGTTGGGAACGAGCAGGGTCAACGTCTCGCCGACGCCGTAGCTCCATTGGGTAATGTAATCGCGGTCCAGTCCGCCACTGGTTTGCTTGGCGGCTTCTCCGGTTTCCACCAGCTCGGTCTTGCCGCGCATGGTTTCTTTACTATAAGTATAGGTATGGTAGAGGTTGGACAGGTTGGCGGCTACGCCAATCAGGGCGGCAACTACCAGTACGGCACTGGCCCTGAAGAACCGGGGCAGTGTCTTGTTGCGCCAGGCGTCTTCAAAGTAAGCTCCGGCAATGAAGAGGATGACAGACAGGAAGTAGTACGACATCTGCACATGGTTCGACATGATTTGCAGGGCGATGAACAAGGCGGTGACGATGCCGCCTGCCAATAGTTTTCCGCGGTAGGCAAGCACGATACCCGCTATCGTGGGCGGGATATAGGCGAGTGTGACGAACTTCCAGATGTGTCCGGCGGAAATCAGAATGAAGAAGTAAGAGGAGAAGGCCCACATGATGCCGCCTAAGCCGGCAAGCCATGCCGGGATGCCGAATGCCCGCAACAGGATGTAGAAACCTAGCATCAGGATAAACGTCAGGTTGACGTAGCTGGGCAGGAAGAGTTGATAGAGCTTCTGCGTCCATTGCAACGGTGCGGTGGAGTCGTAGGAAGGGGTTATCTGGTAGGTAGGCATTCCGCCGAAGATAGAGTTTGCCCAGCGGGTACGTTCTCCCGTCTGTTCGTGATACTGTGCCGCTTCTTGTCCCGCGCCTGCTCCGGCTGCGGTGTCGTGTTGGAATAGAATGCGGTTTTCAATGTCCGCCGGGAAGAAATAGGCGAATGATAGTGTGGCAAATGTCAGGATGACAATTAAATCGGGGAGAAACTTTTTCATAAAATCGGAGATTTTATGAAGTTGAAAGTTGAAAGTTGAAAGTTGAAAGTTAGGCTGCGCTATCGAGCTGCATAGTAACTTTCAACTTTCAACTTTCAACTTTCAACTTCGTTAATAACGATAGTGTTCAGCTTTATACGGTCCGTCCACGCTGACGCCGATGTAGGCGGCTTGTTCCGGAGTGAGTTTTGTGAGTTTCACACCAATCTTTTCGAGATGCAGGCGGGCAACTTCCTCGTCCAGATGCTTGGGCAGGCGGTAAACGCCGGTTTCGTACTTCTTGTTGAACAGCTCGATTTGTGCCAACGTCTGGTTGGTGAAAGAGTTGCTCATTACGAAAGACGGGTGACCGGTGGCACAACCGAGGTTCACCAGGCGGCCGTCTGCCAGCAAGATGATGCTGTGTCCGTCGGGGAAGAAGTAACGGTCTACCTGCGGTTTGATGTTGACGCGGCGGATGCCGTTGTAATACTTGAGGGCATCTACCTGGATTTCGTTGTCGAAGTGTCCGATGTTGCAGACGATGGCCTGGTCTTTCATCTTCTCCAGGTGGTCGATGCGGATGATGTCGATGTTGCCCGTAGTCGTAACGAAGATGTTTCCTTCGGTGCAGGCTTCCTCCATCGTCACTACCTCGAAACCTTCCATAGCAGCTTGCAATGCACAAATCGGGTCTACTTCCGTCACTAATACACGTGCTCCGTAGGAACGCATGGAGTGTGAACAGCCCTTGCCTACATCACCGTAACCGCAGACAACGACTACCTTGCCGGCAATCATCACGTCCGTGGCACGCTTGATACCGTCGGCCAGAGACTCGCGGCAACCGTAGAGGTTGTCGAATTTGGACTTCGTCACCGAGTCGTTCACGTTGAATGCGGGGAACAGCAGTTTGCCTTCTTCCTGCATCTGGTAGAGGCGGTGCACACCGGTGGTTGTCTCTTCCGACACACCGCGCACTTCGGCGGCCACGCGATGCCAGCGTCCGTTGTCTTCTGCCAATACCTGCTTCAGGAGGGCGTTCAGCTCTATTTCGTCTTCGGCATGTACTTCTTTATCTAATACGGAAGCGTTGCTCTCGGCTTCGTAGCCCACGTGTATCATCATCGTAGCGTCTCCTCCGTCGTCCACAATCACTGTGGGGCCTTTGCCACCGGGGAAGTTCAGTGCCTGGAGCGTACACCACCAGTATTCGGCAAGTGTCTCGCCCTTCCATGCAAATACGGGTACGCCGCCGGCTGCAATAGCGGCAGCGGCATGGTCTTGGGTGGAGTAGATATTGCAAGAGCACCAGCGCACTTCAGCACCCAGTGCTACGAGGGTTTCAATCAGTACCGCAGTCTGAATAGTCATGTGCAGCGAACCCATGATGCGGGCGCCTTTCAGCGGTTTTGTTTCTCCATACTTTTCGCGAAGAGCCATGAGGCCGGGCATTTCTTTTTCTGCCAAATCGATTTCCTTGCGACCGAAGTCGGCAAGCGTAATGTCTGCCACCTTGTAGGGCAGAGTAGAGAATAATTCTTTAGACATATCTATGTAGTTGTTTAATATAAAGTGGTGCAAAGATAGAACATTCTGATTAGTAGGGCAAAGGCTTTGTCATTTTTTAAATAAAAGCTATTGGCAAAACAAAATAATATGTATCTTTGCGGCATGACAAAGACATTAAATCGGATTTGGTTTAGTAAACAATCTGTGCTTCTGATACAGATTGTCCCTTCGTTTACTCTCGGATAGCTCTTTTCGAGAGTGTTTTCCTATTATTATAATTCAAGTTTAATCTGCGTGCAATGATGAAGGCATTGGTATGCTTTCCGTGTATGCAAAATACATTCAGACAATGAGTAACGAAAATAAAACAATTCACGATTTCGAATTTAATTTAATTTGCGACTTCTTTTCCAACATGGAACGACAAGGCCCCGGAAGCCCCGAAGCAACCTTGCGGGCATTGAGTTTTATAGATAATCTCACCGATAAATCCCTGATAGCCGACATCGGTTGCGGAACGGGCGGTCAGACCATGGAATTGGCCCGGCATGCACCGGGACAGATTACAGGGCTTGATCTTTTTCCCGGATTTATAGAGATATTCAACCGTAATGCAGCCAAGCTAAATCTTCAGGACAGAGTGAAAGGCATTGTCGGCTCAATGGATAACCTTCCTTTCGAGCAGGCATCCTTAGATCTGATTTGGTCGGAAGGTGCTATTTATAATATTGGCTTTGAACGGGGATTGAATGAATGGCGGCAATACCTCAAGCCAGGAGGGTATATTGCCATTACCGAAAGTTCATGGTTTACGGACGAGCGCCCTGCGGAGATTAATGACTTCTGGATGGATGCGTATCCCGAAATGGATACCCTTCCCAATCAAGTCGCCACGATATACAAAGCGGGTTATCTTCCTGTCGCCACATTTATTCTGCCGGAGAATTGCTGGACGGAGCATTACTTTGCTTTCAAGACGGCTGCCCGGGAGGCTTTTCTTCATAAGTATGCGGGAAATAAAACTGCCGAGGAGTTCAGTGAGCTTCAGTTTGTTGAAGACGAACTATATCGTAAGTATAAAGAATTCTACGGTTATGTGTTCTATATCGCAAAGAAGGTGGGATAAAAAGTAAAACAGCCTATCATTAAAACGCAGATTAGCGCAAATTTACGCAAAGATAAAATTAACTCTGCGATAATCTGCGTTAATCTGCGTTTCTAATGTTACATATTGATAGTCACTTCAGGCTTTTGTATATTATATGACTTCTATTCCTTGCTCCTTGCAGAGCTTCAAACCTACATCTTTCAGTCTGAACTTCTGTATCTTGCCGCTGCCCGTCATCGGGAACTCATCGACGAAGAAGATATATTTGGGTATTTTATAGCGTGAAATCTTGCCGGTGCAGAAGTCGCGCACGTCCGATTCGTGCATATCCACTCCTTCGTGCAGGATGATAAAGGCGCCTACCTCCTCTCCGTATTTCTTGGAAGGGATACCTGCCACTTGTACGTCCTTGACGCCATCCAGTTTGTAGAGGAACTCCTTGATTTCGCGCGGGTAGATGTTCTCGCCGCCACGGATAATCATATCCTTGATGCGTCCCGTGATGCGGTAGTTGCCGTCTTCGTCTTTCATACCCAAGTCGCCGGAGTGCAGGAAGCCGTTCTTGTCGACGACTTCGGCGGTGGCTTGCGGGTTCTCGTAGTAACCCTTCATAGTGTTATAACCCTTGTTGCACATTTCGCCTTGTACACCGGCGGGACATTCCTCGCCCGTATCCGGGTCGATAACCTTTACGACCGTATGCTCGAAGTCATGCCCCACGGTATTGCAACGAACGTCGAACGGGTCGTCAATCCGCGAGGCGGTCATGCCGGGAGAGGCTTCCGTCAAGCCGTAAACGCTGGTTACCTTCATATACATCTTTTCTTCCACCCGCTTCATCAGTTTCACCGGGCAGAGGGAACCTGCCATGATGCCTGTGCGCAGGCAGGACATGTCGAATAAGTCGAACATCGGATGATTGAGTTCGGCAATGAACATGGTGGGCACGCCATAGATGTCGTGCAACGCTCCTTGTGGATGGAGGCCAGTACTACCAACGGATTGAAGCGCTCCACCGTGACCTGTGTGCATCCATGCGTCAGGCAGTTCATCGTGGCAAGCACCACGCCGAAGCAGTGGAATAACGGAACGCAGCAACAGAGCTTGTCGTCGGCGGTGAACTTCATGCGCTCGCCCGTTAGGAAACCATTGTTGGCAATGTTATGGTGGGTGAGCATGACGCCTTTCGGAAATCCCGTGGTGCCGGAGGTATATTGCATGTTTACCACGTCGTGGCAATCAACTTCTTTCTTTAGCTTTTCCAGCCGGGCGTCTTCTACGTTGTCGCCCAGAAGCAGTATCTCAGCCGTGTTGTACATGCCCCGGTGCTTTTCCTGCCCCACGTAAATCACGTTTTTCATATACGGGAACCGCTCGCTTTTCAGGTGTCCGCGCTCGCATGTCTTGAGTTCCGGCAACATGGTGTAGGTCATCTGTACAAAGTCGCTGTCCTTTTCACCGTTCACGATGCAAAGTGTGTGCATATCCGAGTTTTCGCACAGATACTCCAACTCGGCCTGCTTGTAGTTGGTATTTACCGTTACGTAAACAGCTCCGATTTTGGCGCAGGCATACAGGAGCGTCAACCAATCCGGTACGTTTGTCGCCCAGATGCCGACATGTGTTCCTCGTTCCACACCGATAGCGATAAGTCCTTTTGCCATGTCATCTACCCGATGATTGAACTGGCTCCACGTGAAGCGCAGGTTGCGGTCGGAATAGACAATATATTCTTTATCGGGTGTTGTTTCAGCCCAATGCTCTAACCATTGCCCGAGAGTTCTTTCGTATAACATAATGTAAGAGTTGAAAGTTGAAAGTTGAGAGTTGAAAGTTAAGAGATGAAGGATTGCTATACATGACGCGCAGCCAACTTTCAACTTTTAACTTTCAACTTATTAAATTGGCGTATAAACTACTGCTAATATTTGCGCCGCTTGTCCTTCGTAGGCATGCACATGGTGGGGAACGATAGAATCGTAATAGATGCTGTCGCCCTCTTCGAGGAGATAGGTGTGCTTGCCGTAGCTGATTTCCATTGTCCCTTGCATAACCATGATGAACTCTTCGCCTTCATGGGAAGAAAGAACGAAGTCTCTATCGCTAGTAGGAGTTACGTCTATGATGAACGGCTCCATGTGGCGGTCGGCTTTGGACTTGGACAAGGAATGGTACTCCATATGTTTGCGCGAGTGGATGGCGTTGTTGGAGAAACTGATGCTGTCCTTTGCTTCGGCCTTGCGGCATACCACCGGACCGTTCTCATCCTGGTCGTCGAGGAAAGTGCCGAGGCGTACACCGAGCACGCGGGCTATCTTGATAAGTGGTGCCAGTGACGGCAGGTCTATATTGTTTTCGATACGTTCAACCTGTTCGATAGCGAGTCCCGAACGTTGTGCCAATTCTTCCATACTGATGGATTAGCTCTCACGGAGCGACTTAATCTTTTCTCCTACAATTTTGCTTGTATCCATAATTTGATTGTGTTTTCAGTCTAAAAGGTTATGATATTAGTTATTAAATCGCAAAAGTAAAATAAACTTTTACTTGGTGCAACAATTTAAGGAGAAATGTTTGTTTCCTTTTCCCGGTTTAGCTTTCGAACATCCTGCTACGGGCTAGCATACAAGCACCGATGATGCCGGCCTTATCTTTCAATTTGGAGGTCATGATGGCCGAGTCTTTGTTAACCAGATTAAGAGAGTATTTGCGTACGGCTGTCTTTATGGGTTGCGTGATGTAGTCGCCGGTCAAAGATAAAGTTCCGCCTATGATTACCAATTCCGGGTTGAAGATATTGATTAATCCGGCAATTTGTTTCCCCAGTTTCTGCCCGATCTCTTCTACGATTTCAATGCAAAGTAAATCTTCTTCTTTATAGACGGCACTGATAATCTCATCTAAGGTTAAAGGATTTCCTACATCGTCGATGCGCTCTGATAAAATGGAGTTCTCGCCCTTCCTGATTCTTTCCAGAAGGATGCGATGCAGGGCAGAGCCGGATGCTTCCGTTTCAAGGCAACCTTTTTTTCCGCAATGGCAGATGATTTCATTGTCAAATGTATTTGTATGCCCGAACTCTCCGGAGAATCCCGACTTGCCGGTATATACTTTCCCGTCGATGATAATGCCGATACCCAGCCCCCAACTGACATTCACAAAGATAATATGCTTTTCGCCTTTTACGCATCCTTTCAGGTATTCCCCGTAGGCCATGGCACGCGTGTCATTGTCGATGCTTACTCGAATTCCAATCTTTTCAGTGAGTATTTCGGCCAAGGGTCGTTCTTCAAAATTGAACTGACTAAAACTATATCCGGACTCGGGGTTAACCCTGCCGGAAACATTAATATTGATATTTAGAATTTTTTCGTGAGGGATTTCTACCTTTTTTATAAATTGGATAATAAGCTTGCGTAATTCTTCGAGAGCCTCCGGGGTATTCTCTGCTTTGAAAGGAATATTCATTTTGAGTTCTACCATATCGCCTTTAAAGTTGATAAGGCCTATATTAATGGCAAACTTCTTAATGTCTACTCCGATAAAGTATCCGGATTCTGGATTTAGCCCGTACAGGCTGGGATACCTTCCTCCGCTGGTTTCCAACTTGCCATAATCGTTTATGTATCCGTCTTCGCACATTTCACTAATGAACTTGGTGACAGTGGGGACACTAAGATCCAGTTCTTTTGCTAAGTCTGTAATAGTGGAACCTCCATTATATATATAATGAGTGATAATCTTCTTTTTAAGAAGAGCGCTTTTAGTTCCTGCCTCTATTTCTTTAAGTAAGCGTTGTTTCATATCCGTCTTTTATATTCTATAATTCTTTATCAGCAAAGATAATTAATTTATTTATTAATATTCTTAGTAGAAAGATGAATTTTATTGTTTTGCGGTTTATATCCTCAATTGTGAGTGATTATTTTTCTTCGTATGGGGAAATAAGCTATCGATCATCGTAGAGAAAAGCTTCGTTCATCGTAGAGAATCGACCTGTTCATCGTAGAGGAACGGAGCTTTCCTCTACGATGATCGAGGCTGTTTTATAATTGGTTGATTATTAATGAAATACAAAAGATGATTGGCGAGGCGTAACTGTATGAATAATTTATTGTTTTGGGGCGTGGCGCAAGAATGGAAGAGTGGCGTTTTAGCTAGTGTATGGAGGGGTAATTGAACGATCCTTTAGTTCCTTTAGAACTTGGCAAGAACTATCCTTTAAGTATCATCATCCTTCCCCAATGCTTCCGGATAAATTTCCTCTCACGTAGCGATACTTTTATTTCTACCCCTAATTCATTCTAAACATCTTTTATATATAGGGATTCTAAATTCATAGTTAATCCCAGGATATTTAACCTTACAAGAACCTTATTTTTTAATTTTACGCAGTTATATAAAAAATATATTTATTAATTAGCTTGCACTTAGTAATATTATATAT
>JAJQAY010000068.1 GCA_021203515.1 Bacteroides sp. | reverse complement strand
TAGACAAATATTGTCTTTACGGTACACACAAGATTAAAACAGACAATTCCGTTAAGTATTAAGTATCAAGTCACGCAATCTCAATATACAAAAAGGGGAATTTAGCAATTCTATCTCAACTCCCCTCCTCCTGGGAGGAGGGGTGCCCAAAGGGCGGGGTGGTAGGCGGGAAAAGAAAATCCTTTCATAAGAGGTGTTCTGTTGTTTTTCCTACCACCTCCCCCTTTGGGTACTCCTCCTCCCAGGAGGAGGAGAATTGAGATACTTTCATTTTTCATACGCACTGCTAAATTATCATATCACTTCCCCTAAAATTAAATTACAGAAAATACATATATAAGAAAAGGGCAGCCCGGAAAATCCGAACTGCCCTTCTTATTGATTGTATAAACGTAGGCTTATTCTTCCACTTCGGCTTTCTCATCTACGGCATAGTCGAGCACCGTCTTCTTGTTGGCAAGCATACGGTCGTACTCTTCTTTGGAACCGACGATAATCTTGTCGAACTCGCGCTGACCGGTACCGGCAGGTATCAGGTGACCGCAGATTACATTCTCCTTCATATCTTCGAGACGGTCTACCTTGCCGTTGATGGCTGCCTCGTTGAGCACCTTCGTCGTCTCCTGGAAGGAAGCAGCGGACATGAAGCTCGACGTCTGCAGGGCGGCACGGGTGATACCTTGAAGTATCTGTGTAGAAGTGGCGGGCACTGCATCGCGCACGGTGACGGGTTTCAGGTCGCGGCGTTTCAGCATGGAGTTCTCGTCGCGCAACTTGCGGGCAGTTACAATCTGTCCGGGTTGCATGGTTTGAGAGTCTCCGGCTTCCACTGCCACCTTCTTACCCCAGATGCGGTCGTTCTCTTCCATGAATTCCAACTTGTCTACAATCTGTTGTTCGAGGAAGCGGGTGTCGCCCGGTTCGTCAATCTCAACTTTACGCATCATCTGACGGACGATAATCTCGAAGTGCTTGTCGTTAATCTTCACACCTTGCAGGCGGTAAACGTCTTGAATTTCGTTCACGATATATTCTTGTACAGCCGTGGGGCCCTTGATGGCAAGGATGTCGGCCGGCGTAGTGGCACCGTCGGACAACGGAGTACCGGCACGCACGTAGTCGTTCTCCTGCACCAGGATTTGCTTGGACAGCGGCACGAGGTATTTCTTCACTTCACCGGTCTTGGAGGTAACGATGATTTCGCGGTTACCGCGTTTCACCTTACCCATCGTAACCTCACCGTCGATTTCAGAAACCACAGCAGGGTTGGACGGATTACGTGCCTCGAACAACTCGGTGACACGAGGAAGACCACCCGTGATATCACCCGCCTTACCAACGGCACGCGGTATCTTCACGATTACTTCACCAGCTTTCACCTTCTGTCCGTCTTCTACTACCACGTGACCTCCCACAGGAAGGTTGTAGGTACGGATCAGTTCGCCGTCTTCGGTCATGATGTGCGCGGTAGGCACCTTCGTCTTGTCCTTGGACTCGATGATGATGATTTCGCGCAAACCGGTAGACTCATCGGACTCTACCTTATAGGTTACGTTCTCAATAACGCCTTCAAACTCAATCTTACCGGTAGCTTCGGTGATGATGACCGCGTTGAACGGGTCCCAACGGGCAATCATCTTGCCTTTTTCCACCACTTCGCCGTCGGCAGCATAGAGTATAGAACCGTAGGGCACGTTGTGTGTAGAAAGTACGATGCCTGTGTTGACGTCTACAAAGCGTACTTCGGCCAAACGACCTACTACCACCTTTGCAGGTTCACCTGCTTCGTCTACCACGTTTACCGTGCGGAGTTCTTCAAATTCCAGACGGGCGTGGTTCTTGGCTACGATGCTGGCATTGGCAGCGATGTTGGCTGCCGTACCACCGGCGTGGAACGTGCGCAACGTCAACTGTGTACCCGGTTCACCGATGGACTGTGCAGCGATGACGCCGACAGCTTCACCCTTCTGAACCATGCGGCTGGAAGCCAGGTTACGTCCGTAACACTTGGCACAAACGCCTTTCTTAGACTCACAAGTCAATACGGAACGGATTTCAACGCTCTCGATCGGAGAGTCTTCAATCTTCTGGGCAACGTCTTCGATGATTTCTTCACCACCGGCAACGAGGAGTTCTCCGGTTGTGGGGTGAACGATATCGTGCACGGATACACGGCCGAGGATACGCTCGTACAGGGTAGCGATGGTTTCATCGTTGTTCTTCAACGCCGTACAAACCAGTCCGCGCAATGTTCCGCAGTCTTCTTCGTTGATAATCACATCGTGGGATACGTCTACCAGACGACGGGTCAGGTATCCGGCATCTGCCGTCTTCAATGCGGTATCGGCCAAACCCTTACGGGCACCGTGGGTAGAGATAAAGTACTCCAACACGGACAGACCTTCCTTAAAGTTAGAAAGGATCGGGTTTTCGATGATCTGACCGTCTTCGGCACCTGCCTTCTGCGGCTTCGCCATCAAACCACGCATACCGGAGAGCTGACGGATCTGCTCCTTAGAACCACGGGCACCGGAGTCCAACATCATATATACGGAGTTGAAGCCTTGGTCGTCGGTGGAAATGGTTTTCATCAGGATGTTGGACAACTCGGAGTTTACGTGTGTCCAGATGTCGATTACCTGGTTGTAGCGCTCGTTGTTGGTGATGAAACCCATGTTATAGTTGTTGATTACCTGCTCTACTTCATCATAACCTCTCTGCACCAGTTCTTCCTTCTCTTTGGGGATGATGATGTCGCCCAAGTTGAACGACAAACCGCCCTTGAAAGCCATCTGATAACCGAGGTTCTTAATTCCGTCGAGGAAGTCGGCTGCCTTGGCAACACCACACACCTTGATTACGCGGCTGATGATGTCGCGGAGTGACTTCTTGGAGATAATCGTATTGATGTATCCGGCTTCGGCGGGAACGATTTCGTTGACAATGACACGTCCTACAGAGGTGTCGTGCATCATCTTCTCTACTACGTTTCCGTTTTCGTCTACGTCTTTCACAATGACACTGACCGGAGCGTGGATGTCTACCTTGCCTTCGTTGTAGGCAATGAGGGCTTCTTCGGGGCCGTAGAAGGTAAGACCTTCGCCCTTGGCGCCCTTGCGCAACTTGGTGATGTAGTACAAACCGAGTACCATATCCTGTGCGGGCACTGTGATAGGTGCACCGTTGGCAGGGTTCAGGATATTGTGTGACTGGAGCATCAACATCTGTGCTTCCAGTACGGCTTCGTTGCTCAAAGGCAAGTGGACTGCCATCTGGTCACCGTCGAAGTCGGCATTGAACGCCGTACATGCCAACGGGTGGAGCTGGATTGCCTTACCTTCAATCATCTTGGGCTGGAATGCCTGGATACCGAGACGGTGAAGTGTCGGGGCACGGTTCAGCAACACCGGATGACCTTTCATTACGTGCTCAAGGATGTCCCAGATAACGGCTTCTTTGCGGTCTACAATCTTCTTGGCGCTCTTCACTGTCTTCACGATGCCGCGCTCGATGAGCTTGCGGATGATGAACGGCTTGTAAAGTTCGGCTGCCATGAGCTTGGGAATACCGCACTCACCCATCTTCAACTCCGGACCGACAACAATTACGGAACGTGCGGAATAGTCGACACGTTTACCTAAAAGGTTCTGACGGAAACGTCCTTGCTTACCTTTCAAGCTGTCGGAAAGTGACTTCAACGGACGGTTGGCGTCGGTTTTGACAGCGCTGGACTTGCGGGAGTTGTCGAACAAAGAGTCGACTGCTTCCTGCAACATACGCTTCTCATTACGCAAAATCACTTCGGGAGCTTTGATTTCAATCAGTCTCTTCAAGCGGTTGTTGCGGATGATGACACGACGGTAGAGGTCGTTGAGGTCGGAAGTGGCGAAACGGCCACCGTCCAACGGAACCAACGGACGAAGTTCGGGCGGAATGACGGGCACAATGCGCACAATCATCCATTCGGGCTTGTTGCGTCCGCGCGATGCACGGAAGGACTCAACAACCTGAAGACGCTTCAAGGCTTCGCTCTTGCGCTGCTGTGAGACATCGCTGCCGGCACGGTTACGCAGCTCGTAGGACAAAGAGTCGAGGTCCAGACGGGCCAGCAAATCATAGATTGCTTCGGCACCCATCTTGGCGATGAATTTATTAGGATCGGAATCTTCGAGGTATTGGTTGTCGCTAGGCAACTTTTCGAGGATGTCCAGATATTCTCCTTCTTCGAGCAAATCGTAGGGTGCTACTTCGTCACCCAGTACACCGGATTGGATAACAACGTAACGCTCGTAGTAGATAATGTCATCGAGTTTCTTGGTGGGCAGCCCCAGCAGGTAACCGATTTTGTTGGGAAGTGAACGGAAATACCAGATGTGGACTACCGGCACAACCAACTGGATGTGTCCCATACGCTCACGGCGTACTTTCTTTTCAGTCACTTCCACACCGCAACGGTCGCAGACAATGCCTTTGTAACGGATGCGTTTGTACTTACCGCAATGGCACTCGTAGTCCTTGATAGGACCGAAAATGCGCTCGCAGAACAAACCGTCGCGCTCGGGCTTATACGTACGATAGTTGATGGTTTCAGGCTTTAAAACTTCACCACTCGAATTCTCAAGGATTTCTTCGGGAGAAGCCAAACCGATAGAGATTTTCGAGAAATTACTCTTTATCTTGTTATCTTTTCTAAAAGCCATAGATTTTCTAAATTATATAATTTGCCAATGTGCTAATATGCTAATTATCTTATTCCAGGTTGACGCTCAAGCCCAAACCGCGCAACTCGTGCAGCAATACGTTCAGTGACTCGGGGGTGCCCGGAGCAGGCATCGGTTCACCCTTCACGATTGCTTCGTAAGCCTTGGAACGTCCTACGACGTCATCGGACTTGATAGTCAGGATTTCTTGCAGGATGTGGGCAGCACCGAAGGCTTCGAGTGCCCAAACTTCCATTTCTCCGAAACGCTGACCACCGAACTGTGCCTTACCACCCAACGGCTGCTGTGTAATAAGTGAGTACGGGCCGATGGAACGTGCATGTATCTTGTCTTCAACCATGTGGCCGAGTTTCAACATGTAGGTCACACCCACCGTAGCCTGCTGTTCGAAGGAGTCACCCGTACCACCGTCGTACAACGTAGTCTTGCCATAGCGGGGCAGACCAGCTTTGTCGGTCCATTCGTTGAGGTCGTCCAAAGAGGCACCGTCGAAGATAGGGGTAGCGAACTTCACTCCCAGTTTCTTTCCGGCACGACCGAGAACGGCTTCGAATATCTGACCGATGTTCATACGGGAAGGCACACCCAGCGGGTTCAATACGATGTCTACCGGAGTACCGTCGGCCAAGAACGGCATATCTTCCTGACGTACTACGCGGGAAACGATACCCTTGTTACCGTGACGACCGGCCATCTTATCACCAACACCGATTTTACGCTTCTTGGCGATGTAGACTTTAGCCATCTGGATGATACCTGCGGGCAACTCATCGCCGATAGTGATAGCGAATTTCTTACGCTTCAACTCAGCATCGAGTTCCTTATATTTCTTGATGAAATTCATCACCAATACACGGATCAGACCGTTGGTGTGTTCATCCTTCGTCCAGTTGCTCAACTGGATGGCGGTGAAGTCCATGTCGCTGAAATCGGAAGCGGAGAAACGTGCTCCCTTCGCAATGACATCGGCACCCATATAGTCTTTCACACCTTCGGAGGTGTAGTTCTCGGTGAGTTTCAACAATTTATTTACCAATACTTTCTTCAGGTCGGCTACCTTTCCGTCGAATTCGTCGTCAATCTTAAGCAGCAGGGCTTTGTCGGCCAATTTGGAACTGCGTGTCTTGATGACGCGGGAGAACAGACGCTTGCCGATAACCACACCCTTCAAAGAAGGAGAGGCCTTTAAAGAAGCGTCTTTCACATCGCCGGCCTTGTCGCCGAAGATGGCACGGAGCAACTTCTCTTCCGGAGAAGGATCTGACTCGCCTTTCGGAGTAATCTTACCGATAAGGATATCACCCGGCTCGATGCGGACACCTACACGAACAATACCGTTCTCGTCGAGGTCTTTGGTAGCTTCTTCACTTACATTGGGGATGTCGGAAGTCAATTCCTCCATACCGCGCTTCGTTTCACGAACTTCGAGAGAATACTCTTCCACATGTATGGAAGTCAAAAGGTCTTCGCGAACCACACGTTCATTCAATACGATGGCATCCTCATAGTTATATCCCTTCCAAGGCATGTATGCAACGAGCAAGTTCTTACCCAGAGCCAATTCACCGTCTTCGGTGGAGTAGCCTTCGGTAAGGATTTGGCCTTTCGTCACGCGCTGACCTTTTTCACAGATAGGACGAAGGTCAATCGTCATGTTCTGGTTGGTACGGCGCCATTTCGGAATGACATATTCTTTCAATGCAGGCTCGAAGCTGACAAACTCTTCTTCATCCGTACGGTCGTACAAGATGCGGATAGTCGTAGCATCTACGAAGTCGACTACACCGTCACCCTCGGCAGTAATCTGCGTGCGGGAGTCACGTGCCAACTGGCGTTCGATACCTGTACCTACAATCGGAGCTTCGCTCTTCAACAACGGAACTGCCTGGCGCATCATGTTTGATCCCATCAATGCACGGTTGGCATCGTCATGTTCGAGGAACGGAATCAAAGAAGCTGCGATAGAAGCAATCTGCTGAGGAGATACGTCCATCAGTTCAACCTCTTCAGGAGCTACAACCGGATAGTCGACATCCTGACGGGATTTTACTCTATCTTTGATGAAGGAACCGTCGTCGTTCAACGGCGCATTACCCTGTGCGATAATCTTGGCTTCTTCCTCTTCGGCAGTGAGGTAAACAAGTCCTTTATCTGAAAGGTCCACTTTACCGTTGGCTACCTTGCGGTAAGGAGTTTCGATGAAACCGAGGTCGTTTATCTTGGCGAATACACAAAGGGACGAAATCAAACCGACGTTCGGACCTTCAGGCGTTTCAATCGGACAAAGACGACCGTAGTGCGTGTAGTGTACGTCACGAACCTCGAAGCCGGCACGCTCGCGTGACAAACCGCCGGGGCCGAGGGCAGACATACGACGCTTGTGAGTAATCTCGGCAAGCGGGTTGGTCTGGTCCATGAACTGCGACAGGGCGTTCGTTCCGAAGAATGAGTTGATAACGGAAGAAATTGCCTTGGCGTTAATCAGGTCGATCGGAGTGAAGACTTCATTGTCGCGGACGTTCATACGCTCACGGATGGTGCGGGACATACGTGCCAAACCAATCGCAAACTGGTTGGACAACTGCTCGCCTACCGTGCGCACACGACGGTTGCTCAAGTGGTCGATATCATCGACATCTGCCTTTGAGTTAATCAACTCAATCAGATACTTGATGATTTCGATGATATCTTCCTTGGTGAGGACACGTACGTCCATAGCAGTCGTCAGGTTCAACTTCTTGTTGATACGGTAACGGCCTACATCACCGAGGTCATATCTCTTTTCTGAGAAGAACAGGTTGTTGATAACCTCGCGTGCACTGGCATCATCAGCAGGGTCTGCATTACGCAACTGACGGTAGATGTAGAGCACGGCTTCTTTTTCCGAGTTACTCGGGTCCTTCTGCAGTGTATTATATATGATGGAGTAGTCAGACTGGTTCGGCTTTTCCTTGTGAACAAGAATATTCTGAACACCTGACTCTAATATAATGTCAACATGCTCCGGCTCGATTACGGTTTCACGGTCGATAGCGACTTCGTTACGCTCGATAGAAACAACCTCACCGGTGTCTTCGTCTACAAAATCCTCAATCCATGTTTTCAATACACGTGCCGCCAACTTACGTCCCACCATCTTCTTGAGGTTCGTCTTGTTGACTTTCACGTCTTCTGCCAAGTTGAAGATTTCGAGGATATCCTTATCGTTCTCGAAACCGATAGCTCTCAGCAAAGTGGTCACCGGCAACTTCTTCTTACGGTCGATGTAAGCGTACATGACGTTGTTGATGTCGGTAGCAAACTCAATCCATGAACCCTTGAACGGGATGATACGGGCTGAGTACAATTTGGCACCATTGGCATGCACACTCTGACCGAAGAATACACCCGGCGAACGGTGAAGCTGAGATACAACTACACGCTCTGCACCGTTGATGACGAATGTCGCTTTATCCGTCATGTAAGGGATAGGTCCCAGGAACGCATCCTGAATGACCGTATCAAAATCTTCGTGGTCGGGGTCGGTACAATATAATTTCAATTTAACCTTCAAGGGCACGCTATAAGTAAGCCCTCGCTCTATACATTCATCGATAGTATAACGCGGCGGATCAATATAGTAGTCCAGAAACTCAAGAACAAAATTATTTCTTGTATCGGCAATAGGGAAGTTTTCGGCAAATACTTTATACAATCCCTCGTTCTTACGTTTCTCGGGTGGGGTGTCCAGTCGTAGAAAGTCTTTGAATGACTTCAATTGTACTTCCAGGAAATCCGGGTATTCCAGTGGATTCTTAGTCGAAACAAAATTAACTCTTTGATTTACAGTATTTGAAGACATCTGTTAATGGATTTGTAGAACTTAATTTTAAATATATACACAAAAAGATTAAGAACCCTTTTCGCGAAGGGTTCTTAACCGAATTACCTGATTTACAGGCTAATGTTATTTAAGTTCAACTTCAGCTCCAGCTTCTTCCAATGTTTTCTTCAATGATTCTGCTTCGTCTTTAGCCAAACCTTCTTTTACTACGCTAGGAGCACCGTCTACCATGTCCTTAGCTTCTTTTAAGCCAAGACCACAAGCTTCCTTAACGGCTTTAACTACCTGAAGTTTAGCTGAACCAGTGCTCTTCAATACTATGTCGAATGAAGACTTCTCTTCAGCGGCAGCAGCACCACCAGCTGCAGGACCAGCAGCAACAGCAACAGCTGCAGCAGCAGGTTCAATACCGTATTCGTCTTTCAGGATAGTTGCAAGTTCATTAACTTCTTTTACTGTCAAGTTAACTAATTGTTCTGCAAAAGCTTTCAAATCTGCCATTTTTGTATGATTTTAATTGTTTAAATACTAAATAAATTGATTATAAAATTGTGTCCGAAATTTACGCTTCGGGACGTTCACCAAGAGTCTTGAGAACTCCGTGGATGGTGTTACCACCTGATTGCAGAGCAGAAATAATATTCTTCGCCGGCGATTGCAGCAAGGCAATAACGTCAGCAATAACTTCATTCTTACTCTTGATACTAACGAGAGCGTCCAATTGGTCAGCACCAACATAGAAGATTTCTTCCGCATATGCAGCTTTCAGTGCGGGAATGCCATTCTTAGCCTTATCCTTAATCAGCTTAGCCGGAGCGTTAGCAACATTGCTAAACATTACGGCAGTAGTGCCTTTCAAAGTTCCATAAAGCGGAGAATAATCTTCTTCCAGGATCTCCAATGCTTTGTGAAGCAATGTATTCTTAACTACCATCAATTTGATATCAGCCTTGAAACATTCTCTTCTCAGCTCGCTTGTAGCAGCAGCGTTCATAGCAGCGGTATCTACCAAATAGAAGTGACCGTATTCCTTAACTACAGCAGCAATCTGCTCAATAATCGTACTTTTATCTTCCTTTCTCATTATTACTCCGTTTTATTAGATTTCTTCTACCGATTTCGGGTCAATCTTGATACCGGCACTCATGGTGCTAGAAAGATAAATACTCTTGATGTATGTACCCTTGGCTGCGCTCGGCTTCAATTTATTCAAAGTAGAGATGAATTCTTTCGCATTGTCGCGAATTTGATCAGCACTAAATGAAACTTTACCGATAGAAGTATGAACAATACCGCTCTTATCAACCTTAAAGTCAATCTTGCCTTGTTTTACTTCGTTTACAGCTTTAGCAACATCCATAGTTACAGTGCCACTCTTCGGGTTAGGCATCAATCCACGAGGACCGAGCACACGACCGAGTGCACCAATCTTACCCATGATAGACGGCATAGTGATGATTACATCAATATCAGTCCATCCACCTTTGATCTTTTCAATATATTCGTCAAGACCAACATAGTCAGCTCCGGCTTCTTTTGCAGCAGCTTCAGTATCCGGTGTACAAAGCACCAAAACGCGTACAACCTTACCAGTACCGTGAGGAAGTGATACAACACCTCTCACCATCTGGTTAGCCTTACGCGGGTCAACACCCAAACGTACGTCTATATCCAGAGAAGCGTCAAACTTGGTATAAGAAATTTCCTTTACCAGCGTAGCAGCTTCTTTGAGAGAGTATGCTTTCCCTGCTTCAATTTTCTCTGCAGCCAACTTTTGATTTTTTGTCAGTTTACCCATTCTAATTGAAGTTTATTAGTTATTAACCGGGAACTCCCCTTTTACAGCGATACCCATACTACGTGCCGTACCGGCAACCATTTTCATGGCAGCTTCGACAGTGAAACAGTTCAAGTCAACCATCTTGTCCTGAGCAATCGTACGAACCTGTTCCCAAGTAATCTCGACAACTTTCTTACGGTTAGGCTCAGCAGAACCACTCTTTACCTTAGCCACTTCAAGTAATTGAATAGCAACGGGAGGAGTCTTGATTACAAAATCGAAAGACTTATCTGCGTAGTAAGTGATAATCACAGGAAGGATCTTTCCTGCTTTGTCTTGGGTTCTGGCGTTGAATTGCTTGCAAAACTCCATGATATTGATACCCTTAGAACCCAATGCAGGTCCAACTGGGGGTGATGGGTTTGCCGTGCCTCCTTTAATCTGTAATTTGATTAGTCCAGCAACTTCTTTAGCCATTTTTTAATTGATTTATATATAAACATTAATGAAGAATACTACAGCGTAACACCTGCACTATTCTTTTTCAACTTGCATAAAGCCCAATTCGAGCGGAGTTTTCCGACCGAATATCCTAACCATGACCTTCAGCTTCTTCTTCTCGGTGTTCACTTCTTCAATAATTCCACTGAATCCACTGAACGGACCGTAATTCACCTTTACAGTCTCGCCGACTACAAACGGGATGTTCAAGTCTTCACCCGACTCCTGCAATTCATCGACTGTACCAAGTATACGATTCACTTCTGGCTGTCTCAGAGGTACGGGTTCCTCCGAACCACCCAAGAACCCTATCACATTAGGAGTATTTCTCAGGTGATGAGCGACCTCACCTACCAGAGCAGCCTCCACCAAAACGTAACCAGGGAGATAACTTCTCTCTTTCACAATCTTTTTACCATTGCGAACCTGATATACCTTTTCGGTAGGAATCAATACCTGAGACACGTAATCACCAAGGTTGCTGTTTTTAATATCAGCTTCAAGGTACCCCTTTACCTTAGCTTCTTTTCCGCTAATAGCACGCAGAACGTACCATTTCTTTTCAATCTCAGACATTTTCTCCTTACTTTTTTAATGTGAATAAACAAACTCCATTACGTGTTGGAAACAGAAGTCCATCGCAAATACTACCAATGCAATGAGCAGGGAAGCATATAAAACAACTACTGCACTGTTAGTGAGTTCAGAATACGTAGGCCACGACACTTTATGAACAAGTTCGTCGTAGGTTTCTTTAAAATAAGCTACAATCTTCTTCATTTCAAAAATATTAGCACGGGAGGAGAGGCTCGAACTCCCGACACCCGGTTTTGGAGACCGGTGCTCTACCAACTGAGCTACTCCCGTGTGAACATAATCAGTTCCCGGTATTACGCCGGGAACTGATTAGAATATTTGGTAATTAGTCAACGATTTCAGTAATATGACCAGAACCTACTGTACGACCTCCTTCACGGATAGCGAAACGCAAACCTACGTTCAGAGCTACCGGGTAGATCAATTCTACAGTGATTTCTACGTTATCACCAGGCATTACCATTTCAGTTCCTTCCGGAAGAGTGATTTCACCTGTACAGTCCATAGTACGCAGATAGAACTGAGGACGGTATTTGTCGTGGAACGGAGTGTGACGACCACCTTCTTCTTTCTTCAAAACGTAGATAAATGCTTTGAATTTAGAGTGAGGCTTAATCTGACCCGGTTTGCAAAGAACCATACCGCGTTTGATTTCATTCTTGTCGATACCACGGAGCAACAGACCTACGTTGTCACCAGCTTCACCTTGATCCAACAGTTTGCGGAACATTTCAACACCGGTTACGACTGATTTCTTATCTTCACCCAAACCGAGGATTTCGATTTCATCACCTACATGGATGATACCAGCTTCGATACGACCAGTAGCAACAGTACCACGACCCGTAATAGAGAATACGTCTTCAACCGGCATCAAGAACGGTTTGTCAACGTCACGCGGAGGCAGCGGAATCCATGTGTCGCAAGCTTCCATCAGTTCCATAACCTTATCTTCCCACTTTTCAACGCCATTCAATGCACCAAGAGCAGAACCCTGAATGAAAGGAGTGTTGTCGCCATCGAATTCGTAAGCTGAAAGCAACTCACGCATTTCCATTTCAACAAGTTCCAACATTTCAGCATCGTCTACCATATCGCACTTGTTCATGAATACAACCAGTCTCGGTACGTTTACCTGACGAGCCAACAGAATGTGTTCGCGAGTCTGAGGCATCGGACCATCAGTTGCAGCAACTACGATGATAGCACCGTCCATCTGAGCAGCACCAGTTACCATGTTCTTTACGTAGTCGGCGTGACCCGGACAGTCTACGTGAGCGTAGTGACGGTTAGTAGTTTCATACTCTACGTGAGAAGTATTGATAGTAATACCTCTTTCCTTTTCTTCAGGAGCGTTATCGATCTGATCGAAAGACTTAACTTCTGAAAGACCTTTCTTTGCCAACACTGTAGTGATAGCAGCAGTCAACGTGGTTTTACCGTGGTCAACGTGACCAATTGTACCAATGTTTACGTGCGGTTTGGTACGTTCGAATTTCTCTTTAGCCATAGCCTTACTTGTTATTTATTTGATTAATAATCAGCTTTTACATCCTTATGAGCTGTTACCGGGATTTGAACCCGGGACCTCTTCCTTACCAAGGAAGTGCTCTACCGCTGAGCTATAACAGCAGGAAGAATAAGAGTTGTGGGCAAAGATGGATTCGAACCGCCGAAGGCGTAAGCCAGCAGATTTACAGTCTGCCCCATTTGGCCACTCTGGTATTTGCCCTAATTATATAAAGAACTCTATTTCTTCCTCACCGAACCCCTCTAATGACAATTTTCATAAATCACCTGAAGGAATACTCTTCTTTTTTTGAGCCTCTTGTCGGATTCGAACCAACGACCCCGAGATTACAAATCACGTGCTCTGGCCAACTGAGCTAAAGAGGCAGGCTTAAAAATGCAACCGTAACGTTCTAGCGTGAGCGAAACGGCTGCAAATTTAGGCATTTATTTTTTTACCCGCAAAATTTTCGCGGATTTTTATTTGCTCCGTTGTTTTTCCTTGTACTTAACCAGTTGTTTTTCCAAAGCTTCCAGACAAAGGTCTATTGCTTCTTCAAACGTATCACAAACCTTATTGGCATAAAATTCACCATTGGGAATCAGTACTTTCACTCCGGCTTCTTTGTTTTCCGCCGTCTCTGGCTTAACTACCTTTAATGACACCTCTACTTTCTTTATATCGTCGTAAAATTTCTCCAACTTAGCAGTCTTCTTCTGAACAAAAGCCTGTAACTGCTCTGACGCGTCAAAGTGAATTGATTGAATTCTAACTTCCATACTTACCTCCTTTTCTTTAGGCCCGAGGGTGAGCCTGATTATACACTTTTTTAAGTTCTTCAAAAGTAGTATGCGTATAAACTTCCGTCGTCGCCAAACTTTCATGACCGAGTAGTTCTTTGATTGCGCCAAGTTCTGCATCGTTATTCAGCATCGTTGTCGCAAAAGTATGCCTCAGCACATGCGGACTCTTTTTTTTTATAGTCACTACTTTCGAAAGGTTTCGTTTCACAAGATTAGCTACGATACTCCGGGTGATGCGTTCGCCGGTTTCACGGATAAAAAAAGCATCCGATCGCACAGGCACAGCCTCATTCCTTACATTGACATACTCAGTCATCGCATTTCTAAGCTCCTCATCAAAAGGAATTAGACGCTGTTTGTTTCTTTTTCCCGTTACCTTAATAAGGGAAGAAGAGAAATCCACGTCTCCATCGTTCAACCCTACCAATTCCGAAAGCCGCATGCCGGTGGCATAAAACATTTCGATAATCATATGGTCGCGACACCCTTTAAATCCTTCACCAAAATCGGTATCATCCAGTAGCTTGTTCATTTCGCTTTCCCTCACGAACACCGGCAACGGTTTTTTGTTTTTGGGTCCCGTTATTTTTCGTAGCGGATCAACTACAACCTCGCCTTTTCGCAAAAGAAACTTATAGAACGACCGGAGAGCACTCAACTTTCGGTTAATCGAAGTGGAAGTATATCCTCTATCCATTAAGGATACGATCCATTCACGGATCAAGGCGGCATCTACTTCCGAAGGAGCAAGTTCTACGACTTCTTCTTTCGCAAATTCTTCAAACTGACACAAATCCTCCCGATACGATATTATCGTCTTCTCGGAGTAGTTCCGCTCGTACTGAAGATAGCTAAGAAAAGAATCTGTCAACAACATATCGTTACATCTAAATCTTGCAACGAATGTATGAAAAAGAATTCAATAATTCAAAGGAATTTACGAATTATTAATCTTCTACTTGCTGAAGCTGCTGAACGTAAACGGCACGTTCTTTCTTAAGTCTTTTAGTTACAGACGGTTTGTCAAACTGTTGTCTGCTTCTCAATTCCTTAACGATACCGGTCTTTTCAAATTTTCTTTTAAATTTCTTCAGCGCTTTTTCGATGTTTTCGCCTTCTTTTACAGGTACTACAATCATTTTTTTTGTTTTTAAAATGTTAATGTTTAAAAATCTCACGATTAAATTGAGCGGCAAAATTACACATACTTTCTTTATTCACAAAACTTTCGGCAAAAAAATCTGTGGTTTTGGGATAAAATAGTATTTCCACAACCGACAAAAAGATAATTTGCAGTCACAGAGAGTATAATTACAGGAAAGTAAGTATCTTTGAGGAGAAATAATTTATACCTTTATTATATATGGCTTCAACAATCAACCAACGTATAAATGCCTTGCGGGCATTGTTAAAACGCGAAGGCATACAGGCCTTCATCATCCCCAGTACCGATCCGCATTTAAGCGAGTATGTGGCACCGCATTGGAAATCGAGAGAATGGATTTCCGGCTTTACCGGTTCGGCAGGAACAGTGGCGGTCACTACTGCGAAAGCGGGATTATGGACTGACTCGCGATACTTCCTACAAGCGGCACAGCAGTTGGAAGGTACGGAAATAGAGTTATATAAAGAGATGCTTCCGGAGACACCGAGCATTCCGGTTTTCCTGAGCGAACAGTTGGAGAAAGGCTCAACGGTGGGCATAGACGGAAAAATGTTTTCCGCAGAAGCTGTAGCGCAATTGCAAGAGGAATTGGAAGGGCATGGCATATCCGTCAAGAGCATTGCCGACCCGATGGAAGCGTTATGGATAGACAGACCGGCAATGCCGGAAGCGCCTGCTTTTGTATATGACATAAAATATGCAGGAAAGAGTTGCAGTGAAAAGCTGGCAGTCATTCGCGAAAAGATGCAAGTTGCCGGTGCAGAAGCGCTGTTAATTCCGGCCTTGGACGAGATAGCATGGGTGCTCAACATTCGCGGTAATGACGTGCATTGCAATCCGGTAGTAGTCAGTTATTTGCTGATTGGGGCACAAGGTGTGCACTATTTTATCCAATCTCAAAAGCTCACTCATGAGGTGGCGTCGTATCTGGAAAAGAACGGCATTACAGTGCACCCTTATCAAGAGGTAGAAGAGTTTCTTCACACTCTTCCTGCTGAAAGTATTCTGATAAATCCTGCCAAAACGAACTATGCAATTTACTCGGCTATCCGCCCCGAATGCAAAATCATCGAGGGAACTTCGCCCGTGACTTTGCTGAAAGCAATCCGCAACGAACAGGAGATTGCCGGTATCCACGCAGCGATGCAACGCGATGGGGTAGCATTGGTTAAGCTCCTGAAATGGTTGGAAGAAGCCGTTCCCACAGGACAAGAGACAGAAATCAGCGTAGACCGGAAACTGCATTCATTCCGTGCCGAACAAACGCTTTATATGGGCGAGAGTTTCGATACGATTGCCGGATACAAGGAACATGGAGCTATCGTGCACTACGAAGCTACGCCCGAAACTGATGTAACGTTGAAACCGGAGGGCTTTCTGTTGTTGGATTCAGGAGCGCAGTATCTGGACGGGACGACTGACATCACCCGTACGATTGCTCTCGGCAAACTGACGGAAGAGGAAATGAAAGATTATACCCTAATATTGAAAGGGCACATCGCGTTGGCAATGGCGGTCTTTCCCGAAGGTACCCGTGGCGCACAGTTGGATGTGCTGGCACGTATGCCGATATGGAAACGGCACATGAACTTTCTGCATGGAACGGGGCATGGCGTAGGACACTTCCTCAATGTGCATGAAGGTCCGCAAAGTATCCGCATGAACGAAAATCCCGTAACTCTGCAAGCAGGCATGGTGACATCCAATGAACCGGGTGTATATAAGGCAGGCAGCCACGGCATCCGCACGGAAAACCTGGTATTGACAGTTGCTGCGGGCGAAGGCATGTTCGGGAATTATCTGAAGTTCGAGACAATCACTCTCTGCCCCATCTGTAAGAAGGGTATTATCAAGGAAATGCTGACGGAAGAAGAGATAGAATGGCTGAATGATTACCACCGGACGGTTTATGAAAAGCTATCGACCGACTTGAACAATGAAGAGCGGGAATGGTTGAAAGAAGCATGCAAATCATTAATCACTAAATAAAAATGGCACTTATAAAATCAGTAAGAGGATTTACTCCGGAAATCGGAGAGAACTGCTTCTTGGCAGACAATGCAGCCATCATCGGCGATGTGAAGATGGGGCGCGATTGCAGCATTTGGTTCAGTACTGTGCTACGCGGAGACGTTAATTCAATCCGCATCGGAAACGGGGTGAACATTCAAGACGGAAGCGTGCTGCATACTTTATATGAAAAGTCAACGATAGAGATAGGCGACCACGTGTCCGTGGGGCATAATGTAACCATTCACGGAGCAACCATCAAGGATTATGCACTTGTGGGAATGGGGTCTACAATCCTGGATCATGCCGTAGTGGGTGAAGGGGCGATTGTTGCTGCCGGTTCACTGGTGCTGAGCAATACCGTAATAGAGCCGGGAAGTGTCTGGGGCGGCGTGCCTGCCAAGTTTATCAAAAAGGTAGACACGGAACAGGCAAAGGAACTGAACCAGAAGATTGCGCACAATTATCTGATGTATTCGAACTGGTATAAATAATGTGCTAATGTGATAATATGCCAATGTGCTAATGACCATGTGGCGTCAACAACGCGCAGCCAATTAGCACATTGGCATATTATCGCATTAGCACATTTAGAAATTAATCATATTCATAATCCGGTCTGTAGCACCGGCATTGCCAGTTACGTAGAAACCGGCATTCATACCTACTTCCCGCAGGAATACTTCGTCTGTCAGCATACGGTCGAGCAGCGTCTTCAACTCTTCATAGTTCTTGATGGAGAAGCCGCCTTGGGCTTCGAGCAATTGGACGGCCTCCTGGAACTTCTGATATTTCGGGCCAAAGATTACCGGAATGCCATAAACCGCCGCTTCCAATGTATTGTGAATGCCGACTCCGAAGCCACCACCGATATAGGCAATCTCGCCATAACGGTAGATGGAAAATAGCAATCCGTAGCAATCTATAATCAGGTAATCGGCTTTACGCACATTCTTCTCGTCGGCACGGGTATATCGCACATAGGGGCGTTTCAGTTTGCGGATGATTTCTACCAAGTGGCTTTCATCGGTCACGTGCGGAGCAATAATCAGCTTCACTTCCGGATGCTGGTTGAAGTATTCGATGAAGAGGTCTTCATCGGGTTGCCAGGAACTTCCGGCAACGAAAGTCATTGTATTATTCTTGAATAACTCTACCAGCGGCAAATCTTTCGCCTCTTCTCGAATTTGGAGCACACGGTCGAAGCGGGTATCTCCGACTACCGTCACACGGTTAATCCCAATCTTCAACAGATAGCGTTTGGAACGTTCGTTCTGTACAAATATATGGTCGAAATTGCGTAATACATTCCGATAAGTACCGCCATACCATTTAAAGAAAACCTGCCCGCGACGGAAAATGGAAGACACGCTATACACCGGGATACGGCGTTTATGCAGTTCATCCAGGTAGTTTTTCCAAAACTCGTATTTGATAAAGAATGCCATGCACGGGTTTACCAAATCGAGGAATTTCTTCACATTGCGCGGCTTGTCGAAAGGCAAGTAGCAAACAACATCGGCACCTCTGTAATTCTTACGAACCTCGTAGCCCGAAGGCGAAAAGAATGTCAGCAAAATGCGATAATCCGGATATTTGGCACGGATTTTCTCTATCAACGGACGTCCTTGTTCAAACTCGCCCAACGATGCTGCATGAAACCAGATATAGCGCACATCCTTCTCCAACTGCTGACGGAGAAGCTCATACACCACCCAGTGCCCCTTCATCATCTTTCGGGGTTTACGGCTAAACGGAGTAGCCAGGTGCACCACAATGTCGTAGATTATTATTGCCAAATCGTAAAGCATACTATCTCTATTTAAGAAAGCACATCGACCGCACGCTGTATGCGGGCTAACGTTTCCTCCTTGCCCAACAATTCGGTAATATCAAACATATGCGGACCTTTGCACTCTCCCACTACTGCAAGACGGAAAGCGTTCATCACATTGCCCATGTGATAGCCCTTTTCGGTAATCCAGCCTATCACAATGTCTTCGGAAGGCTTGGACGAAAAATCACCGATGCCGCGAAGCACCTCCATCAACTCAGTCATGATGCGCGGAGTGTCCTCAGACCAACGTTTCTTCACATCCTTCTCGGCATACTCCGACGGAGCAACGAAGAAGAAGCGGGTCTGGTCCCACAGCTCTTTCACAAAGTTGACGCGACCTTTCACCAAAGAGACTACTTTAGTGAGGAACTCATCGCTATACGAAGCAAGGTTTACCCCGTTGGCCTCCAGCACCGGTTTGAAAAGAGAAGCAATCTCTCCGTCGGGCTTCTGCATGATATATTCGTGATTGAACCAAATGCCTTTCTTATAATCGAACTTAGCACCGGACTTGCTGCAATGGCTCAGATTGAACAACTTCACCAATTCGTCCATCGACATCAGCTCTTGGTCGTTACCCGGGTTCCAGCCCAGCAGGGCAAGGAAGTTGATAACAGCTTCGGGCAGATAGCCGGCCTCCCGATAGCCGGAAGAAACTTCTCCGGTTTTAGGGTCGTGCCACTCCAACGGGAACACCGGGAAGCCGAGACGGTCTCCGTCGCGCTTGCTCAACTTGCCGTTTCCTTCAGGCTTCAGCAGCAAAGGCAGATGGGCGAAAGCAGGCATCGTGTCTTCCCAACCGAAAGCACGGTATAGCAACACATGCAACGGGATAGAAGGCAACCATTCTTCTCCGCGAATGACATGGGACACCTCCATCAAATGGTCGTCCACGATATTTGCCAAGTGATAAGTAGGCAATTCGTCGGCCGACTTATAAAGAACTTTATCATCCAGAATAGAGGAATTTATGATGACTTCGCCACGAATTAAATCGTTGACATGTACATCTTCGTTCGGCTCAATCTTAAAACGAACCACATATTGTTTTCCCTCAGTAATCAGGGCATCCACTTCTTCCTTGGAAAGCGTCAGTGAATTGCGCATCTGCATGCGGGTAGAAGCATCGTATTGGAAATTAGCGATTTCCGCGCGTTTGGCATCCAATTCTTCGGGAGTATCAAAAGCGATGTAGGCATTCTCGGCATCCAGCAATACCTGCACATACTTCTTGTATATCTCGCGACGCTCGGACTGGCGGTAGGGGCCGTGCTCTCCACCAAAGCTGACGCCTTCGTCAAAAGAAATGCCCAACCACTTGAAAGACTCCAGGATATATTCTTCCGCTCCCGGCACAAACCGGTTGGAATCAGTATCTTCGATACGGAATATCAAATCGCCACCATGCTGACGCGCAAAGAGATAATCATATAATGCAGTGCGCACACCGCCAATGTGCAACGCCCCCGTAGGACTCGGGGCAAAACGGACTCTGACTTTTCTTTCTGTCATAATCTATCTTACTTATGAATAAATTAGACGGCAAAATTAAACCTTTTTTTTTCCACACTAATGTTTTTTTCGTACTTTTCGCAAAAATTTCAACCGATATGAGTTATTTCAAGGCAAAAAAGAAAAAGTTCTCGCTCAGAGATTTGTTATATAAGGCACTGATTTTTATCGGTACCGTTGGAGTTATTGTCTACTTTCTTCCGAGAGACGGCGAGTTCAACTACCAGTTCGACATTGAAAAACCGTGGAAGTACGGGCAACTGATGGCGACTTTCGACTTCCCCATCTACAAGGACGACAAGGTGGTGAAGAAAGAACAGGACAGTATTCTTGCAGCCTTCCAACCTTATTTCCAGTTGGATAAAGGCATTGAAAAGCAAGCGATTAAAAAGTTGAAAGACGATTATCAGGCGCACTTGCGAGGTGTTCTTCCTTCTACAGACTACATTCGGTATATAGAGAAGATACTCTCCGAGGTGTATCAGGCGGGAATAGTCTCCACCGAGGAGCTGGCAAAACTGCACAAGGACAGCACCTCCGCCATCATGGTGATAAATGACAAAATGGCCAACCAACGGAATATCGGCAAACTGTATTCCGTAAAGCAGGCATACGCCTATCTGCTTACGGCCGACACCCTGCACTACCGCCCGGACATTCTGAGGCAGTGTTCGCTCAATGAATATCTATACCCCAATCTGACCTACGACGCACAACGAACAGAGACCGCCAAGAAAGAGACCCTCGACAATTACTCGTGGGCAAACGGCATCGTGCTGAGCGGACAGAAAATCATCGACCGGGGCGAAATCGTCGATAAGGAAACCTACAAAATCCTGGAGAGCTTACGGAAAGAGTCCATCAAGTGCAGCGAGTCCATCGGACAGAAACGGCTGATGCTGGTGGGGCAGATATTGTATGTCAGCGTTTTCATGCTGTGCTTCATACTCTACCTCGATTTGTTCCGCAGGGATTATTATAACAGGAAAGAGAGTCTGTCCCTGCTGTTCGCGCTCATCATGTTCTACTGTGTGGTGACGGCACTGATGGTGGCTAGCAACATATTTAATGTGTACATCATTCCTTATGCCATGCTGCCCATCATCATCCGCGTGTTCCTCGACTCGCGGACGGCATTCATCACGCAGGTAGTCACGGTATTAATCTGCTCCATCTGCCTGCGCTATCCGCACGAGTTCATTTTACTGCAAATTACAACCGGACTGGTCGCCATTTTCAGTTTGAGGGAGTTGTCGCAACGCTCGCAGTTGTTCCGCACGGCCATTCTGGTCATCCTCACTTATGCCGCCGTCTACTTCGCCTTCGAACTGATTACGGAGAACGACCTGTCGAAGCTGAATGGAAGCATGTACATCTATTTTGTCATTAACGGGGTATTGCTGTTGTTCACCTACCCGCTGCTGTTCCTTGTGGAAAAGACTTTTGGTTTCACGTCCAACGTAACCCTGGTCGAACTGTCCAACATCAACAACAATCTGCTGCGGCGTATGTCCGAAACCGTTCCGGGCACTTTCCAGCACTCCATGCAGGTAGCCAATCTTGCCGCAGAAGCCGCCAACCGCATAGGCGCCAAAAGCCAGTTGGTACGTACCGGTGCTTTGTACCATGACATCGGCAAAATGGAAAATCCGGCATTCTTCACCGAAAACCAGTCCGGAGGTGTCAACCCGCACAAGAACCTCAGTTACGAACAGAGTGCACAAGTCGTCATCAACCACGTGACGGACGGGATAAAACTGGCGGAGAAGAATAATCTCCCCAAAGTTATCAAGGACTTCATCACCACCCATCACGGACGTGGAAAAACGAAGTACTTCTATATATCCTGGAAGAACGAACATCCCGATGAAGAGCCCAATGACGAATTATTCACTTATCCCGGCCCGAACCCCTTCACCAAAGAACAAGCCATCCTGATGATGGCAGACTCGGTGGAAGCGGCCTCACGCAGTCTGCCCGAGTACACGGAAGAGACCATTAGCAACCTGGTCGACAAGATTATTGACTCGCAAGTGGAAGAGGGATACTTCAAGGAATGTCCCATCACCTTCAAGGATATAGCCATCGTAAAAGCCGTCTTCAAGGAGAAGTTGAAAACGATTTACCATACCCGCATCAGTTATCCCGAACTTAAAAATAAAAACTATGGAAGTGAGTGCCAAAGAACAGCAAAGAGCCGAACGTCTGCTGCAAAGCCGGCAGATAAAGCTACAACAGATTGAGAGTTTCAGTTTCATGAAGCGCCATCAGCAGACGGCGGACAGCGGCAAGCCTGCATCCAAAGGCATATATGGTCCAGGAATACTGACTTTGCATCTAAAAAGCAAGAAAGACAAGGTAATCTCTCTGCCACCGTGCAGACACCCTTCATCAGTCATCCGCTTTCTTGTTTCGCAAGGAATACTTTTTTGATAACTATGCACCCCGGCAGCGGAGTGCCGAAACGCTTCCGACGGAGACCTACCAGCGGCCGTCGCTCTACATGTTCTGGTTCTTCGTGCTGTTTCTCATGTTCCTGATACTGGGGTACTACTGCATCAGCGGCGATGTGTGGTGGGGATTTATTCCGGCCATCGTCTCTTTCGGGCTGAGTTTGTTCTTCATCAGTATGCTGATGACCCGCTTCTGCTATCTGAAGATGGACAATGAAGCGCTCACGGTGTATAGCGCAGGCAGAAGCATCCGCTATCCCTACACGGATTTACGGAAAGTGAACTTCGACTTTGCCCGCGAGCAGAACTTTACACACGTCATGGAGTTGCTGGACGCGGACTATCGCTACCGTTTGTTCTACATCGGCAGAGTTTCGAGAAAGAAGCTGAACGAAATAGCCGAACGGCTGCAACAGGCCGGAGTGGACGCCACTTGCAGCCTCAACGACAATAAGCGTTTCTATCGGGACACTTACATCAATCACTAAGGCTCGCCAACAGTCCGGTACAAGCATCTTCGAGCAGGTCGAGCACGTATTCGAAGCCTTCGGCACCGCCGTAATAGGGGTCGGGAACGTGGTCGGCATGAGTAAAGCGGGTGCAATACTCCGTCATGCGGTGTATCTTGTCCCATTCTTCGGGCCCAGGGGCGCGGTCTTTCAGGTCGTCGATATTGCGGTCGTCCATACCGATGATTAAATCGAAGTTATAGAAATCTTCCGTACGCACGGGACGCGAACGGTGCGTCAGGTTGTATCCGCGACGAGCGGCGTGAGCACGCATCCTACTGTCGGGCAGTTCGCCCTGACGATAGGACAAGATGCCAGCGGAGCCAATCACGAACTCTTCTTCGTGTCCGGCTTCTTCCACCAGATGTTTCATCACACCCTCCGCAGAGGAGGAACGGCAGATATTGCCCATACAGACAAATAATATTCGATGAGGCTTTCTCATAAAAAATTTCTTTAATAAAATATATCTGTGCCATCGAGATGGCACAACCGTGCCAATGCGATGGCGAGCTTGTGCCGATACGAAGGCAAACTCGTGCCATCTCGATGGCACAACTCCCTCGTTGCAGCATCGCTACATCGGGTCTACATCATAATAAACAATCAATGACTTGAAGCGGTCTTCGGCAACCATTTCCTTCTGCACCTGCACCAGCAGTTCGCGGACATGCGCCATCGGGGCTTTCGTCTCTATCTTCAACACAATCTTGCGGATGAACAAAGTCTGCACACGGGCTACGGGCGGTTTGTCCGGGCCCAGTATCCGGTTGCCGAAGATGGCACGGAGCTTGGCGGCCATCGTCTGCGCCATCAAGTCGAGCAAGGTTTCGTTGCGGTTCTTGAGGTAGACGTAGACCAGACGGTAGTAGGGCGGATAGTGGAACATCTGCCGTTCGGCAAGCTGGCCGTCCACCATGCCTTCGTAGTCGTTGGCTATCACCTGGGGAATGATGGGGTGGTCGATGCTTTTGGTTTGCAGCACCACCCTACCCCGTTTGTTCTTTCGTCCGGCACGACCGGCTACTTGCGCCATCAGTTGGAAGGCACGTTCGTAGGCGCGGAAGTCGGGGTAGTTCAGCATGGTGTCGGCATTGAGGATGCCTACTACGCTCACATGGTCGAAGTCCAGTCCTTTGGACACCATTTGCGTACCGATGAGGATGTCGGTTTTTCCCTGCTCGAAGTCGGCAATGATGCGTTCGTAGGCTGAACGGGTACGGGTGGTGTCAAGGTCCATGCGGGCAACGGCCGTTTCGGGGAAGAGGGCTTTGATGTCGTCTTCTATCTTCTCCGTGCCGAAGCCGCGGTTGCGCAAGTCGGTGCCTTCGCAGGCGGGGCAGACGCGCGGCACTTGATAGGTATATCCGCAGTAGTGACACGTCAGTTGGTTCATTCCCTTATGATAGGTCAGGCTCACATCGCAGTTCTTGCACTTTGGCACCCAGCCGCAGGTGTTGCACTCTATCATCGGGGCAAAGCCGCGACGGTTCTGAAACAGAATGACTTGCTCTTTCTGCTCCAACGCTTCGCGGATGTATTGCAGCAATAAGGGCGAGAAAGGGCCGTTCATACGCTTTTTTCGTTGCAGTTCCTTGATATCCACCGGGATAATCTCCGGCAACTGTATCTCTTTGTACCTTTCTTTCAGTTCTACCAAGCCGTATTTGCCGGACGTGGCATTATGCCAGCTCTCCACAGAGGGGGTAGCCGTGCCCAGCAGCGTTTTAGCGCCATACATTGCCGCAAGGACAATTGCCGCATTGCGGGCATGGTAACGGGGAGCAGGGTCTTGCTGCTTATAGGTGTTCTCGTGCTCCTCGTCCACAATCACCAGTCCCAGGTTGCGGAACGGCAAGAAGACGGACGAACGAACACCGAGGATAATGTCATATCCGCTATCCGACAGTTGCTTCTGCCAAATCTCCACCCGTTCGGCATCGGGAAACTTAGAGTGATAAATGACCAAACGCGAGCCGAACACGCGTTGCAGACGCTCCGTGATTTGGGTGGTGAGGGCAATCTCGGGCAGTAGGTACAGCACTTGCTTTCCTTGCCGGATGACTTCTTCTATCAGGTGGATATACACTTCAGTCTTTCCGCTGGAAGTTACTCCGTGGAGCAGGCAGACGTTGTTGGTCTTGAAGCTGCCTACAATCTCATTGTGTGCCCGCTGTTGATGTTCGTTCAGTGGGTTTAGAGGGAGCGTTTCTTTGGCGGAGATTACATTCAGCCGACCGATTTCCTGCTGGTAGACCTCAAATACTCCCCGTTCCACCAGCCCGTTGAAGACACCGGGAGTGGCGGCGGCACGTTTCAGCAGCTCTGCTTTGGAGACTTCTTTGATGTTTCCTCCGCCCAGACAACCGGAAAGTTCGATGTACTTCATCAGCAAGTCCAACTGCTTGGGAGCACGGCGCTGCAACTCGTCGAAGAAGAAGTGCAGGCGGCGTTCATTGCTTGCTTGCATCGTCAGCCGCACACGAGTTTCTGTCTTAGGCTTATAAGTGCGCTTCAGTTCCTCTTTTACGAAGATGGCTTCTTTATCGAGCAGGGATTTAATGATGAGTAAGATATTCTTAAATCCGCTATCTTTTTCCAGCTTTGTAACGCATTGCTCCTGCTCTGCCGAAAGCAAGTCCAGTATCTTCTGCTCCCTCTCCGGCAACTGCACGTCCGACTCGAAGTCGGGATTGTATTCCACCATCGTTTCGCTCTCCAACTTCAGGCCCGAAGGCAGGGCGGCTTTATAAACATCGCCTTGTGTGCAGAGGTAATAGTCTGCCAGCCACTCCCAAAACTTGAACTGGCGGGGGAGCAAGATGGGATGTTCGTCCAGCAGGGCAGAAACTGCTTTCACTTCGTACTCTGTCGGTGCAGAATAATGTACGTTGTGCACGATAGCCGTATAGTATTTCTTCCGACCGAAAGGCACCACGACACGGCAACCTATTTGCACCTCGTCCGCCATCTCTTCCGGCAGGGAATAGGTGAAGCAGCTGTGCAGCGGCAGGGGCAATATGACATCCACAAACTTTTCCATCGTGGCGGCAAAGATACGAAGTTTTTAGAAAGAAACATCCCGCCCTGTGCAGTTGTTGATGCAAGGGACGGAATGTTATCACATTAATAGCGAAGTGAGAGGGATTACTTCACTGCCTGCGCATCCCCCTTGTGCCCCTCCGTGCAAGTTTGGGGCTGGGTGGAGCAGTCTGCGAGGGCGATGCCGATGCCATTCGTCTGCGGGTCGGCGGAGGCGCCGTCCACGGTGACGCCGGGGCAAGGGTGCAGCAGTCGTAGAGGAAGCTGGTGGCGCTGCTGTTGCAGCCTATCCAGGCGCCAGTGCCGAAGGATCGGGCGTTATTGCCGGAGGCAGACTGCACATTGCCGGCGTTGTGACAGAGGTGGATAGCGCGGGCGTCGTTATTGTTGCCCACGATGCCACCCGTGTAAGACATCTGGGTGCCCGTGTCGCCGCTGACGAGGCCCTCGTTGGTGACGTAAATCAGGGAGACGGGGCCCACAGTGCCCTCCATGCTCCCGGGCATGATGAGGTAACCGACGATGCCGCCCGTGTTGCAACTCCTGCTTTCGGCGCCGGTGGCCGCCGTCACTGCCCCGCGGTTCGTCAGGTCGGACGCGGAGGTGGTGTTCAGATAGCCAGCGATGCCGCCGGTGTAGGTACTGCCGTTGGGATAGACGCTGCCGGTCACTGCACCGTTATTGGTGCAGTGATAGACGGAGCTCGCCCCACCGTTTCCCTGCATGATGCTGCCCGCGATGCCGCCGGTGTCGAAAAATGTATCCACTTCGCCCTGCGTGCCCTCCGACGTGATGATGAGCCCGCCGACCGCCGCGCCGTTGGTGCAGCCGGACACGGTGGCGGCGTTTTGGCACTCGCCGACGATACCGCCCACGTAAACCGAGCTATTGGCACTGATACTGCTGCTGCCGTTGTCCACGCCCACCGTGGCGGCGGAGGTGGTAGTGCAGTTGCTGATGAGCGAGACGTTGTTCTCATCGAACGAGTTGCCGACGCCGACAATGCCGGCGATGCCGCCCACGTAGGAGTTGGTGCCGATCGTGCCCTTCGCCGTGAGGTGGCCGCCGAAGTGACAGTTGTCCAGCGTGACGCTGCCCATCGTGTAGCCCACGATGCCGCCTACGTATCTATGGGCATACTGTGAGCTGATGTTGCTCTCCACGTCGGCCATTACCGTCAGGTTGCGGATGTCGGGTAGAGGACTGCTGCCGGAAACGACGACCGACGATACGTGTCCGAAGAAGCCGAAGTTCGGGGCACTGCTGCTGCGGAGGAGACCGGTGACGACGTGGCCCGCGCCGTCAAAGTGTCCCCGGAAGGGGTAGCTAGCGGTGCCGATAGGCGTCCAGTCGAAGTACTTCTGGGAGGGGGTACCGGGGCCGTTTACCTCGACGTCCCTGATGAGGCGGTAGTAGGCCGTGGCGGCGGCGGGGCCGCCGTTGGCGAAGCTGCCGCCCTCGTTGACGTTCTTCACCAGCCAGTGCAGGTTCGAGTTTGTCTCTATCAGATGGGGATTGTCGGCGGAGTTCGGTTGCCCGTCTTTCAGGAGCTTGGGTGCCGTGGGGACGTTAGTCAAAAATTCGGTATATACAATGTAGGCGGTGGTCAGCCCCCAGCTGCTGTCAATCGCCACATCGTACACCTTCCCCGCCATGTAGCCGCCCGGCATGCTGCATCCCTTGACCTCGCAGGAGTAGGTAGCGTCGGCGCAAGTCAGCGTCAGGGTGAAGTAGAGGTCGGTGGCGGCCAGGTCGCCGGGGCGCAGGGCCAGATAGGCCACGAGCTGTTGTCCGAACGACAGCTCCGTCATCTCGGAGAAGGCGAGGGTGATGCTATTGGTCGCCTTGGAGCCGAAGGCGTTCTCGTAGAATACCTGCGGCGCCTGGGAGTTCGCGGGGGGGGGACCGCCGTAAGGTTGAGGCTGACGGGGGTGCCGGCCGCGGGCATGGTGATGACGAAGCGGAAGAAGGTGCTCGCGCGGTTGAACTGAAGGTCGGCATCGGCGAGCGAGGTGATGCCGCTCGAGGAGGACGACGTTGCCTGCATGTAGTCGAAGTCGCCCAGATGGCGCATGTCGCCGTTGCCGCGCTGCACCTGGCCGGCGTAGGAGAAGCCGTCGTTCAGCGTGGCGGGGTCGGTGCCTGCCACCTTGGCGGGGTAATAGGCGGCAAAGTAGTAGGGCGCGTCGGCGCCGTAGGTGATGTCGGCGCCAGTGAAGACGGCCTTGGTGGAGCCGCTGCCGGTGCTGCCGTCGGTGGTGGTGAAGACGGCGGTGCGGGTGGCGTCGAAGGGAGGATGCCGGAGGTGGAGGCTTCCTTGGCCAGGATGAGAATGGTGTCGCGCGGCGCCCAGATGCTCTTCAGGGAGTTGCCGGGCAGGTCGACGGGGGCGGTAGCGCTGCCGTCGGGGTTGGTAGGCTCGGTGAGGACGGTGCGCGTGCCGGCGGGGGGCGGCGGTGGCGTCGGCCGATGCCGGTGTGCCTACCGCGGCGGGCAGGGTGGCGCGCAGGGTGATGGACTTGCCGACGGGTGTGGCGTCGGGGGTCGTCGGGTTTCCGCCGTCGGTGGAGACGAGGGTGTCGTCAGCGCAGGAGGCGGTGGCGAGGGCCATTCCACCCAGGAGGGCGAGAAGGGCAAAGGGATGGGTAAATTTCAGGTTCATACGAATGTCTGTATTAGAATGATGAATGTTTGTATATATATAGATGAATGTTTGTATATATATAAAGGTGTGCCCTTTCGGGCACGGAGCAACTTAGTTCCCCCGCCTGAAGGGGGGGTGGCCTTTAGGCCGGGGGTCTCCCACTCAACGGGAGTAACTCCGTGTCTGTGGAAGACCCCTCCCCCTTCGGGTACTCTCCCTTTCAGGCGGGAGAGCTAAGTTACTCCGCCTCCGGTTTCGCCGACGGTTTCGCCTCAGCTTCCGACTGCCCGGTTGTCATCGCCTCAGCTTCCGACTGCCCGGCCGCTTCCACCATCTGCCCGGCCGTCGTCTCCGTCTTCTTCCCCTGGTTCGCCGCAATCGTCTTGTACTGGCTGACGAGGGCGCTCACGGTGCCGATGAACTGCGTAATCTCCTTCGTGGGCTGCACCACGGCGTAGGCGTTCACCTGGCGGACAATGGCCTCGTACACCTCGTCCACGTCGCGACGGGCGGAGGTAGTGGAGGTGTCGGCCTGCGGCGAGCGGGAATCGATTTCGGCGGTTTTGGCGTTGAAGGCGGCCTCGAAGTCAGTGTTGGCGCCAGCGAGGGCTTCCACTTTGTCCGTCAGCCCGAGGGTCTTGATGTGCTCGGTGGCAGCGGGGGTGCTGAGCACGTCAATCATGCCGTGCACTTCGCTCGTCTCCTTAGAGTACTCGTGACGGGCAAATTCGGCGTATGGCACCAGCTTGGCGTCCAGCCAGCGGGCAGCCTCCTGCTTCTTGGCGATGGCGCTGCGCAGGTTGGAGCGTACGGTTTGCAGGATGATGCCGCCCATGGCGTCGCGTCGTTCGTCGGCCTCCTTCATTTCGGTGGTGGCCACGAACTTGGTGTCGCGGTTCACTAGCATGCGCTCCGTGGCCAGGGCCGAGGTGTAGAGGGGCGCCAACTGGTCGAGGTGCAGGAGCTCGGGGGGTGAGGATGATGATTTGGTTACTGACGTTGGTGTGGAAGTCGAGGTGCGAGCCGTTCGTGAGGCGCGACAAGCCAAGGGTTCCTATTTGCTGAGGAGAATTGATTGATAATGACATAATTTCTTCTTGTTTAAATGATTAATATTGAATATAAAGTTCGTTTCGTTGTTTACAGCCCCTTCCGTAGGCCGACGGAGGGGCGCTGCATTGTGCGGCAAGGCTTCGTAGGCCGACGGAGGGCCGCTGCAAACTGCGGCAGGGTTTCGTAGGCCGACGAAGGGTTGCTGCACGATGCGGCAGGGTTTCGTAGGCCGACGAAGGGTTGCTGCAAGTTGCGGCAAGGTTTCATAGGCCGACGGAGGTATATAAGGTATATCCTCTCAGGCGTGGGGTAACTGTCATGTTGAGCGCAGCAAAAAAAAGAAATCCGCCCAATCCGCTCAATCCGCGTCTAAAAAATTCCTCAGCATGACAGACTATACCTTACATAGCCTCTATCGCCGCTTATGGCTTCTGCAGCCCCGCTCCGCCCGAAGAAATGTCGGGCAGGCCGATGCCGTTGACGGCGCGCAGCTTGATGGCGTTGGCGTCGGCGTCGAGCCAGAGTTCGTAGCCGTCGGGGGACGATGTAGTCGCTGCCACTACTGCCCTGCTTGCGGATATGCTTCAGGGTGAAGCGTGCGAGGTCGTCGGCAGTGAGCGTGTAGCCGTTGCCACCGGTGACCACCGTTTCGCAGGCGATGTTGTCGTCCGCCTTGATGTACTGATCCAGCGTCAGCAGGTAGGCGGAGGCGGCAGGCAGGGCGGCATCCACCGTAACGGTGGGGGCGGCAGAGGTGAATGAGGCATAATACAAGCGGAGGCTTTCGCCGCTGTTATCCTTAATGAAGCCGCCCGCCAGGTGCAGGGAGGAGCCGTTCATGCCGCTGAGGGATACCGCATTCCCCGCGCCGTTGCCCGTAATGGCGGCATCGCCCTCCATCACCAGTGTCCCATAGACATTAATTCCGCAGGTATTATCTTCGTACACCGCTCCCGTCAGGCGGAAGCCGCTGCCCAGCGTCAGCCGTCCGGCGCCGTCCGGATGCGAGGCATCGATATCTCCTATGGAGAAAAGATCGCTACCGCTGATGCCCTTGCCGTCCGCCGTGAGGTTGGTCAGCCGCAGCGAGGCGCCGTCCTCCACCCGGAAGAGACGCTTCCCGGTATTGGCGCGGGTGAGCGTGAATTTGTCCGCGCCGCCGTCGATGGCGATGTGCTTGCCCGCGGGGAGGGTGATCGAAGCACCGGAGCCAGCCGCCGGCGCCTCGAACACGATATCTGCGCCGAGGCTGATCTGCGTGGACTCGGCGGCGGTGCCGTCGGCGGCATCAATGGCGGCCACCAGCTCGGCAAAGGTCGTCACCGCGCCCTTCAGCCGCAGGCGGATAGTATTGGTGGCCTCGTCGAGGTAGAACTCGTACTGGTCGCCGTTGGGGTCGCCGATGCCGTCGCTGTCTATCCACGTCTCGGCCGGAAGGAGCGAGAACTTCGCCACGTCGGCAGCGGTGAACTTGCCCCCGGTGGAGGGTATTATGAAGTCCTTCGTAAAAAAACATTCCGCACAGGTGCACCGGGCCTGCGATGCCGGGCGCCATGCTGATGTTGTTGGCGGAGCCCCAAGTCTCTATGTAGATGCAGTCGTCGGCCCAACCGAAAGAGAAGCTTTTCAGCACGAGGTCCGTGCTCCCCGAAAGGCCCATGTATATCCAGCGGCCGAAACTGCCCGCCTCGCAGCTGAACTTGGCGCCGTCCAGCACCACCGTGCCTCCTTTCTTCAACGTGATGTAGGGGGGGACAGCGAATTAGAGTCCCTCCCCTTGGTGACTACGGAGACGCCCTTGCCCAGAGTGAGGCGGCACTTATTGCGCACATTGAACAGATTGGACTTACGCACATCAGCGTCCTTTATCGTCAGGTTGGTTATCTCCAGCGACACGCCGGCGTCCCAAATCCTGGCCGAATAGTGCCTGCCTTTGCCGGCGATGTCGTTCGTCAGCGTGAAGCCGGTGCCGTCCAGCACCTTGCAGCCTTGCACGAAGAAGTAGCTGTCACCCGTTCCCGTAGCTTCATTCACCTCCGCCGCGCTCATGGTCAGGTCGTTCGCCAGCACAATCCGCATCGGCTTGTCCGCCGTTCCTCCGGCAGACATCAGCGCCTTTATCAGCTCGACGGCGGTGGAGACGGTGTTGCCCACTTTCACCACGCAGGTGGCCGTGTACTTCATCCCCTTGCTGTCCAGCAGCGTCACTTCCAGCCACACGGGGGCATCGTCCACCACCTGCCCGTCGGCCGTCCGGGGCGCGGTGAGCGTCACCACAGCCTGCCCGCGCTCGCCCTGAAATGTCGGGGCGGCCACGCTCACCTTCCAGCCGGCGCTGCTGCCGTCGGCGCGCGTCTGCACGTCGGTGCTCGTGCCGAAACTGCCTTTCACCTCGGCCATGATAGAGACGTAATCTTTGTCCGCAAAGCCCGTGGGCAGGGTTACGGTGACGTCGTAGCTATCGAGACTCTCGGGGTAGAGGATGACTCCTTCCTTGCCCATGGTGAGGGGCGCCGAGCGCGGCACGGTGAACGTCGTCTTCCCGTCAGCCAAGGTGAAGGTGACGAAGGCGGGGTTAGTGAGGTCTACACCGCCAGCAGCGAAGACGGCATCACCCTGGGGGCCTGCGGGGTCTTGAGGACCTGCGGCGGGCACGTGCTTCCGGCCGGCGTCGAGCAGCCACTCGCCGTCTACCTTCCAGCAGAGGAGGCCGTCGTCGTCGGTGTCTACGCTAATCTCGGGCTTCGGGGCAAGGTCGCCGGTGGCGGGAATTTTGTGCTTGTCGGCGTCGAGCAGCCACACGGGGTCGGACGCTCCGGTCTTCACCGTCCAGTAGTAGCGGCCATCGTCGTCCTTCTGCACGCCGATGAGGGGGGGTGAGGCCGGTGTCGCCGTCCTTGCCGTGGAGGGCGGTGACGGCGGGATGCTGCGCGAAGGCGATGCTGTAGCCGGTCTCCCGGCCGGTGGCGTCGTCCAGCAGCGGAGTCACGCCGGTGATGTAATCATTCTCCTGCAGGGCGGACATCAGTCCTTGCAGGGCGGAGATTTGCGAGTTGGCGTCGGTGCACCACGCTTCCAGTTTTTCTACTCTCGACTTAAGATCGTTCACGTCATTGCGCAGGGCAGTGTCATCGTAGTCGTCGCGACAGCCGAGCAGGGTCATTGTCATCAGCAGTGACAAAAGAAAAGGTTTCAGAACTTTCATAATCATTGTTTTTATAGAGTTTGTATTCAATGTTTTTACTTCTTCGCTCTGCAGAAAGGTACTCCGCCTCCCCGCCGAGGACAGCGCCTACGAACGCAAACAACGCCCAAAAAGGTAACCGTGGCATCCTTTTTATGCGTTGTAGTAAAATTAATGAATGGGGAAATAGGGCAGGCCTCAAATGCGCACAAAATAAGTATCAAAACTTACTTTCTTCGGGCTTTGAGGTATCAAAAATGTAAACAAAGTATCAAAACAGCATCCTAAGTCGGTTTTTCATCTTCCTTGAGGATGGATTGCAGGTATTCGGTAGGCGTCATTCCGGTGAATTCCTTGAAATTGCGCAGGGCCGTCATCTTAGAACGGAAGCCTACCTGGAAGAAGGCATCTTGTATGTTAACAATTTTCCCATCATCGGCCAGCATGCGGAACTCGTCGATGCGGCGGCGATTGATGTATTCGGTATAGCTCTCATATTCCTCTTCGTGCAGCACCTGGCGGATGCGATTGCGGTTGGTGCCCAGCAGGACGGACAGCTTGGCGATACTCATGTCGGGGTCGCGCCAGAGCTCTTCGGTCGTCATCAGCTCGTTCAGCCGCGCTGCCAGCGGGCAAGTGCCGTTGTCCGGCGCAATCTCCCGCCCCGCCGGCACACTGGGCGAAGCCGGAGCAGCCTGCACACTGACGGGCACCGCTATCCGCAAGAACAGCTCGCGATAGGTGATGACCACGCAGAAAAGAATGCAATAGCTGACATGCGCAATGCTGACCGCCGTAGAGCGGGTGAGTATGAACAGCGAAGACAGAAGCCCGATGCCCTGGATGCCCACCGCGTAGATGAAAATCCAACGCCAGTCGGCGCTGCTCTTGCGGTAGTTGTAGGGGATGTAGAAAAGCATGAAGCAGTAGGGCACGATGCCCAGCAGAAGTATCAGCAGGCGAAACCAGACGTTGAACTCGCCGATGTGCTCCACCATATCGCCGAAGGAAGACAGCGTGCGGAAGTGGAAGGGGGAGACAATCAGCAGCAGGTTCAGCAACAGCCAGGGGACAAAGAGCCATGCCGCCCGGCGCCACGTCAGCCAACCCGGATTGATGACTTGTATCGGATAGAGGTAGTGTATCAGCATGGCAAGCAGCCCCGTAGAGTTCGTCGGCAGGCAGCACCGTGTACATCAGCGGACGCCCGGCATAGCTGCAGCACAGCCTCAGCCCGAAGGCCGCCACGGCGATGAAGAAGGCTATGGCCAGATACGGTCGCGACCAGTCGTTGGGCTGGCGGCGTACACACAGCAGCAGGGCGCTCCACAAGAATGTGCAGACCGCAAAATGGAGCAATGCTCCCAATACCTTTGTTTCTATCTCCATAACCCTCCTGAATTAAAAATGTTTTGTCTGTCAGAAAAGGCCCTCCGTCCTGGAGAGCCCTTCCTTCTTAACCAATCAAACTAACCGTTGCCGCATCAGAAAAGATAGGCGGCAGAAACTTGCCAAGTCTTGTTCTTGGCACCGATGGCTTCTCCCGCAGCTTTCCGAGTGAATGCATCCCCAAACGGAATGTTGTAGTTGAAACCTACTTGCAAATGCTTAACCAGCTTTAAACCGGCTCCCAGATTAAGACCGACCTGAGCGTTCTTTCTCTCCAGTTTGATATTGTCTGCAAAGTTCTTATCTCCCTTGAAGTCGAAATAAAAATCAGGACCGGCAGCAAAATAAACTCCCAGCATACTGCCCAGACCGATGGAATACTTCAAATTAATAGGAATATCCAGACCGGACTGCTTAAAATCATGTTCTCCTTTTTGTGAATACAGTACAGCACCGTCCACTCCCAAACCGATAATAGGAATAGTTACTTCGGCCATAGGACCAAAGAAAAATCCTGTGGAATTATCTTTCATTCCTTCCAACTTCAGTTTCGACAAGTTCACACCGCCTTTAACACCAAACTTAAGCAACTGAGCCTGTGCAGGCATAGCTATCGCCAAACAACAGATAGCTATCATAAAAACACTAATAATCTTTTTCATAATTCATTATGTTTCATTTTTCGGGGCAAATATATATATAAAAGCACCAAAGATGCTATCTTTGTACAAGAAATCAGTAATTTTCTTATGATAGAAATCAGAAAGACAAAACCTGCCGAACTGGATTGCCTTATGGACATCTTCGAGCAAGCCAAGCGCATCATGCGCAAGGACGACAATATGAAGCAGTGGACGGGCGGCTACCCCACCGACAAGATTATCCGGAAAGATATTGCGGACGGAAACAGCTACGTCTGCCTCAACGAGAACCGGGAGATAATAGGCACCTTCGCCTTTATCCGGGGAAACGACCCGACTTATGCACGCATCTACGAAGGCGAATGGCTGGAAGATACCCTTCCTTACGGTGTCATCCACCGGCTGGCAAGCACGGAAGACAGCAAAGGAGTGGCGGCCGCCTGCCTGCAGTGGCGCTATGAGCAAATCCAGAACCTGCGTGCCGACACCCATCGCGACAACCGCATCCTGCAACACATCCTCAAAAAGCATGGCTTCCGGTATTGCGGCATCATTTACCTGCTGAACGGAGACGAAAGGCTGGCCTTCCAGAAAATCGAACAATCCTGAAAAAAGAACCGTTAATAATAGAATATGATAGAATTACGTACAGTCAACCTGACCCGATACATCACCCCACTACGCGAAGGAGGCTCGCTGCCTGCACTGGCCGAGGCGGACGACGAATTTAAGTATGTCGTCAAGTTCCGTGGCGCCGGACATGGCACCAAAGCGCTGATAGCCGAGTTGATAGGCGGAGAAATAGCACGTGCATTGGATTTCCGTGTGCCGGAACTTGTGTTCCTGAACCTGGACGAAGCCTTCGGGCACACCGAGGGAGACGAGGAGATACAAGATCTGCTGCAAGGAAGCAGGGGCTTGAACCTGGACCTGCATTTCCTGTCCGGTGCTCTCACCTTCGACCCCGCAGTCACGCATATCGATGCTGAGCAAGCCTCCCGCATCGTTTGGCTGGACAGCTATCTGACTAACATCGACCGCACCTTTCGCAACACCAACATGCTGACGTGGCACAAGAAGCTTTGGTTGATAGACCACGGCGCTTCGCTCTACTTCCACCACTCGTGGGTGGACTGGGAGAAACATGCGCAAAGCCCGTTCAGTTATATCAAGGGCCATGTATTGCTGCCCCAAGCCTCCCTGCTCGAAAAGGCAGATGCGGAACTCAGCACCCTGCTGACGGAGGAAAAGATACAATCCATCGTAGCCCTGCTGCCCGACGACTGGTTGCAGTGGAACGACACGTCCGAAACTCCCGAAGAAATAAGAGAAGTATATACCCGCTTTCTGACCGAAAGACTGGCACATTCCGAAACATTTGTAAAAGAAGCGCAAGATGCAAGGAAAACACTTATATGAATACGCGGTCATTCGCTTGGTTCCCAAAGTAGAACGGGAAGAGTTCTTTAATGTGGGCGTCATTCTGTTCTCCAAAAAGGCGGACTTCATCCGCTCGCTTTGCCATATAGACGAGGGTAAACTGAAACTGCATGCCTCCGAGCTAGACCCGGAACTGGCGTCCGCCCACTTGCAGGTATTCAGGAAGATATGCTCTGGAGATAAAGACGGAGGCCCGATGGCGGCACTCGAAGTGCCCGAACGCTTCCGGTGGCTCACCGCTGTAAGGAGCTCCTGCATCCAGACTTCCCGTCCTCATGCAGGGTTCTCCGATAATCTGGAAGAAACGCTGGAAAGGCTGTTTAGGGAGCTGGTGTTGTAACCCTTTTCAATAAGGACTGTGCCAAAACTGAGACAAGCATTTCATTCCGGCTCAGTATTTCACCACAGAGGACACAGAGTCTCACAGAGTATTTTATTAAACGCAGATTAACGCAGATTTTCGCAAAGGGAACTCTATCATAAATAATCTGCGTGAATTTGCGTTAATCTGCGTTTCTTTAATCTTTCTCTTAACTCTGTGAGACTCTGTGTCCTCTGTGGTGAAATGCGACTGACCTCTCAATCCCTCCGGTTATCAGGTAAACTTCTGTTTCAGTTCTTCCAGCCCCGTTCCGGTGAAGTAGCCTTCGATAAAGTCCCAGTGCTGTTCATCCGTCAACTTATCCGTTCCGAAGAATAAAGTAAACAGTTCTATTTGCTCTTCGAATATCCGTTCGTTGGTATCCAGAATGAGGTTGTGATATTCATTGGAGTCGGCCAACTGCTGCAAGAGTTCAGGCTCGTTGAAGCAGACGTGGACGCAAGGCGTGCCGCCGCCTTCTACGCTGAACGAAAGACAGTCGAGCATGGACAGCAGATTGAGCAGCATATTCAAATCGGAGAAAGGCGTGCAGTAGAACTGTAGACACGCTCCCTTGCTCCCCACGATGCGTTGGCTGAAGAGTTTCTGATAACGGGACAAAAGCAGGTCGAACCCTTTCGTCACCGTAAAAGAAAGTTCGTTGGAGTCTTTCTTCTTGATGCTACTGATATAGCTCACACTGCGCCCCTCTTCGGTACGGCTCTCCAGCAAGGAACCGATAAAGCGCTTTGCAGACGGCACATCCATTCCGTGCTCGGCAAAGACGGCACGCAGTTCTTCTTCATCAAAGCGACCTTTGGATTTCAGCAACGCGGTCTTTAGCATAGTAATCAAGCTCTTGAACAGCCCGTCCAACCGCTGACCGATAACCTCCGCATTCTCCTTCAGCAACACCTCGTGCTTGCCCACAGCCACCGCGCGCGAGCCTTCCCACAACTGACCGCTATTCAGCTTTTGCTTGAACTCCCTGTAGCCCAGTCCCGGAGAGCGTTCCTCCCACAGGTTGTCGAGGCGCACCTTATACACGCCTTCCTCGCCTTCCACCTTCGTCAGGTAAGACTGGAACTCACGGGCGAAAGCATCCCCCGTCTTATCCTGGATATAGCCTTCCGTCAGGAGGTTCTGCGGACTTACCTCCAGCAAATATTTTCCATAGCGTTTCACCAAATCATCTTCCAGCCATAGCAGAGCGGTTTTAATGAGTTGCCCCAGTTCCGCTTCATACTCCAGCTTGTTCTTCGTGCGGGGCAACTTCACCACAAACTCGAAGTCGGACAAGGACACCAACATTTCCGTCTTGTTCCCTTTCATGTGGTACACTTCCATGGGCTTCTTCAGTATCAGCTCCAACTGCTCCTGCGCAATATTACCCATCTGGTGCAGACGCTTCATATAATAAAAATCGCGTTCGTGATAGTCGGTAGCCGAAACGCCCTGAACATCCTCATCACGTGCCGCACGACCAATCTCCTGAATATAATCGACAAACGTACTGGACAGTGCCACATGATAAACGCGGTCGATGCCACTGATGTCCACACCCATACCGAAAGCTTTCGTGGCAACAATCATCCGTTTCGTCCCTTCTTTGAACTCTTGTATGATGGTTGCTTTCTGCTCCTTATCCTTCTTTCCATAATAAGAGGCCACCAAATTCCAGTCGGCAGGGCGCACCCACGTCTTCAACCGCATGTCGATGCCACCGGCAAAAGGATAATAAAGCAGCGTCTTGTGCCCGTCCAGGAAGTCTTCCACCCGGGCGGCTATGACGCGTTGCTTGCCTTTATCATAGGTTCCCCCTCTTCCAATGCAAGCTGCCGGATGTCGAAACCGATGTTCCGCCGCTTCACCGTGCCGACATAAAGCACGCACGGCTCCATCTGCAACGAACGAATGGTTTCAAACACCATATCATTGCCTCCATCCGGGTTCCACACCGCCGTAGCCGTCAGCGCAAACAACGGGAAGGTATAGCCGAGACTTTCTTTCAGCCTGTTCGGATAACGCCCCAGGAACCAGTAATCCACCCGGAACTCCTTACCCCAGGTAGTCACCGTGTGCGCCTCGTCGATAACCACCATACCGACGCGGCGATTGCCTACAAAATGCTTGATGTCATAAGAAAGCAGCAACTCCGGCGAGAGATAAAACAAATCAATCTCCCCCTCGCGCACTTGCCGGTAAACTTCCATCTTTTGTTCCGGAGAGAGGTCGGAAGACGCATACGCCACCCGTTCGTAACCCAAATCCTGCAAGCCCTCCACCTGGTCTACAATCAAGGCCTTCAAAGGAGAAACCGCAATGGTCAGCAGATTATATTCCTGTCCCAAGTAGATGGCGGGAAGCTGGAACAGCAGTGATTTGCCCGCACCGGTGGGGGCTGTCAGCAATATGTTATCGGGTTGCACGCCTCCGGTATGGGCTTTTTCTGCTTCGCAGATAACGTTCTCTATCAATTGTCCCTGCGAAATGCACAGCGTATCCTTACCTTGGGACAGGTCTTGATATATTTCGAGATTACGGAATTGCTCGTAACCATACGTACTCTTCAAAAGTTCCTTTACACTATCCCTGCAATCTTCGGGCAAATGGTGTTCTCTCAACTCAGGCAGGCGGTGTGCCGTTTCGACTGGTGTCTTCATCATATAATATAACGGGGGGGGTTAGAAAAGAAAAGAGGTGGTTGTTCACCCACAGCAAGGGCTTTCAAACCACCTCTTTCTATTTTTTATCTTATCCTCAAAGAGGAGGACAAGCATTATTCAACGTGCATCAATACTCCTCTTCATTGAAGAAAAAGTCCTCTTTGCTGGGATAATCCGGCCAAATGTCTTCAATGCTTTCATAAATTTCGCCTTCATCTTCCATCTCTTGGAGGTTTTCAATCACCTCAAGCGGAGCGCCCGAGCGCATGGCATAATCAATCAGTTCGTCCTTAGTTGCCGGCCAAGGAGCATCTTCCAATTTAGATGCTAATTCCAATGTCCAATACATAGTCTCTAAGTATTAAGATTGTAAATATTAAGTCCTACTTTTTATTTTTCGGCAAAAGTATAATAAATTATCTCACTTACAACTATTATTCCAAAATATTTCTTCTTTTTTTCTCGTCTTGGTTTACTTTTCGCGAAAGAACGAACAAATAATCAGACAAACGGTTCATATAAGCCAGCAACTCGGAAGAAATTTCCACTTGCTCGGCCAACGCAAGAATACGACGTTCGGCACGACGGCAAACAGTACGGCAGATATGGCAAACGGCAGCTCCCCGACTTCCGCCGGGCAGCACGAAAGCAGATAGAGGCGGAAGCATTTCATCCAGGCGGTCAATCTCATGCTCTATCGTTTCTATTTGCTGCGGGGTGATAATACTTACGTCGCGAAGCCGGGTATGCTCCTTGTCGGTGGCAAGGTGGGACCCCACAGCAAAGAGTTTGTCCTGCACTTGTTGCAGGAAAGTCCGGTCGCGTTCGTCGGACAAGTAAGTGATGAGCAATCCCAAATGCGAACTTAGTTCGTCCACCGTGCCATAAGCTTCCAGCCGGATATGGGTTTTAGGTACGCGGGTACCTCCCACGAGAGAGGTAGTCCCTTTATCTCCGGTTTTTGTATAAACAAGACTTTTTTTCATAAGCGGAATAGTTGTTTTCAATGAGTAACGAGTAAAGATAATCAAAAGTTGATAATATAGTCTTGTTTTATCTTGGTTTTATCGAAGAAGATGATGCCAAGCTCGTAAAGGTCGAAGGTGATGCCTGCACGTTCATTCTGCTGCATCCGCTTCCAGATGGCGCGCATACGCGAAGTGTAACGGATGCCTTCAATCACAAAAACAGACTGGTCGGTGGTACGCGCGGCGCAAATGCGGAAGACTTCTTCCATAAATTCCGGATGACGATAGTCGTGTAAATAGAGGAAACCGACGGGGACACCATTTTCCAGAAAGAGTTCGGAGAGGTCGGTGGCGGAGGTGTAGTCGGCCTTTTCCCGTCCTGCCTTCAGGTAGAGAGAAGAAGCCGCCAGCGTACCCACATCCACAATCGTATCGGGCTGGGCGTAATTGACCAACCGGAACAATAACTGCTTCACCTTTTTCGATTCATAGTTCCAATGCCGTTCCTTCTGCGACGCAAGCCGTTTCTGTTCCAGTGTCAAATCCTTGTATTTATAGTAAGGCATCTTTTCATAAATGACGTTCGTTATCAGGTTGAAAGCAAAAGGCGAATGCACCCCGTATCCGCAACGATGGCGAAAACGGCAGAGCCAGATAAAAGGACGCTTCAAAGCAAGTGTGATACGGTTCATGGCAACTGATGTTTATATCACCGCAAATGTACGGTATTCGGGTGCGAAAGACAAGTCTTAGTATAGGAAAGTTCACTACGAGAATAGGAAAGAACAGAAGCTCGCCGACCCTCGATGCACAAGATGGCATCTTATGCAGTACAAGATGGCATCTTATGTTGCTCAAGATGCCATCTTGTGCATCGAGGGTCGGCGGGCTTCTTCCCTGACAGTGGTAAGAACCGGTTCGATACACTATGCCTAAGAACTTTTTTGCCCTCTCATTTGTTATCGATAGTATCACCGATAGAGCAATCAAAATGAAAAGATATTTAACGACTCTAATTCTGCTAATAATGGTAACAATAACTAATGCGCAGCAAAAAAGTTTTTATGACTTCACAGTACAGACAATTGACGGGAAAGACTTACCGCTTTCCACGTTCAAAGGAAAGAAAGTGTTGGTTGTTAATGTTGCATCCAAATGTGGTTTTACACCCCAATATGCCAAACTCGAAGAATTATATACCCAATACGGAAAAGATAGCTTTGTAGTAATAGGCTTCCCTGCTAACAATTTTTTACATCAGGAACCCGGCACTAACGAGGAAATCAAGAAGTTCTGCACGCTGAACTATGGGGTTACATTTCCCATGATGGCAAAGATTTCAGTAAAAGGAAAAGATATAGCCCCCTCTACCAATGGCTTACCCAGAAAAGTGAAAATGGCGTTGCAGATGCCAAGGTGGGATGGAACTTCCATAAATTCCTGATTGATGAAAATGGGAAGTGGGTAGCTTCTTATGCATCGAATATAGATCCGCTGGATGAGAAAATCGTTAGTTGGATAGTAAAATAGATGCATCCTAAAAATCATTGCCTGACTCTATTCTCTTAAGTCTTTATTCATTTCTCATAAAATTACCATTCGGGTAGCTTGTTTCAGAACCATTTGAGTTAAGAGGTGTTCTCTACAGAAGAAACCTAAAACTTAACAGACAATGAAGAAATTAATAGCACTCACAGCCGTAGCGGCTTTTATGGCAGGCTGCTCGGATGATGGCAATTGTAATGGGTCGGACGATATGCATCTTATCAGCCCGGCGTTGGAGATGAGCGTAAGCACAGCAAGCGGACAAAGCCCCTTGACCGGCATTCTGACCGTTGCCGCCTGCAATGCAAACAGTTCTATTTATTATGGTAACTATGTGAATAATAAGCTGACGCCTTTTGACGGTTATTACCATGTGAAGGACGGTGCGCTTTATGACGGAGCCATCAACCGGCGGATTATGTTGCCACAGGTACTTACAATATGATTTATTGGGGAACTCCCCAATACAAGGAACCGATTTACGCATACCCTGCCGTAAAAGAGGCAGCCTTGGCTATCGGAGAAGATATGTCCAAACAAGCGCTCGGCATCTATCAAATATCGGCCGATACTATTTACTATCCGGTGTACGACCTGGTATATGCCGTGCAGCCAGCCAAGGTAGGCAGTGAAAGCCTGAAGGCTTCTCTGAAAAGGGTGGTTGCCGGTCTGAAAGTGACCGTGAAGAATAAAGATAATGGTGTCTTGAGTTCCAGCATAGACAGCGTAGCCGTACGCATAACCAACATATATAGCGAACTGAATTACTACACCGGGAAGCCGCAAGGCACTCCCCGCACCATCGCCTTTCCCTTGGTACGTTCCACAGACGGCACACAAATGAGCAACGCCACCGTCATGCTTTTCCCCTCTGCCGGGAAACCGGAATTTCAACTGTCGATAATACTGAAAAACGGTGCGGTGAAAAGTTTCAAGCAGACTTTGAAATCTCCGCTAACCGCCAATACGAGGCTTAATCTGACACTGAGTCTGGGAGATATATTCTCGGATGAGTCGTCGGGCGACTTCAATGTGGACAACTGGAATGAAGAAAACGAAAACATTGATGTACCGACCTTAAACTGATATTGCTTCATGTACCTTGTCCTTACCCAGACCGGATTTGTTCATGATGGCATACGAATACGCTCTTCTTATCCCCATGCCAATAGTGAAAGCCGTTGCCTGGCAATGTTTGTACTCCTTGCAGGTTGCACATTTTCCGGTTCTGGTCCATCTTCTGTCCCTGAATGCTCCGTATCGGGTTTGCCAGACGGAATAGAAGTTATCCCGATAGATATTACCTTGTGCAAATGTCCGGTCAATATTGGGACAAGCGGAGATTGAGCCGTCAATCAGGACTGAGCCTATATTTATTCCCGCCCGACAGAAGAACCCGGCGTCGCGCACCTTCGCCTCATACTCTCCGACAAATCCTTCACAACTGAATTTGACTTCGATTTCATCCGTCTGCCGCGATGCTACGATGAAGCCCATCAATCCTTTAAATTGAGCGGCCGACAGAAACATCTCCTTATCGTCTTTCGCTCTGCCGATAGGAATAATGGTGAACAAGCGCCAGGACTTCACTCCTTTGGCTATCAAATACCGTCTTATATCTTTGAGTTCTGCAAAGTTTCGCTGATTGACACAAGTAACCACGTCAAAGTTTATCTGTCCGGCACTAGCAGCCAAACCGATTGCAACATCTACCCGTTCGAAACTCTTATCATTATTCCTCAGCCAGTTGTGCGACTGTTCCAGTCCGTCCACACTAATGGTGAGTGCTCAAAGCCCGGCATTCAGCAAAGACACATGTTTCGCCTCATCATACAGATAGCCATTGGAAACCATACTCCACCGAAAACCTCTTTTCCTGATTTCCCGACCGCAAAGTTCCAGGTCTTTACGTAATAACGGTTCGCCTCCGGTAAGCACTATCGTGAAGTTATCAGAAGGGGACGGAATGGTATCTAAGGCGCCAAGAAAATCGGCCAAAGGCATGTCTTTATACAAACTGTCTTTTGCACAATCGCTGCCGCAATGCCTGCAACTCAAATTGCATCGGGTGGTACATTCCCAAAACAAATAGTTTAGCTCGTGCTTGCGTGTCTCAGCCTTCTTAAACTGCCGGAAAAGTAACTGTCGAATTGCATTCACTATCTACTCTTCTTCAAGTTCAATGTTCAGTGTAATCAGGTAGTCTTTCTTTTTTGTCTCCAGAATGGTGTCTTTTACACTTTGGAGAGCATTAGGAACTTCAAACCGGACTCTTACAGCATCACTTTTCTCCGTATAAAATGAGAAGATACCGTTCTCATCCGTCTCGGTGTATTGAACGCCTTCTTCCACTGAAACTCTTATACCTTTAAGCGGAAGACCAGTCTTCTTTGATTTCACTTACCCTTCAAGCAGTAAATCTGTCCCCATAGCTTGTGGCGTTCCACAGCAAGCTTGAAAAATAAAAACTGCGGAAGTCAGGCACAGTCCTCCTACCAATTTCTTTCTCCAGTTCCTTTTCATAACGGATTAATTATTAGAATTAGAGTAGCAATATATGATAAATGTTTTGATTGGGCAAAAGATAAAGCAACAAAAGATAAAAATAACGGGTCCAGTGTAATACCTATCAATGAATTTCATATATTTGATGAGCAAAACTCAATTTAGTGCAATATAGCCCTAATCTAACACTTTATTTCGTCTTATGAATTACTTACAAAAAATAGCAGGAACTTTGGCATGTGTCGCACTTGCCGTCTGCACGAACGCACAACAAGTACAAGGCTTTGTCCATCAACAATCGGAAACAACGGGGTATGTATGGCCTACCGACTCGCAAGTATTAGGTAAACTGGATAAGTGGCAAGACCAGAAATTCGGTGTATTGTTCCATTGGGGACTTTATTCCGTTCCCGGCATCGTAGAGTCATGGTCTATCTGTTCGGAAGACGTGGACTGGATTTCGCGCAAAAACAATCTTCCGTATGACGAATATAAGAAATGGTACTGGGGACTGAAAGATTCTCTAAATCCGGTAAACTTCAATCCGAAACAGTGGGCGGACGTGATGCAGGACGCGGGTATCAAATATATGATTTTCACTACCAAGCATCACGACGGCTTCTGCACGTTCGACTCGAAATACACAGATTTCTCCATTGCCCACGGGCCATTCAAAGATAATCCGCGGAAGAATGTCGCCTACTATGTATTCGATGCTTTCCGTAAGAAAGGCTTCATGACGGGTTGCTATTTCTCCAAACCCGACTGGCATTGCGAGTGGTTCTGGAACCCGAACTTTGCTACGGCAAACCGTCGCATCAATTATAAAAAAGAGCGCCATCCCGACTGGTGGGAGAAGTATCAGGATTATATACAAAACCAGTTGAACGAACTGATGACCGATTACGGCAGCTTCGACATCCTTTGGCTGGATGGCGGTTGGATAGCAGGCGATGAGATTGGCTTGGACGACATACTGATTAAAGCGCGCCAGAGGTATCCGGGACTGATTTGTGTGGACCGAACCATACGCGGCAAGAACGAGAACTATCAGACACCGGAACGCAGTATTCCCGAAACCCAACTGAACTATCCGTGGGAGAGCTGCATCACACTGAGCGACGACTGGGGTTGGGTACCCAATGCACCGTTCAAGTCTCCGCAGAAAGTTATCAATTTACTGAGTGAAATTACAGCGAAGGGTGGTTGTATGCTGCTCGGAGTAGGCCCTACACCGGACGGCCTCATCGAAGAAGAAGTAGTTAAACGCTTGCATGAAGTAGGTGAATGGCTGAGAACCAACGGGAAAGCGATTTACAATACCCGTACCACGCCTGTTTATAACGAAGGCAACGTATGGTTCACAGCCGACAAGGACGGGAAAACGCTGTATGCCATTTATGCACTGCCCGAAGGAGAAAATCTGCCGGAAGCAATTGAATGGACTGGCAATATGCCCAAGGGGAAGGTGAAGATGCTGAAAGGCAACAGAAACTTGAAATACTCATGCCGGGATGGCAAGGTGAGAGTGATGCTGCCCAAAGGGATTAAGAATGAGCCGATTGCTTTGCAGTTTACTTTGTAAGTTCCGGGAGACCGATATATAAGCATACAAAAGATGAAACAGAGAATATTCTACATAAGCCTCCTTTTAAGTTTCTGGCTTTATGGCACAGTTTATTCACAAACCTCAAGAACCTGGATTTTGCAACAAGACCTATCGTGCTTGTTTGATAGTTTAAGCATGATTGGTGTACTGGGCGATGATTGCCGCCGGATAGATATTCGCTTTTGTGAAGCACAGAAAACGAGTGACAGAGATTATAGGATTGAAGGTATGAGTCGCACCCGATTATCCATTATTTGTCCGTTTGAAGGAAAAGTGTGCATAGATAGTGTCACCTGCCAGCCTCAGATAAAATCAGAATGTACGGATGTTGACGGTTTTATATACAGGCATTACTCCTTTACAGAACATGGGGATAAGCGATATAGCGGTGTGTTTTTAGGTTCATTTAAACAAGCTTACCGGCTAAATGAGGAGCAGGTGAATAAAGGAGAGAACGAAATTTCGGAGCTGAAACTGAACTTCTCTGAATATATGGGAGAATGGAAGTCTGCAAACGGAATAACAAAAGTTTGTTCCTGGGCAGATGAAATCGTGCCCGGCACTCCTCAAGACTTCTGTAAGTTCAATGATGCCGCTGAATGGATTGTATCGCCGCAATATCGCAAAAATGGTTGGGATAATTTATATAACGCCTATTACAATGACAAACTGACAACGAACGAGATACAGAAAGCCCGGGCAATGGAAGAACAAGAATGGTGGACAGATAAAGCCCAAAGCAAGTAATGCGGACTAAGCTTCTATTCTAATTGTAAACTTCCAGCAGCAGGCACACTCCCGGTCGGTAACGTCGGGATAGCAGCTAATCATTTCGGTCACAATCCTTTCATCTATGATGCGTGCAAACCCGTCATGCTCGATAAAGCCAACCGATGCGCAGGGATGAAACGGCATACCTTTATCCTTGCGGGCAGACTGTGCCCGGCACTCATTGATGCGATATATGAGAGCATCGCCTTCTCTAAAAATACTTACCGAAGGATTAGACAAAGCAGAAAACCTTATTGCCAATGCTTTCTCCAATCCTTCGAGGCCTGCTCTGTCCGACAAGTTCAGGAATTTCTTAATCCTTTTGGCTTCCGTACGGGTAAATCTTATCCATGCATTCTTATCATGCAACATGGCTTCATCCATGCCCCTCTTTTCTTCTACTGACTGAAACCATACTCCATCGAGTGCATAGATATTTTTTGCGTATATTCTTACCAGCTCCTTTAGTTCTTCTTTTGATAATAAGTCAAGTCCGTCAATCATGATTGCAATATTATTATTTCACTTACCGAATGAATATTGCCCGCAAAAATACACTGAATTTATACCGCAACAAAAGAAAACTACATTTATCTCGTTACGCACCCATTCCTATTTGTCTATCGATACCAGTTCATACTGCATACTTCCCAGACCGATTTGTGCGGCATATTCCACCGTGTGCGTACCGTGAAGCTGCTTGATACGTTCAATCAGCGGCCCGTTATCATCGCCTTCCGTGGGCTTTACCGAAAACACAAGGTCAAGGCAGGCTTGGTCGAGGGCTACCGGATCGGCTGAAGCGAGGATGCCTATATCCTTCATTTTCGGGCCATGCGGATGAGCATCGCAGTCGCAGTCGATAGAAAGATTGTTCATTACGTTGATGTACAAAATCTTGTCGCCGAAATAATTGTGAACCGCCTGTGCAGCGGCAGCCATGGCTTCCAAGAAACCGTCCTGATTGTCGACATGGTTCCATAGTTCGGCAGACTTTTCCGTAATTCCCGCCGTATGGATATATGCCTTTCCGTTGGCCGATGCCACACCGATGGACTGGTTCTTCAGCACACCTCCGAAGCCGCCCATGGCATGCTCTTTGAAATGCGCCAAGTTAATCATGAAGTCATAGTTCTCGATATGCGAGCCTACAAGGTCGTACTTAATATGCGTCGTATCCTTTACCGGAAGCTTGATTTCGCCCTCAGCGTCCATGATGTCCACATTGGCTATGTCAAAGAAACCGTGGTCGCGTGCGGCCTGAAGATGCTCGGCGGTAGTGGAGCGTTTGCCTCCATAAGCCGTGTTGCACTCTACGATGGTCCGTTTACTTTCTGCACCAGGTTCTTGATGAGAGCAGGTTGCAGGAAGTTATGACCGCCCGGCTCACCGGTACTGATTTTCACGGCTACGCGTCCTTCTGCCGGTCTGCCCAGCGCTTCGTAAACCTTCACCAAGGCTTCGGGAGTGATTTCACGAGTCATGTACACTTTGGGAACTGTGGTTTCCGAAACTGCGGCAGAACCTTCGGCCGCTTCCGCCTGCCGATTATTGTCACCCTTATTGCCGGCACAAGCTGCAATGGTGAGACAGGCACACAGTGTTGAAAAGACTAAAAACTTTTTCATGATTTCAATCATTAAATTAGGTATTATCTGCGAATTAAATATTTGATAAACAAATAACCTCCGATGATTTGTAGCGCCATGCCCGGCAAACCGATACGGAAATCTTGTACGGGACTATAAAAGCTCCCCTTCATAGCCCATTCTCCTAATGTACCGACAACCTGATAAGCCATGACTACGGCAAACAGGATAGGCAATGAAATGCGCCGGAAGCGGTATGCAGCCAGTCCGGCGGCAACGGCAAGCAATACAGACTTCAACAGAATGGCGGACAATCCGGTTACTGCCGGCATTCCGAAGAGCCACGAGTTGACAAGGGGCGAAGCGATAGCTGTCAGAAGTCCCACCTTCCAGCCATACTTGCAGGCGCCAATCAAGGTGAAGAAATAGATGGGCAGCCACGTTATTCCACCCTGCGGCACGAGATGAAATGCCTGTGGCAGGGCTATGTTGCCGAAAACGAATAACAAGGCTGCCAGATAAGTTTTCGCATTGCTGTAGTCTAGCGAATAAAGTTTTACGGTTGTTGTTTCCATATATTCTTAATTTAGTGTATCGTTAGTTAGAAGTGGAGCTTGAAGCCACCCATTCCGGTAAACCCGGGCATCTCATAACCACGGTTAATGGTATAGCAAGTATTGGTAATGTTATCCAATGTGGCAAACAGTTCCAAGGCACGGATTACTTTATAGGTGAATTTCATATTGAGCAATGTATAGTTCTGGTGGTCCATATCGTCTGAAACGTAAAGCCCGCCGATACCTCTCAGTTCCGCATCCACATGGAACTTGGGCAATACCTGCCAACCTGCGCCGAGGAAATACTGGTTCTTCGGGGCTGCCGTCAGATTATCCAATGAAGTGTAGAGATAACTGTAAGTGGCTCTCAACGTCAGTTTGTCGAGCGGCTGGCTATTGGCTGTCACTTCTATACCTTTATTGATGAAGCTGCCCGTATTGACATTCTTCATATCCACCGTCTGGATAAGATTGTCTCCCTTGCTGTAATAACCGGTCACATCGATGCCGAAGTAGCGGGAGAGGGTTTTGCCCACCGTCACCTCGTAGTTCATCATGTTCTCCGGATCAAGATCAGGATTGGCAGGACGATAAAGGTACATTTCGCGGAAAGACGGGTTGCGGTAACCCTTAGCTGCGGATGCTTTTACCATCCAGCCTTCCGCGGGGTGAATAACGAAACCGCCTTGTGGTATCCATTGCGTATCGAAGCGGTCGCTGTTCGCCATGCGGAGTCCGGCATTCAGTATCAGCACACCACCGAAGAGGTCTTGGGAAAGCGTGACGTATGGAGAATATTCCGTGATGCTTTTACGACCAATAGTAGACATGGAACCTTCCGTATGGGCAGTGCTGCCCGACATCGGAATTCTGCCGGTATAAGTGTCGAAGTCGAAACCCAGTGTAGCTGCCGCATCTTTCCACGGGCTGAAGTTCTGATAAGCAATGATGCCGAAGCGGTCGTCCAAGCTATGGAAGTGTCGGGGGTCGTCAATGTAGTGGTTGCCGTAGCTATAATATACACGTACACTACCGTTATGCCATAATAGTTGTTCATCGATAAAGACGCCTCACCACGAGTTATGTTCTGATGATAGATATCGGTCGCTTCCGGATTATCAAGTTTCGGATAAATGGGGTCATTGCCGATAAAATTCATCAGCGAGTAGTCCGCCAGTGCTTTCCAAGCATCGCTGAAATCATAACCCAGTTTGGCATACAAGCTTCCTTGTTTAAAGTCGAAGTTATCCTGCAAGCCGTCCGTGCGGTCATAGCCGAGCGACACGAGGGAAGAGAACTTGCCGAAGCGGGTGGTATTGACAAGCGAAGACCGCCAAGTGTTATAAGAGCCGTATTGCGAGGTAAGCGTAGTATGTACCCCGTCCTTTTCGGCATTCTTCGTGATGACATTGATGACACCGCCCATAGCATTGGAACCGTAGAGCACAGAGCCCGGCCCGCGAAGCACTTCCACATGGTCTACATATTCCGTCCCGTAGAAGTCCGCCACATGGTGGGAATAGATACCGGCAAACTGGGGCTGCCCGTCCACCATCATCAGTACCGAGTTAGTAGGTGAACCTCCGACACCACGGATTTTGATACCGCCCGAACCACCGCTACTGACACCGAAGCCGAAGATATTACGTTCGGACACGAACAGGCTCGGCACTTGCACGGAGATAGCGGAAAGCAACTGCGACTGCCCCGTAGCTTCCAGTTGGGGGCTACCGATAGTGGAAACGGTATAAGGAAGCAAGTTTCGTCCGGTGGCATTGTTACTGCCTGTCACTACAACTTCACCGATGCGGTAGGTACGCGTAGTATCTACTACCACCGGGGTAGAAGCATTTACAGAGGCAAACAAAGTAGTACATAATACAACACTTCCTGCTATTTTCTTCGCTAAATAAAGATAGTCTTTTTTTCATTTTTTGTGTAAGTGAGTTCTAGTTTATATATTATTCTGTTTGCAAAGATACGAAAAATCTCCACTTATTTTTCGGGAATGACCTCGTTCAGGCAAGCCACCGCATTGAGTGTGCGCGGATAGCCGAGGTAAGGAAACAGTTGCGTGACGACGGCAAGCAGGGTGGCTTTGTCGTTGCCTACGTTCACGTTGCTCTGAATATGTCCCTTCACCTGCGGTTCGCAGCCGCCCATTGAGATAAGAATGGAGAAGGTGAGCAGTTCACGCATCCGGGCGTCGAATACCGGGCGCGTCTGGTAATCGCCGAAGCAGTTGCCGGAGAGGTAGACTTGGAAGTGCAGTTGGTTGGCAGGGGCGGAGTTGTACATATGGTCGATATTCGCTTTGGTGAAAATATCGTTCTGCAAGGCGCGGCCTTTTTCCACACGGTCAGCAGGGGTTACTACGGATTGCGGTTGCAAAGGCAGTTGGATGCCTTTGGCGGCCAGTACCTCGTTGGCGACATTCAGCAGGTCTTCTACACGGGACATACCGGCGTAGGCCACGGTGTGGTACAGCACTTCTTTTATCTCAACCGGGGTGATGCCGTTGGCAAGAGCGGCTTCCAGCATACGGCAGTATTCGGCTTGGGCGTTTAGGGCGACGGCCGATGCCATTGTCACCAAGATGCGTGTGCGGACATCGAGCGTGCCGTACTGCTGCGTTTCGCCGAAAGCGAAGTTGCCGAAGATTTTAGCGAGTTCGGGGTCTGTGGCGGCCATGCTGTCGCCATTGGCAGGAAACCAGGTGCGAAGGTTTTGAGCCGCCTCTGCCGAGAGCTTTCTGCTTTGGGAAGTGGCTTCAAGGTAGGCGGCGTCATCTACGGGGTCCAGCCAAGTGTTCTTGTTAGTCTGCGGATTGCACGCTATGGCGAGGTGCGAGAACCAACTGTTGGGAGCAGCACCGTGCCAATGAACTACGTCGGGGCAATCTCTACGATGTCGCCGGGCATCAACAGGCGGGCAGGTTTGCCTTTCTCCTGATAATATCCCTTGCCGCCGACGGCTATCAGTAGCTGACCGCCCGTGTGGCTGTGCCAGTCGTTGCGGCAACCCGGTTCGAAGGTTACATTACTAATGGGGCAGTTCAGGGCTGCGTTCTGCGTCAGGGGCGCAAGGAAGGAGCGGCCGCTAAAGTACTTTGCATAAGCTGCATTGACATCTCCCGTAGGAAACGCGCTCAAGTTCTGGGGTACATTTTCTTCTTTCATATTCTGTGCGTTTAATTGGTTTCCACTATGCAGCAACAGTATCAAAGCCGCCACTGCCATTACTATTCTTTTTGCTTTCATCTGGATAACTGATTAAGTTTATATTGAACACTGCAAATGTACGGCGGATTGGGCACAATGCGCATAGATATTTTACGGATTGTTCTACCTTAATTACTGATACGGGGAAAAAATATATTAGTGTAAAGGGTAGAACTGATTTAGCAGATAAATAATAATCTGCTAAATCAACTCTGTTTATATCGAAGAACGGATAAACTTAATATCCGAACCTCTCTGCTGCCCTCTGCATGTGTCCGCGTATATCGACACCAAACGGGCAGTTCTTTTCGCACTTGCCGCAACGGATGCATTCGGAAGCATGATGCGAAAGAGCTTTATAATGCTCGCGCACTGTTTCAGGGACAAACCCTTCGGCTACCGTCAGATTGTAGTACTTATTGACACTGGCTACGTCAATCCCTACGGCACAAGGGGCGCAATGTCCGCAATACATGCAATATCCCTTCCACGAGAAGCGGTCCATACCCTGCATGACCGAAGCATAGCCCCTTTCTTCCTTCGTCGCACTGCACCAATCCACCGCCTTCTGTACTTCCTCACGACTTCGGCAACCAATCATGACGGATGCCACTCCCGGACGCGTCAACGCATACTCTATGCACTGTACCGGGGTAAAGGCTTTCCCAAAGGGAGAATTGGCTTCACTCAGCAAATCCCCTCCGCCATACACCTTCATCACATCGATGCCTACGCATTTCTGCTCGCAAAGTTCGTACAGCCGTTCGCGTTCCGGGTCGATATTGTGCAGTTCGCGTTCATAGTTTTCGTCCTTCCACAGGTCTTCCACATCTTCGCTGGCAGGCTGCAAGTCGTAGCAAGGATTGATAGAAAACATCAGCACATCTACCAACCCACTTTCCACAGCCTTCATCGCTACCTGCGGATTGTGGCTACTCATGCCGATATGCCGGATTTTCCCTTCCTGCTTCAAGCGGAGGGCAAGCCGGATGATAGGGCCTTCGAATACGCGGCGGAAGTCTTTTTTCGTCATCCACATAATGTATCATGCCGATGTCCAGATAGTCCGTCCGCAACAAACGAAGTTGTTCCTCAAAAGCGGCAATCGTTTTATCCACGTCACGGGTACGCAGATACTGCTCGTTCTCCCACGTGGCACACAAATGTCCCTGTATCACGAACTGTGACCGACGACCCAGCAAGGCTTTGCCTATATTCATGCGCAACTCGGGATTGGAAGAGTGCATATCCATAAAGTTGATGCCTTGCACAATGGCAAAGTCCATTTGCCTGAGTGTCTCCTCTTTCGTCATGCCGATAAAGCCTTCACAGCCCAATCCGATGGCGCTGACGGATAATCCTGTTCTTCCTAATTTCCGATATTCCATATCTATTTCAGTTCCTTATTCGTTTTTACAAAAGTACGGAGTTTCAAATGAATTAGAAGTAAATAAATCACGGTTATTGTTACCAATATTACTGACAGGCATTCTTTTCCAATCAGGCATCACTTCACAAAACGTAGTGCTGCTCCCACAAATCCCCATTTATCGGCCTGTGATGGGGAGAATGAATTTAAAGTTTAACATTTAAACAGCATTTCATACATTTGCAAGATATATACCTTATCTTTGTAAGATAATTTATCAAAACAAGAACATCATGGAAAAAGAGATATCATTCGATTATTCAAAAGTTCCCTATAGCTTTGGCCTGTGCGCCACGGCCGATTGTCCCCGTGCCGAAACCTGCCTGCGCCGAATAACGTACAATCATGTTCCGGCAAGCGTTACTTTTCCTCCGACACTGAACCCGAAAACCATTGAGGAGACAACCGGGAAATGCCGGTATTACTGTTCCAACGAGAAAGTGCGCTACGCCAAAGGCTTTGTACGCACCGCCCAAGCCCTGACGGTCAGCATGGCGGGGACGTTCCGATACAGCCTAATCGGTAGTTGGGGAGTCAGGAAGTATTATCAGAAGCGAAAAGGGGAAACGTTGCTCTCGCCTGCCGAACAGCAACGAGTCGTCGCACTGGCCAAGAAACTGGGTGTGCAACTGGACGAATACTTTGACGCTTATATAGAACAGTACAACTGGCAATAAACCTTCTGCCACGCAGAAAACCAACCATACTTCGACAGACAAACGGCCGTATCTCCGCAGGTGAGCAATCTTCACCCCGCGAGGATACGGCCTTTACTTCGTAGTGTAACGCAACTCACCCCTAATGGCAACTCCATTTACCCCTCGTGGTAACTCCATTTACACTACGAGGTAAAAGGCGTTACACTACGAGGTAAAGGTCGTTACACTACGAGGTAAATGCTTTTACATAACGAGGTAAATACTATGTAAATGCAACACGCTGATAATTAGCCAGGTGTCCTCCATCCTGTTCTCCCTGACAAAGGAATCCAGATTTACTACCTGCATCTGCCGGAAATCGGCTATATTTGTTCACGAAACTTTGAAGATTGTCCGGAGTACTCCTCCGAAGTAGTCTACAAAGTAAAAATATATGAGAAGAAACATCCTGCTACACATATTGGCACTTTGTACGCTCATTATCAGCTGTACAAACAAACCCCCAAAAGAGGCGGCTATCGGTAGTGCAAATGATACTGTCCCGGTTGATACTATCACCGATTACGAATTGGCAGATTGCAATCTTGTCTATACAGAAGCATTACCCAAAGACTATTCAGGGGCAGAAGTAACCATAAAGACCGAAAACAAGAGTTATCCGGCCGATATCGGGTATTTATCTGTATTCGTATATAATCCGACCGTATTCCTCTTGAATTTGGCAGAGACTGGCTCATCGAAACATGGAACGGAGAAAAATGGGAAACGCCCAAAATGAAAAAAGACTTGTCATGGTTTAGCGATGGCTTTTTCACAAGAAAAACACATATACTCCATTGCTTTAGATATCCTATAGGAGAATATTATGCTCTACCTAAAGGGAAATATCGTATAATAAAGATATTCTTTCAAAGCAGTAGAAGACTTGACTTAACGACTGAATTTGAAATCAGACAATACTATAAATGAAATTGAGAAATATTTCCCAAACTGCTATAAGTTCTCTCTCTTTACAGGAGAAGAAACACCCAACACCTTGTATTTATACAGTAAAGTTAGCTACCATACAGTTTGTCAAAGAGACATGGATGGAATTAAGATGATAGTCACGGAAAAAGAGAAACTTATTTAAGAGTTGTTTTTCATGTGTCCAAAAGCTGATTATCCATTAACCATAGAGCAATTAGAAGAAATAATAAAAGACCGTTTCGAGCCAACAGTTGTTTTATTTGGCAATGAAATAATAGGCTTTGCAAACTTCTATGAAATAAAAGAAAAACAATATTGTGCAATTGGAATAGTAATCCGTCTGCTCTAATAAAAATGAAAAAAATCTTATGCGCAAAGAATATATGACTTTATTATACAGGGTTGTTACCCTATTACTTTTTGTATTGTCATTCTCTTTGAATGCATTGGCACAAAAGGAATATTCCGTGTGTTTCTACGACTCAGCACGTTCCAGAGTTATTCCCATTACAGTATATTCTCCTGCAAAAGAGAACAAGAACACCCAAGTCGTCATATTCAACCATGGCTATGACAGTAATCAGAACCCTAAATCCAATCAGACATATACCTATTTGACACGCTTTCTTGCTGAAAAAGGATTTTACGTGATAAGTATACAACACGAGCAATTCAATGACCCACCACTGGCTATGGAAGGCAATTTGGCAGTAACCCGTATGCCTAATTGGAAAAGAGGTGAAGCAAATATTCTGTTTGCATTGGAAACATTCAAAGCATTGAAACCAATGCTTGACTGGAGCAAATTAATATTGATAGGACATTCTAATGGAGGAGACATGACAATGCTGTGCGCAACAGATTATCCACAACTATTTTCTAAAGTTATTTCGCTTGACCATCGCCGTATGCCAAGGCTAAGAACTTCTTCACCGCAGCTATATACCATTCGTGGCTGTGATTATGAAGCTGATACTGGGGTCCTACCAAATGAAAAGGAAGAAAAAGAATATCAAATAACAGTTGTGAAATTAGATGGAATTACTCACAGCGACATGGGAGAACGCGGTACAAAAGAACAACACAATACAATAAACCAATACTTATATAGGTTTATAAAAAAGTAATCGTTCATATTCTTCAAAACATGAAACTAAAGCCTTTCTTATGAGAAGCATTGAACTTCTCAATCTCTAATGCAAGTGATTTCTTTAGTTGCACTGCCATGAAATCCAAGAAAGGTTGATTTACTTCATTATCTTGCGATTGCTGTAAGGAAAGAATATAGTCGGCTCTATCTTCTTTAAATATTTTTATCGGGAAAAGGTGATAGCAGAACTGGATATAGTTCATCAACAAGCGAGCCGTTCTTCCGTTACCGTCCACCCACGGATGAATAGTTACTAAATTGAGGTGAGCATTAAAGCTCAACTCGTATTGTTCCCGAAATGTTCTCATCGTTTTTTGTTTTTCCTGTAAGATAGCACAAAGTTCTTCAACTTTAGCAGGCACTTTTTGATAACTCATATAGGAACGTCCACCAACACCAGCAGTAACACCGCACAAACGGAACTCACCTTTGGAAGAATCAAAAGCTCCCCCCATTACATTATGCACACTTCCAGTAGTACGCATTAACGTAGCGTTCAATTTTTGCAAGAAAGTAGGGGTAATCACTACACCTTGCTCACTTTCTTCTTTGGCAAGTTCGTATGCTTTCTTTAAATCCTCATTCATCAGATGATAGACCAACGGCTTTCCTTTAGCCGTTACGCCCTCATCAAAGAGAAGTTGGACATCCATTTCCGTGAGAGTAGAGCCTTCAATAGCTGTAGAATGGGTAATAAGGGAATAGAGGTAGTACTTTTCATAGCCCACCGAGTGACTGATACCAAGCTGTTGAAACTCCTGATACAGTTTTTCTATTTCCTGCCAAATACTTACTTCCATTATAGACGTCTAAATTGTTATTCCCCAAAAATACTTATGAAACAACACTTTACCAAGTAAAACAACTATTTTCTCACTATATATTTTACATTCTCCCGAAAAAGAAAAGCGGAGAGAGTTTTTCAACTTTCTCCGCTTCAGTACCCAGACCCGGGGTCGAACCGGGATGGAAGTGAATCCACTGGTGTTTGAGACCAGTGCGTCTACCGATTCCGCCATCTGGGCATGTATTGATTTCTCAATTGCGGTGCAAAGATACGGTTTTTTTCTAAACCTGCAATACTTTTCCTAAAAAAAGCCGAAAAAGTAAGAAAACATAATGCAAACATTCCTTGTTTGTAAAATATGCAGTACATTAGCAGAAACTTTTAAAACAATAGATATGATAACCAATAAGGATAACTTCTGCGTGATTATGGGCGGAGGGATAGGAAGCCGCTTTTGGCCGTTCAGCCGCAAAACTCTTCCGAAACAGTTCCTCGATTTCTTCGGTACGGGCCGCTCTTTATTACAACAAACATTCGACCGTTTCAACAAGGTAATACCTACGGAGAATATACTGGTAGTAACCAATGACTTGTATGCAGACCTCGTAAAAGAACAAATACCCGAACTGAAACCGGAGCAGATATTACTGGAACCGACGCGCAGAAACACAGCCCCCTGCATCGCATGGGCTTCTTACCATATCCGCGCACTAAATCCAAACGCCAATATAGTAGTTGTACCCTCCGACCACCTCATTCTGAAGGAAGGAGAGTTTCTTACCGCGATTGAAAAAGGACTGGGATTCGTTGCACAGTCCGATAAATTACTGACCCTCGGCATCAAACCTAACCGTCCCGAAACCGGATACGGATACATACAGATTGCCGAACAAGCCGGTGATAACTTTTATAAAGTAAAGACCTTCACGGAGAAGCCGGAACTGGAACTGGCAAAAGTCTTTGTAGAAAGCGGAGAGTTTTATTGGAATTCCGGCCTGTTTATGTGGAACGTAAACAGTATCATCAAAACCGGTGAGGCACTGTTACCGGAGCTGGCCTCCAAGCTGACTACCAAAAAAGACGTATATGGCACTCCGGAAGAGAAAAAGTTCATCGATGAAATCTTCCCTGCCTGCCCCAATGTCTCCATCGACTTCGGCGTAATGGAAAAAGCAGATAATGTTTATGTATCGCTGGGTGATTTCGGTTGGTCCGATTTAGGCACATGGGGGTCTCTATACGACCTTTCTCCTAAAGACGAAGCGAGCAATGTTACCTTAAAATGCCAGTCGCTGATTTACAATAGCAAAGATAATATCGTTGTTCTCCCTGAAAACAAACTTGCCGTGATTGACGGATTGGAAGGTTATCTCATTGCCGAGTCGGACAATGTTCTGCTGATTTGCAAGAAAGATGAGGAACATGCCATTCGCAAGTATGTGAATGACACACAAATCAAGATGGGAGAAGGCTATATTTAACAATCTGAATACAGCCTTATTTCCTCGAAGAAGGAAGTTAACATCATTATGATTAGCATGTTAACTTCCTGATGTCGGGAAGTTAACTTTAACACGGTGTTAAAGTTAACTCTTTAGAGAGGAAGAAGTTAATAAAAAAGCGGGAGTTGAACCAACGTTCAACTCCCGCTTATCGTTTATTCTGGGGGAGGAAAATAAACTCATTAAAGCGCTGCCCGAATAGCTTCGGCTACAGCCTTAAATTCTTCATCCGTAAGTTTCAGCTTCGGATTGGAGAAAAGCATATCCTTTTCATTCTGCATAGGGATTAAGTGGATGTGCGCGTGAGGTACTTCAAGACCTAAAACCGCCTCACCTACTTTCTTGCAAGGAAAAGCCTTGCCAATGGCAAGTGCCACTTTCTTCGCAAATACATGCATTGCCGCCAAGTCTTCGTCGTTCAAATCGAAGATATAGTCCACTTCCTGCTTCGGAATAACCAAAGTATGACCTTTCACCAAAGGATTGATGTCGAGGAACGCAAAGAACTTATCATCTTCCGCCACCTTGTAGCAAGGTATCTCACCTGCGATAATTCTGCTGAATATTGTTGCCATAGCTTTTATATATAATGTATAAAATAAGGCAAGCCCGTATACGGACCTGCCTTTCTATTAAAACGATATGTTCACTACTTCAAGGTTAATGATGCCCTGCGGCACTTTGATTTCAGCAACATCGCCCACTTTCTTGCCAAGCAGACCTTGAGCAATCGGGGTGTTTACAGAAATCTTGCCTTCTTTCAGGTTGGCTTCGCTTTCGGAAACAATGGTATAAATCATCTTTGCACCATTCTTCAGGTTCTTCAGTTCCACCTTGTTCAAGATTTGCACACTGTCGGTCTTCAATTTAGACTCATCAATGATTTTGGCTTCTGAAATTACCTTCTTCAATTGGTTGATTTTCATTTCAAGCATACCTTGCGCTTCCTTTGCGGCATCATATTCCGCATTTTCGGACAAATCTCCCTTATCACGAGCCTCAGCAATAGCTGATACAATCTTAGGGCGTTCCACCGTTTCCATGTGCTTTAAATCGGCCATCAATTTATTGTAGCCGTCTTCTGACATATAAGCCATAGTTTTTTCCTCCTTATTATATTAGTTTCTAAATGGTATTATAAACAAAAAAGAATTCCAACATGGTCGGCATGCTGGAACCCTCTTACCTATTTTTCTTTGCAAAGATAGACTTTTAAATAATGCGTGTCAAGCAAAAAGCGCTGCTTTGTAACATATTTAAATGAAAACTTCCAAATTATAACAAGTTACAGTAGAGCCTTCACGGCTGCCTCCAAATCCTTAATCGTCTCACCACGAGTGCTCAACTCATTCTTCTTATTAATAAGGAAGAGCGCCGGAACCGACTGTACATTATAAGTAGTAGCTACAGTAGAGTAAACTCCATTGGCATCGCGAACGCAAATCCACGGCAGGTTGTCGGCTATTGTCTTCCAATAGTGCTCGTCGGCATCCAGCGAAATCTGGTAAATCTCCAATCCCTGGGCGGCATACTTGTCATACAAGTCGCGCAACATATAATTATGTGCGGCAGAAACGGCACTTTGGTAAATGGTAAAGTCCAGAATGACAGCTTTGCCCTTCAAGTCGGTCAATTTATGTGCATTGCCCTTCATGTCGCGCAGGTTAACATCAATGATACCGGTTTCGGATACCGTCTCCTGTGGGATTTCCACCACTTTCTGTTGCGGGGTACGGGTATTCTTCATTCCCTTTATTACTATATTATAAAGGTTTTTGGAACGGTCGGCATGTGGATGGTAATTGTTCAGGCTGGTTGCCACGGCAGCAAAACACTTAATGTCGTCCTTGCCGTTCAGCGGGTCGAAAATCAGATAATTATTCAACTTCTGGAACAAGGCGAAATAAGCGGCAGCCATATTGGGAGCAGCGAAGATATAGTTTATCTTCACATCGTCCTTGTAATTCTTCAACAAAGTAGCAAGACTGTCCTCGAACGCATCGGCACCGACCTTATGAGCCTGCATACTTTGCAACAGGACGTTGACGTCGGTCTGAAGTTTCATCTGTTTCAGAGTAAGTTCCTTTATCTTCACACTGTTTGCCGAGCCTTCTACGGTGTAGGCGGTTGCAAAATCCGTATAAGGCGCTTTCACCTGTACGGTTTCCGTTGAATCGATGGAGAAGTTAATCACTTTCTCATCCACCCGCAGGCGATAAAACTCAGGAGACTCCGGGCGCGTATGTTTGAATGCAAAAGAACCGTCGCCCTTCAATTTCACCGAATCCAAAGGAACGACACCTTCCAAAGCCGAAGCTTCCAGATAGAGCATCTTGCCATCGGCACCGGATATTTCACCTTCCACTTTGAATTTCGGTTCGGAGTCACATGCGCTCAAACCTACGATAGCCAGCGCAACAAAAAGAATCTTTTTCATATTTCGTGTATTTTTCTATTTGTAAAGAACGTGCAAATATACTTCTTTTCAAGTTCAGTCAAAGCATTTTCATGCTTCTTCCGCTTCGGAAAGTGCAAAAAAACAGCTAAATATAAACTTTTTATCTCATTTCCACCGCGTTACACGAATTAAATATGTATCTTTGTACGAATTTTGAAAGAAAAATAGATATAAAACATTTTTTTTATGATTAACCCAATTGTTAAGACGATCGAGTTGGCTGATGGAAGAACCATCACCATCGAAACGGGAAAGCTGGCAAAACAGGCAGACGGTTCTGTAATGCTTCGTATGGGTAACACCATGCTTTTAGCTACTGTTTGTGCCGCTAAGGACGCAGTTCCCGGAACAGATTTCATGCCGTTACAGGTAGAGTACAAAGAAAAATTCTCCGCATTCGGACGTTTCCCCGGCGGTTTCACAAAGCGTGAAGGACGCGCTTCAGATTATGAAATCCTGACTTGCCGCCTTGTAGACCGTGCTCTCCGCCCCTTATTCCCCGACAATTATCACGCAGAGGTATATGTAAACATTGTCCTCTTCTCGGCAGACGGTGTAGACATGCCGGATGCATTGGCAGGACTTGTAGCTTCTGCAGCCCTCGCTGTTTCAGATATTCCTTTCAACGGACCGATTTCCGAAGTACGTGCAGCACGTATCGACGGAAAATTCGTTATCAACCCGACTTTCGAACAACTGAAAAAGGCTGATATGGACCTGATGGTTGGCGCCACTTATGAGAACATCATGATGGTGGAAGGCGAAATGGACGAAGTATCGGAAAAAGACTTGCTGGAAGCAATGAAGGCTGCTCACGAAGCCATTAAGGTTCAGTGTAAGGCACAAATGGAACTGGCAGAAGCTGTCGGCTCTACCGTGAAACGCGAATATTGCCACGAAGTAAACGACGAAGAACTCCGCAAGGCAGTTCACGATGCTTGCTACGACAAGGCTTATGCCATCGCAGCTTCCGGAAACAAGAACAAGCACGAACGCATGGATGCTTTCGATGCTATCCGCGAAGAGTTCAAAGCTCAGTTCAGCGAAGAAGAACTGGAAGAAAAGGCCGCACTTATCGACCGCTACTACCACGATGTAGAGAAAGAAGCGATGCGCCGTTCCATCTTGGACGAAGGTAAGCGCCTCGACGGACGTAAGACAACCGAAATCCGTCCTATCTGGTGCGAAGTAGGTTACCTGCCCGGTCCTCACGGTTCTGCTATCTTCACACGTGGCGAAACTCAGTCTTTGTCTACCGTAACGCTCGGTACGAAGCTGGACGAAAAGATTATCGACGATGTACTGGAACACGGAAAAGAACGCTTCCTGCTGCACTACAACTTCCCTCCCTACTCTACGGGTGAAGCTAAGGCGCAGCGCGGTGTAGGACGTCGTGAAGTGGGTCATGGTCACTTGGCATGGCGTGCATTGAAAGGACAAATCCCCGCAGGCTATCCGTACGTGGTACGTGTAGTTTCCGATATTCTCGAATCCAACGGTTCTTCTTCTATGGCTACCGTATGTGCCGGAACGCTGGCCTTGATGGATGCCGGTGTTAAGATTAAGAAGCCGGTATCAGGTATCGCGATGGGACTTATCAAGAACGCAGGCGAAGATAAATATGCCGTATTGTCCGACATCCTCGGCGACGAAGACCACTTGGGCGATATGGACTTCAAGGTAACCGGTACGAAAGACGGTATCACTGCTACCCAGATGGACATCAAGGTAGATGGTTTGTCTTACGAAATCCTTGAAAAAGCACTGTTGCAAGCTAAGGAAGGCCGCGAACATATTCTGGGCAAAATCACCGAATGCCTCGCAGAGCCTCATGCAGACTTGAAACCTCATGCTCCGCGCATCGAGACGATGACTATTCCGAAAGAATTCATCGGTGCCATCATTGGCCCGGGCGGAAAAATTATCCAGGGTATGCAGGAAGAAACCGGTACTACAATCACTATCGAAGAAGTGGACAATGTGGGCCGTATCGAAATTGCCGGAACCAACAAGAAGCGCATCGACGATGCAATGCGCATGATTAAGGCAATCGTAGCCGTACCTGAAGTGGGCGAAGTTTACAAAGGTAAAGTACGCTCCATCATGCCTTACGGCGCATTCGTTGAATTCCTGCCGGGCAAAGACGGTCTGCTCCATATCTCTGAAATAGACTGGAAACGTCTGGAAACCGTAGAAGAAGCAGGCATCAAGGAAGGTGACGAAATCGACGTGAAGTTGCTCGACATCGACCCGAAGACCGGTAAGTTCAAACTGTCTCGCAAAGTATTGCTTCCGAGACCGGAAAGACAGGAAAAAACAGAAAATAAATAAGAGTTATCTTATTCTTTATGCAAAGCCTGGCAGACTACTGTCGGGCTTTCTTTTTGTCATGACATGCATACGCTTTAAGAAAAAAAACAGTCAACATTCCTTGCATATTATAAAAAGTTTGTGTTGTTTTGCTGTGTGAAATCTTAAATCATACAAAGAAACCCCAATGTCCGAACCTGGCAACTTACATACGATGGACCTTTTCTCCCGCTTCTTTCAGGAAAATCAAGAAAAGCTCCTGGCTTTCGCTTTTCCTACCTTCGGGACAAAGCAGAAGCGGAAGATGTATTGATGGAATCCATGATTGCCTTGTGGGAGAACCGTGACCGTTGGGAAGAGAACAGCAACATGCACGCCCTGCTGCTGACTATCATTAAAAACAAATCCCTCCACATCCTGGAACATCGACAAGTACGCCTGCGGGCAGAGGAAGACATCAACAGCCACAGCCAGCGCGAACTCGACCTGCGCATCTCCACCCTGAAGGCTTGCGAACCCGAACAAATATTCGATACCGAAATACAGCACATCGTGCGCAAGGCACTGGAAACCATGCCGCAACAAAGCCGGACGATTTTCATGCTGAGTCGTTATCAGAACCTACCCAACCGGCAAATAGCCGAACAACTGAACATTTCACTGAAAACAGTAGAGTCGCACATTACCAAAGCCTTGCGCATTCTGCGACTGAAACTGAAAGATTATCTGGTTTCCATACTACTTTGAATGAATTCAGGATTCATTGCAGTGATGAATCCTAAAATCATTGGTGCAATGAATCCTGAAATCATTGCAGTGATGAATTTCGAAAAAATAGGCCTTCCCCAAAAAAAAAGTTTCATTTTTCGATAGGGTTGTTTCCACCTCCCCGGTTATATATACAGAAGGGGATGAAAATCCTCTTATAAACCAAACAACTCTTTAATGATGAACCAAGAATTATTATATAAATATTTTAGAGGAACAGCTTCCATCGAAGAAGAGAAGCAAATCTTGGATTGGGTAGAAGCATCGGACGAGAACCGCGAAGCTTTCCTGAAAGAACGCATGTTGTTTGATGTATCCCTGTTCTCCACCAAGGAAGATACTAAGAAAAAATCAATCCGTCTCATCCCGATGTTGCGCTGGACGGCACGTATCGCTGCCGCCATCATCGTAGCCGTATCTGGTTACTTCATGACAGTGGACTACATCTATAATAAAGACGCACAACTTCAAACCATCACCGTTCCTGCCGGCCAACGCGCACAAATCACTCTTGCCGACGGCACACACGTATGGTTAAATTCCCAATCCACCTTGACTTATGCCGCCAACTTCGGACGCTCGGACCGTAATGTAAAACTGGACGGTGAGGCTTATTTTGAAGTTGCCAAGAATAAAAGCATTCCTTTCTACGTACATACGCAGATGCACAATGTGAGAGTGATAGGTACCTGCTTCAATGTTTGCGCCTACAATGACAGCAAAGAATTTGAAACAACCCTGGTAGAGGGTATCGTAGACATTTACACTTCCAACAATGCCCAAGTTGTCACCTGCCTGCAAAAAGACGAGTTCTTTGCCAACTACGACGGGCATTACAAAAAAAACAATCCTCCCGTCCTACGAATATTTGCGTTGGAAAGAAGGGTTATACTGCTTCGACGATGTTCCCTTTAGCGGCATTCTTGATAAACTGGAGAAATACTATAATGTGAAAATCACCGTAACCAGTCCCAAGTTGCTGAACCACGAAGGGCTTACCGGCAAGTTCAGAGAGCAAGACGGCGTTGAACATATCCTGCGAACCATCGCCAAGGACCACCCGTTCAAGTACACCATCAACGAAGCCAGAGACTCGATTATCATATATGAAAAATAAAGACCTTACAATTTAGTACTAACCCTTTAAAACCTATAATATTATGAAAGTATAGAAGAACAAACAACCCCCCCAATTACCCTTTTTTTTGACATAAAAAGAAGATCGGAAAGTACCCCCATACTTTCCGATCCGAAACAGTCAAAAATCGACCTTAATCAATTTATTAACTTAACACATTACAAAGATATGAGAAAAATTTCTTTGAAAGGGCTTTTTTTGCCCAAAAAGTTTAGAAATTAAGCAATTATTGCGAACTATGAAAATCACACTATTCCTCCTTTTGTTTGTAGCATTCCAGGCTTATTGCGGAAACAGTTACTCTCAAAATGCGAAAGTCAACATCCCTAATTCTCAGATGAGAGTGGGACAAGTGCTTGCCAAGATAGAGTCTCAGACCGACTATTTGTTTGTGTACAACAGAAAGAGCGTGGATGTACGCCGCACTGTAAATGTGAATGCAGACAACAAGGCAGTATCCGAACTTTTGGATGAAATGTTCAATGGAACCAACATCCGCTACGTGATGGAAGGCAAAAATATCGCCTTGACCAAGAACGGCGAAAGCGTTGAAAGCGTTGCCGGAGTACAACAAGAAAGAGTCACGGTAAAGGGTGTTGTGACAGACTCCAAAGGCGAGCCGATTATCGGTGCCAACATTCTGGAGAGAGGCACGACAAACGGTGTCATCACCAACCTGGACGGTGAGTTTACCCTCAGCACTCCGAGTGATGCCACTTTGGTTATCCCCTATATCGGTTACGAACCTGTGACCGTTGCCCTCAACGGCAAAACCTCCCTTAATATTCAAATGAAAGAAGAAGCTCTCGCACTGGAAACCGTAGTCGTAACCGCTATGGGTATCAAGAAAAAAGAGGCTTCCCCGACTTATTCTACCCAGCAGGTAGGTGGCGACGAACTGACTCGCGCCAAAGACCCCAACATGATTAATGCATTGGCAGGTAAGACAGCCGGTGTATCTATCACGCGCAACTCTTCCGGTTTGGGTGGTTCTGCCAAGGTTTCTATCCGTGGTATCCGTTCTGCCAATGCCGACGGAAACAACCAGCCGTTATATGTTATCGACGGTGTTCCGATGTTGAACAGCGTATCCGAACAAGCATTCTCCGCCATGGGTGGTAACAATGACGCCGGTAACCGTGACTCCGGTGACGGTATCTCCAACTTGAACCCGGACGACATCGAAAGTATGAGCATCCTGAAAGGTGCATCTGCTGCCGCCCTCTACGGTTCGCAAGCAGCCAACGGTGTTATCCTGATTACTACCAAGAAAGGCAAAGCAGGTATGCAACGCATTACATTCTCTTCCAATCTGACAGTAGACCACGCTATCTGCCTGCCCGAATTCCAAGACAGATACGGTGCCAGCGGCGCCACAAGCTGGGGAGCCGAAAGCAACAGCATGAAGGCTTACGACAACGTAGGCGACTACTTCAGCAACGGAGTAACGGCAATCAACTTATTATCTATCATGACCGGTAAAGAGAAAATGCAGACTTACTTCTCTTATGCCAATACTACGGCCAAAGGTATTGTGGACGTCAACAAACTGCAGAAGCACAACATGACTTTCCGCGAAACGGCTTCTTTGTTCAACGACCGTTTGACGTTGGATGCCAATGTAAAACCTGATGACACAGAAAATCAAGAACCGTCCGACTTCCGGTGGTTATTACATGAACCCATTGGTAGGTTTGTACACTTTCCCGCGTGGTGAAGACCTCAGCGCTTACCGCGACAACAACGGTTTTGAGAAATATGATGCCAACAGAGCTATGCCTCTGCAGAACTGGTACACCGACATCAGCGGATTTACCCAAAACCCCTATTGGTTGACAAACAGAGTTACCAGCAACGACAAGCGTTTCCGCACATTGGCTTCTTTGAGCGCCAACCTGAAGATAAACGATTGGTTCAGTGTTCAGGCACGTGGCAACGTAGATTACATCAACGACAACTACGACCAGAAGATGTATGCCGGCACAGCAGCCGACGTAGCACATGAAAACGGACGTTATATCAAGATGAACCACCAGGAATTCATGGTTTACGGTGACGTTATGGCAATGTTCAACAAGACTTGGAACGACTGGTCCCTGAATGCAGCCGTGGGTAGCAGTATCAATACTACAAAAGTAAATTCACTGAACCTCGACTCCGGCAAATCCGGCTTGTATAAAGCAAACGTATTTACCGTACCCAATATGAACCTGGGTGGTGCAGGTACTTCATTCATTGATGATATTACCGACCAAAGACGTACAATTCAGTCCGTATTCGCAACTGCACAGATTGGCTGGAAGGAAAGTCTTTATCTGGATTTGACCGCACGTAATGACTGGTCATCCACATTGACAAATACAAAGAGCGAAGGTTCCGGTTTCTTCTATCCGTCAGTAGGTCTCTCCTGGATCCTCAACAAGACTCTCAATCTGCCGGAATGGATCAGCTTCGGTAAAATCCGCGGTTCTTGGGCACAAGTAGGTAACGACCTTCCTATCGGTATCACTAGCCCGGCACAGACCATTACGGCAGGTGGCGTAGTGAAACCTATCGACTATTACTTTGCAGAAGACCTGAAACCTGAAATCAGTAACTCCATGAAGTCGGTACAGAGTGGAAATTCTTCAACAGCCGCCTGGATTTCGACTTCACCTTCTATCGCACGGATACCAAGAACCAGTTAATCCGCGTAAACACTACTGCCGAGAAGTGCGCTTATCGCTGGATTAATGCCGGTAAGATACGCAACACAGGTGTTGAAATCACTTTGGGAGCTACTCCGTTGATGAATGAAAACTTCCGTTGGAAAACTCAGTTCAACTTCGCTACCAATAAAAACAAGATTGTTTCCTTAGGCGGTACTCCGAGCTTCCAATATGCTTCCGGCAACGTAAGTATGCCGTATAAGATGATGGTGGTAGAAGGCGGTTCGCTGGGCGACATCTACGGCAATGTATTTGTACGTGATGCAAACGGTAAAATCATGATGGAGCCTGAAACTAACGAGGATGGCACTAAGAATGATAAATTTGGCCTGCCTCAGACAACGACGGACAAAGCTGCCAAGATTGGTAATTTCAATCCCGACTGGACACTGGGTTGGAGCAATACTTTGACATACAAAGGTTTCTCACTCTACTTCCTGATTGACGCTCGTGTAGGTGGTGATGTTATCTCATTGACACAAGCCGGCTTGGACTATGCAGGTGTAAGCAAGGCAACTGGCGATGCCCGTGCAGCAGGCGGATTCACTCTGGAAGGTCACAAAATAATAAACCAGACTGACGAGAATGGCAAAGAAGTAGATATGACAAAGAAGTTCTACCAACTGGTAGGCGACCGCGGCAACGGTACTACCGAATTCTACAGATATGACGGAACCAACATTCGTTTGCGCGAGATTTCATTAGGTTATTCCTTCCCGCAACAGATGCTCGAAAGAAGCGGATTTATCAAAGGTGTAGACCTTTCACTAGTAGCACGCAACCTGTTCTTCATCTACAAAGATGCTCCGTTCGATCCGGATGCTACGATGTCCGTGGGCAACGACAACCAGGGTTTGGACACCTTCGGCATGCCTTCTACGAGAAACATAGGATTTAATATTAAACTTACTTCTAATACCTGAACAATATGAATAAGATAAAATATACAGCCGCACTACTCCTCGGTGGACTCTTGAGTTTTTCATCTTGTACCGATAACTTCGCCGAATTTAACGATACGACGGGTGCTTATACAGACGAATTGCAGAAATATGACAACCAGACAAACCTGGTTCCTTTCTCTACCATTCAAAAAGGTATCATCTACCAAACCGGTGTAGACGGAACAGACTGGCAATATCAGATTATACAGAACCTGGCAGCCGATATGTTCTGCGGATACTTCCACGATATGAACGGTGCATTCAATGCCAACAACTCTACTTATAACCTGAACAATGGTTGGACAAGTGCCATGTGGACATACACTTACGGAAACGTTATGCCGTCCATTGCCGATGCCGAAGAACTGAACACTGAGAAGGACTGGCCTTTGTATCATGCCATTACCAAAATTCTGAAGGTAGCAGTCCTTCACCGCGTCAGCGACTATTACGGCCCCATTCTTTATGACGGTTTCGGCACAGCCGACCAAAAGCCGCAATCTTAGGAAGAAGTCTACAAACGCTTCTTCGAAGATTTGGCAAAAGCCGTCAACATCCTGAAAGATTATAAGGGTGGAGTATCCTTTGAAAGTGCCGATTTCATGATGCCGGAAGGTAAACGCACCCCTGCACAATGGTTGAAGTTTGCCAATTCTCTCCGCTTACGTCTGGCAATGCGCGTATCCAATGTAAACCCCGGTTTGGCAAAAGAGCAAGCTACGGCTGCCCTCGTCCCTGCCAACGGTGGTGTGCTGGAAACAGCCAACGAAACAGTAGGCGAATACGGTATCCGCAACCCGCTGGGCGGTGTGAACGGTTGGGGTGAAGTCTTTATGAACGCAAGTCTGGAATCTTTCCTGAAAGATTACGAAGACCCGCGTCTGAAGTCATACTTCAATACAGCAAAAGACGGTAGAGACAAGGATGGCAACATCACAAAAGAAGTGGCCGGCGTGAAGCAATTGGCAAGCATTGAAGGCGAATTCAAAGGCGTGCGCCAAGGTACCAGTGTAGCAGACAACCGCTACTCCACCCACTCGGCAACTACCATTACTACCAGCAGCAAGATTATCGTGATGAGTGCCGCCGAAGTATGGTTCCTCCGCGCAGAAGCAGCATTAAGGGGCTACACGAGTGAGGATGCGGAGAATTGCTACAAACAAGGTGTTACCGTATCCTTTGCACAATGGGATGCCAACGGCGTCAGCGACTATCTTGAAAGTGACAAGACTCCGGCAAACTATGTAGATGCATTTGATAAGGAATTCAATGCAACAGCTACTACTGCCATCACTCCGAAGTGGGACAATGCAGCAACCAATGAAGTTAAACTGAAAAGAATTATCACTCAGAAATGGCTGGCACTCTATCCCGAAGGTTGCGAAGCATGGGCTGAACAACGCCGCACTGGTTATCCGAAGCTCTTTACGGTTGCAAAGAACAATAGTAGCAACACTATCAGCACAACCGACATGATTCGTCGCGTATTCTTCAACCAAGATTATAAGACAGACAACAAGGCACTGTATGATGCATTAGTTAGCAAGTTAGGCGATGCAGATAACGGCGGTACTCGTCTGTGGTGGGATACCGGTCGTAATTTCTAAGTAGTAAAAAGATATTTTTTGATTAGTGGTGTTTCTCCGTATTAGTTATTTAGGAGCAAAAAGGTTGTAAGGAGCAAAGTCGGGTGGCTTTGCTCCTTCTTTTTGTACGGCAAGCAGACTGAGTTTCCGCCAGCCTAAGAGGGACATCCGTTTCCTCAGCAGGGAACGCCCGTTTCCTCGGTGGGGAACGACAGTTTCCTCGGTGGGGAACGGTGGTTTCCTCAGAGGACAAATTATGAATGCCCTTATGCCCGACACACTCTTGTAGTAAATATCTTCGGAATTGCCTGTTTTAATCTTGCATAATTCAAATAAAGGTTGTATCTTTATA
>JAJQAY010000001.1 GCA_021203515.1 Bacteroides sp. | reverse complement strand
TAGACAAATATTGTCTTTACGGTACACACAAGATTAAAACAGACAATTCCGATCATTTATAATTTGCCATGTACAAAGTACAATTTGGCTGCGCTATTGTGCCGAACGGCTAAATTGTACTTTGTACATGGTAAATTGTAAATGCCTTTACTTCACCCTCCTATTCAGTTGATTATTAGCCTTAGACGGTTTTGACTTCCCTATTCTTTTCCCCGTCGGTTTAGCTTTATTGTCTTGCTTGGGGCGTACTCGCGCACTATATCCCTTCATAATATTCGCATAGGTAATAGCGTGCGATGAAATCCCAGTTTTGTTGCAGCACTTCTTTTCCTCCGGGGAAGGGGAGTTGAAGCTCGGGCAAGAGACCTTTTGCCATTCCATACTTCAACAAGTCGAACGGGCAAGCTCCCGGACGGATGAAAAGTTCGTATCCTTCGGTAGCGGCACGTTCCGCATCATACATCGGATTATGTGCTTCACAGAAATATGCCGCTGCATTGTGCGCAACCAACATTCCTTTGGCATTGGCATAAACCACAAATTCCTTTTTATATTTCAAGTCGGGAAGGAGAGAAGAAGGTTTGTTCTCCCACTTCAATGCATCGACAAAGAAATTACGCAATTCTTCATAAGTAGCAAAGTATAGTAACGGTTTTCCGCCACTGTATTCCAGGCAACGCTCCACGTCCGGCTTCAGTTTTGTTTCGGGAGTGATTTCCGGAAGAGGGACAATGGGCATATCCAGTAAATCGGGACCCATCACCCACAGAAAGGACGAAGGTTCATCGTTGATGGGAGCATCCTCAAATATGGCATCCATCAATTCGTAGGCTTCTTGAGCCAAGTGTTGCAAATCGGTGTCGAATGGGTCTTGCAAAGAATATTCACCATCTTCAAAAAAAGCGAAGTGAGATTTCAATGTCCAGAGCACAAATGCTATATCTTCCTGATTGATTTCATCGGGAACATAACTGTCGGTGAGGGTGTAGAAGGGGAGATGGGACTTGTATAGCTTATAATATAACTCGGAGAACTCCTTCCATCCCCTGTTTGAGCAATAGCATCCTGAAAATACAAGGCGAGAGAAATGGTTGCATCTCTCTGTGTATAGTCGTCATCATCCATAAATAGGGGAGACTGTTTGACTATCGGAAATACTTTGTTGGCAAAATTAATATACCACATATCTGCGGAGCATACTCTTTCGCGTTCGTTGGCTCCTAACCATTGTTTCATTTGTATGGCAGCTGTTTTCATGGGTCTGTTTGTATTAATTAAATATATCGGAAATTAAAGTCTTTTGAGTGCCAGCTTGATGACCTGTTCTACCGCTGCATCCGGTTCTTCTTTCAAAATAGATAGTACGACTTTTTGTGAAGGGGCTTGTACGAAACCCAGCATTGTGAGGGCGGCTATTGCTTCTTCCTGTACCTGAGAGTTGGCGGCAACCAGAGCCGTACCGGCTGTGCCGGCAGCTATTCCGCTGGTTTTTATTTTATCTTTCAAATCGACGATTACACGTTGGGCCGTTTTCAGTCCGATGCCTTTCACTGTCTTTAGCAGATTGGCGTTTTCCGTACTGATGACGTTGGTAAGTTCTGCCGGCGACAAGGCCGAAAGAATCATTCGCGCTGTATTGCCGCCGATGCCCGATACGGAAATCAGCAACAGAAATAATTCACGTTCCTGCTTGTCGGCAAAGCCATAGAGGACGTAGGCATCCTCGCGAATAGCTTCATAAATATACAGTTTACACTCCTTTTTTCCTTGTATAGCGGCGTATGTATTTAGAGAAATATTTACGGCATATCCTACTCCGTTACAATCTATAACTGCGGTTGCCGGACTGAGTTCAGCAATTCCACCTCGAACATATTCTATCATTTCCTAATGTACTAATATGTAATGTGCTAATGTGCTAATAGGCTGCACTGTGTAATGCTTGCAATATCTGCATTAGCACATTAACACATTTGCACATTAGCACATTATTATTCTGCGAATGTAGGAATAATTGTTGACTTTCACTCTCTAAAAAAAGAAAAACTCTGTGAAACTTGCGTACTTATGTAATAAGATATAAATGAAAATGCTTATTTTTGCATTGATATTATAGAAAGTTGATAACTAAAAACCTACAAAAGAATGAAAAAAGTAAGAGCAGCCATCGTTGGTTATGGCAATATAGGACATTTCGCACTTGAGGCGTTGCAAGCGGCTCCCGACTTCGAGGTTGCCGGTGTGGTGCGTCGTGCCGGTGCGGAAAACCGTCCCGCAGAGCTGAATGATTATCCTGTAGTGAAAAATATCAAAGAGTTGGAAGATGTAGATGTCGCCATTCTTTGCACCCCGACCCGCAGCGTCGAAAAATATGCGAAAGAGATACTTGCGATGGGCATTCATACGGTAGACAGCTTTGATATTCATACCGGTATCGCTGATTTGTGCCGCACTCTGGATGCAGAAGCGAAAGCTCACAATACCGTATCCATCATTTCTGCCGGTTGGGATCCGGGAAGCGACTCCATCGTGCGTACCTTGCTGGAAGCTATTGCACCAAAAGGCATCACCTATACCAACTTCGGTCCGGGCATGAGCATGGGACATACCGTTGCCGTGAAAGCCATCGAAGGTGTAAAAGCCGCTCTCTCCATGACTATTCCTACCGGAACGGGCATTCATCGCCGCATGGTCTACATCGAGCTGAAAGACGGTTATGAATTTGACAAAGTGGCTGCCGCCATCAAGGCCGACCCTTATTTTGTGAACGATGAAACGCATGTGAAACTGGTTCCGAGCGTAGATGCACTGCTCGATATGGGGCATGGTGTGAACCTGACTCGTAAAGGTGTGTCCGGTAAGACACAAAACCAGCTGTTCGAGTTCAATATGCATATCAATAACCCCGCTTTGACGGCGCAGGTGTTGGTTTGTGTGGCACGCGCTGCCATGCGTCAGCAGCCGGGATGCTACACGATGGTTGAAATTCCGGCGATTGATCTCCTTCCGGGCGACCGCGAAGAGTGGATTTCACACTTGGTATAAGACATAAGAAAAACAGATGATGCATTCAGCGAAAACATATTATCTGTTTACCCCAAACGCATCATCTATTTATACCAAACACATCATCTGTTTGACCTGAATAGATGATGTGTTTTTTTATGTTTCAATGTCAGAAGAAAAACCTCAGAACATCATTGAAGTTTGCCCACAGCAACAGTCCGAGTAGCAGGAACATACCTACCATTTGCGCTCGTTCCATAAACTTGTCGCTGGGCTTGCGGCGTGCCACGATTTCGTAAATCAGGAACAACACATGCCCGCCGTCCAGTGCCGGAATAGGCAGAATGTTCATAAAGGCGAGGATGATGGAAAGGAATGCTGTCATATACCAGAACTGATGCCAATCCCACGTTGCGGGGAAGATGCTGCCGATGGTTCCGAAACCGCCTAGCTGCTTGGCGCCTTCCTTGGAGAAGAGATACTTCATCTGGCCTACGTATCCTTTCAGCGTATTTACTCCCAAGGTCACTCCGGCGGGGATAGAGGCGAAGAAGCTATACTCTATCTTTACGTAAGGGAACAACTTGCCAGCATTTGCTGAAGCATGTACTCCTAGATTATATACAGAGTCGGTAGTCAGCGTCAACGTATCCGTCACACCTTTGCGAACATAAGTCAGCAGCAGGTCATGAGAGCCGTTGGTTTGTCTGCGTTGCAATTTGTCCGCTTCGTAATCCTCGTAAGCGATTGTTCTGCCATCCAGTTGCGTGATGCTGTCTCCGCGTTGCAATCCGGCAAGAGCAGCAGGAGAGCCTGGGAGAATACTGTCTATCACAAACGGGTAACGGTAATCGGCAAAGCGCACACTGTCTGCCAGCAACCGGTCCATCATGTCTTCGGGAATATATACGGAAGCCTCTTCACCGTTGCGCAGCACCGTCACCTGGCGGGCATCGACAATACTGGTCAGCATATCGCCGCCATACCGTTTGAGAGGTACTCCGTCGGCAGAGATTAATACGTCACCATCGCGGAAACCGATAGCTTTGGCGGTTTCATTGAAACTCATACCCAGCGGGGCTTTCTCAAGAGGGATGTATTCGTCGCCCCAAGTGAAGAGTATCATGGAGTAGATGAACAGCGCCAGCAGGAAGTTGAACACTACACCACCCACCATAATCAGCAGGCGTTGCCAGGCCGGTTTGGCGCGAAACTCCCACGGTTGCATGGGCTGTTTCATTTGCTCGGTATCCATAGACTCGTCTATCATACCCGAGATTTTTACATAACCGCCCAAGGGCAGCCATCCTATACCATATTCTATTTCACTGTTTTTCGGTTTGAACTTGAAGAGTGTGAACCAAGGGTCGAAGAATAAACAAAACTTCTCTACCCGCGTCTTGAATAAACGGGCGAAGAGGAAGTGTCCCCCCTCATGAACGATTACGAGCAGCGAAAGGCTCATGATGAGTTGCAGGGCACGAATTAAAAATGTTTCCATTAAGTTATTTACTGTTTTACTATTTACAAATTATTAATCATTTCACTTGCTATTCGTCTCGCTTCTGCATCCGTCGCCATATAGTCCTCGTAGGCAGGCTTCTGTATAAAAGATACGCGTGACATTGTTTTTTCAATTACATCGCTCATGCCGAGAAATGAGATTTCATCCCGCAGAAAGGCGGCAACCACTACTTCATTGGCTGCATTGACGATGCACGGCATGTTTCCCGCCCGATGCAGCGCCTCATAGGCCAAAGCCAGATTGCGGAAACGCTGTGTGTCCGGTTGCTCAAACGTCAGTTCGGTGCACTGACGGAAGTCTAGCCGGGGGAAAGAAGCCTTTAGACGGTCGGGGTAAGAAAAGGCGTATTGAATAGGCAGACGCATGTCCGGCATACCCAACTGTGCTTTCACGGCACCGTCCTCAAACTGCACCATCGAATGAATGACCGATTGCGGATGCACTACGACCTCTATCTGGTCGGGGCGTACGCCAAACAGCCATTTGGCTTCAATCACCTCAAATCCTTTGTTCATCATCGAGGCGGAGTCTATCGTAATTTTGGCACCCATATCCCAGTTGGGATGCTTCAACGCCTGCACTTTGGTGACGGTTGCCAGTTGCTCCATTGTGCAAGTGCGGAACGGGCCTCCGGAGGCGGTCAGTATTACTTTCTCTACCGGGTTGCCCACTTCTCCGGCTAAACACTGGAATACGGCGGAATGTTCAGAGTCGACGGGCAGGATGGGAGTACCGCATACACGTGTCAGTTCGTTAATCAGTTCGCCTGCAACCACAAGCGTTTCCTTGTTGGCAAAGGCTATCGCTTTGCGGGCACGGATGGCGTTCATCGTCGGTTTCAGTCCGGCATAGCCCACCATAGCAGTCAGCACCATGTCAATAGGACCTTCCGCAACAATCTGGCAGAGAGCTTCATTGCCGGCATACACCTTGATGGGCAGGTCGGCAAGTGCATTTTTCAATTGCTGATATTTCGTTTCGTCGGCTATCACCACTGCCTCGGGCTTGAACTTGCGTGCCTGTGCAATGAGGTCGTCCACCCGGCTGTTGGCTGTCAGCACATACGCCTCATACTGGTCGGGATGTTTCTCTATGACCTGTAGTGCTTGTGTACCGATAGAACCGGTTGAGCCAAGTATGGCAATTTGTTTCTTCATATTTACTAATCACTAAAATACAATATACAACTCCGGATTTACCGCCCTTCCTTTATGCCATAGTTCGAAGTACAGGTGCGGCCCGGTTGTCAGTTGTCCGGTATTTCCTACCAGCGCAATGGCTTCACCGCTTTTCACCACGTCGCCTTGCCGTTTCAGCAGGGAGCCGCAATGTTTATAAACCGATACGAAGTCCTGATTGTGCTGCACCTCTATCAGATAACCGGTCTCGGCCGTGTAGGTACTCAGTATGACCATGCCGTCCAGCGTAGCCAGTACGCTTTCACCCGGATTGGCGGCAATATCCGTTCCGAAGTGCTTCTTCTCGGCATCGAAAGGAGATGAAATCATGCCGCGTGTAGGACGGTAGAATATCATTCCGTCTATTTCGGGGCGTGTTGCTATGCTTGTCAGGTTATATTTTTCGGTATCTTCATATTGTTTGCGAAACTCCGCTTCGCGCTGCGTACGCTCCATAAGGGTATCCTCGCGCATGGTAGTCAGTGAGTCCATCGAATGCACGGTGTCGGTTTTCACCTTACCCAGAAAGATGTCCTGAATGTTCATGATATACAGATTTTGCCTGTCCACCAGTTGTTGGAGCGAATCTACCCGTAGGGCGTTCTCCACTACCTGGGCGCGGACTTCACTGTTCATGTATCCCGGCAGATAATTGCGCAGAGGAGTGAAAGCTATGATAACGGCGGCAACCAGAAACAGAATTGTCAGTATGGAAAGCAGTACCGAAATGCCGTTCAGTTTGGACACACGAAGGCTTGCCACTTCTTCGAGCGTATTCTCGTTGCTAATGGTTAGCTTATATTTGAACTTGATATTGTTCCAAAAAGCCTTGCTTCGTTTCTTCTTCTTATCCGTCACTGTCTTATACTATTACTTCATAAATAAATCTGAAATCATAAATCTGAAATCATCACACCTCTTCCGTCTCTTCCAGCGCCAGCAGTCCTTCCGGTAAGTCCACCGTAATCACTTTGTGCTTCTGGTCGATGTCAATGATAAAGTCTTCCTGAGCGGGAATTAGCAATTCCTCATCCTGGTAGTCCACTACAAACAGCGTATTGATGGTGGTTGTATCCACCTCCGTCACCTCGCCTAGCTTTCCGTGATGAACTTCTTCCATACGGAAACCTACGAAGTAGTCCCAGCTTAATCCATCCGGTTCAGCCCCTTCTGCATGTTTGGCAGGGAAATAGACCTCAATGTTGGTAAACATGCGGGCACGTTCCGCCGTGTCTACGCCTTCCAACTTGACAAGAGCCGTTGTGTCCGAACGGAAGCGATACTCTTCGAGAAAGAAGGGCACTAAAATCCCGTCCAGCAGGCAAATGAGGTATTCCGCTTCCACGCGGTCGAAGATGTCGTCCGTAAAAGTAAACGATAACTCTCCGTGAATGCCGTGAGGCTTGTTGAATACACCTATCTTATATACATCTTCTTTCCGTATCATCGCTTATATTCTCGTTATTCTTGCACCCAGGGCATTCAACCGCCCTTCTATATTCTGGTATCCCCGGTCTATCTGCTCGATGTTGTGGATGCGGCTGATGCCGTCGGCGCTCATTGCCGCTATCAGCAGAGCGGTACCGGCACGGATGTCGGGCGAAGTCATATTGCCTCCGCGCAGCTTGAAGCCATGATTATGTCCGATGACAACGGCGCGGTGCGGGTCGCACAAGATAATCTGTGCTCCCATATCTATCAGCCTGTCCACAAAAAACAAGCGGCTCTCGAACATCTTCTGGTGAATGAGTACGCTACCCTTTGCTTGTGTGGCAACCACCAGCAGCACACTCAGCAAGTCCGGTGTAAGTCCCGGCCAGGGAGCATCCGCAATTGTCATGATGGAGCCGTCTATGAACGACTCTATCTGATAAGCCTCCTGCGCAGGCACATATATATCATCTCCCCGTTGCTCCATCTTGATGCCCAGACGGCGGAAGCTATCGGGAATAATACCCAGATTTTCGTGCGAAACATTCTTGATAGTCAGTTCGCTTTTCGTCATGGCTGCCATGCCGATAAAACTACCTACCTCAATCATGTCGGGAAGGATCGTGTGCTCGGTACCATGTAACTCGTTCACCCCTTCGATAGTGAGGAGATTGGAAGCGATGCCTTCTATCTTGGCACCCATCCGGTTCAGCATTCGGCATAGCTGCTGCACATACGGCTCGCAGGCGGCATTGTAAATCGTCGTCTTTCCCTTTGCCAGAACTGCCGCCATAATGATGTTGGCCGTTCCGGTTACGGAAGCCTCGTCCAGCAACATGTAGGTGCCTTGCAACTGTCGGGCTGTGATTTCATAAATCTCCCGCTTCTCGTTGTAGGCGAATTTAGCACCCAGATTTTGAATACCTATAAAGTGCGTATCCAACCGGCGGCGTCCTATCTTGTCTCCTCCCGGCTTGGAAATCATCACCTTGCCGAAGCGTGCCACCATCGGCCCCACCAACATGACGGAACCGCGCAAGCTGGAGCATGTCTTCAGGAACGCATCGCTTTCCAGATAGGCGAAGTCCACATTCGCAGCCTGAAAGCTGTACGTGTCGATACCCGTCTTGGATACATTCACTCCCATATCCCGCATCAACTGTATCAGGTTGTTGACGTCCAGAATATCCGGAATATTGTGCACAACAACCTCTTCTGCAGTAAGCAGCGTGGCGCAGATTATCTGCAACACCTCGTTCTTTGCTCCTTGGGGGTATATGTCACCGGAAAGGCTGTGTCCACCTTCGATTACAAATGATGCCATACGAGTTATGAGTTATGAGTTATTTGCTATTAAGGTATTTGTTATGGAGAGATAAGCCACTTCATAACAAATAACTCATAACTTATAACTCATAGCTGTTTTAATATTTTCGTTTATTATTCCGGTTGTTACTCCGGTTATTCTGATTATTCATCTTCGGATGATAGTTCAAGTCAATCCGTTCCGCCATCAGTCGAATGATGCTGTCGGTCATTTGCAGTTTGCCGTCCGACAGTTCGGTGAGGTCGTCTGTAATTTTGCGGTCGTCCACGGTATCCTTGTTCCATGCCATATAGTCTTTCTTCATATGGTTGCAGATGAGTGCTATAAAGTTTTGCTTCTCGTCTCCTTCGGGAAAGTCGATAGCCTTCTTTATCAGCACTTCCAGCGTGCAGCCATAGTGGCGGTAGCGTATCTTGGTGCTGGGGTGGAGAACCTGCTCCGGCTTGGTGTTCAGATTATCCTTGCGAATCACTTCATACGGATAATCGATGTCCAGTTTGAAATCGGACATGATGGCGAGGTGGTCCCAGAGTTTGTGCTTGAAGTCGGACACGTCACGCAGGTGGGGGAACATGTTTCCCATGATGTTGATAATCGTGTTGGCGCAACGTTGGCGTTCGGCACGGTCTTCTATTGTCAGTGCGTGGTCTACCATGTTCTGAATACTGCGTCCGTATTCCGGCAGAGGCATTCGTTTTTGTTGAGTGTTATATTGCATACTTTTTTAGTGATTAGTTATTAGTTATTAGTGATTTAGATTAGTGACGTAGATGATAACAAATCACTAATCACTTATCACTATAGCACTTTTTTGGGCATACTGGCTACGAACTCTTTCAGATAGAACGGCTCGAAGTAGGCTACATCCTTATAATCATTCTCGGCGATGGCCTTCTCCGCCAAGGGGAACATCATGCCGGCAAGCGGACGGATACCGTCGATGAAGTGGGCATTGGGATGCGTTATCTTCTCTTTGCACTTGGCTGCACCGTCACCGAAGAAGTAAACAGGCTGTTTGTCCAGAAACTCTTTATAGGAGTTCTCGTCTACAATGTCGGCGGCAATGTCGCGCACCGTCTTTAGGGCGCGGTCGTAGATGGCGGCGTACACTTCCATGCGGCGGGCGTCAATCATCGGGCACAGCAACGCATCGTCGGGCAATTCTTCGTGATAGAGCAGCACCGGCACACATTGCACTTTCAAGGTCGGCAATCCGATGAGCGGCAGGTTGCGACCGTAGCAAACACCTTTCGCCATCGACACGCCGATGCGCAATCCGGTGTACGAGCCGGGGCCGCAACTCACGGCAACTGCATCCAGCGGCATGGCATGGCTGTCGGCAAACGACAGCGCCTCATCTACAAATACTCCCAGCTGGATGGCGTGTGAAGGCCCGTTCAGGTCTTCTTTCTTGAAAACGTTCTGCCCGTCTTCGCTCACGGCTACGGAGCAGGCCGAAGTGGACGTTTCAATATGTAAGATACATGACATAACTTCTCTTCTGAATTTTTATTGTGGCAAATTTACGGGATTATTTTCAGTAATTAAAATAATCCCGTAAATTTGCGCAAAACTATAACATTATGATACAATCTATGACGGGTTACGGCAGAGCAACTGCCGAATGGTCCGATAAGAAAATCAATGTTGAGATTAAGTCGCTCAACAGTAAAGCAATGGATTTATCTGCCCGTATCGCTCCGCTTTACCGGGAAAAAGAGATAGATATGCGTAACGAAATATCCAAAACGATGGAACGTGGCAAGGTGGACTTCAGCCTTTGGATAGAAAAGAAGGATGCCGAACAACTGGCTACTCCCATTAATCAGGAGATGGTAGTGGCTTACTATAAGAAAATCAAAGAAATCTCGGCCGTAGCCGGCATTCCCGAACCTGCCGACTGGTTTGCCACACTGCTTCGCTTGCCGGACGTGATGATGAAGAATGAGACGCAAGAGTTGAGTGCCGAGGAATGGGCGGTGGTTCATGCAGCCGTAGAAGAGGCTGTCAATCACTTGGTGAGCTTCCGCAAACAGGAAGGTGCCGCGTTGGAGAAGAAGTTCCGCGAGAAAATCGCGAACATCGCCCAACTGCTGGAAACCGTTGCTCCTTACGAGCAAGAACGGGTGGCCAAGGTGAAAGAGCGCATCACCGATGCCCTTGAGAAAACACTGAGTGTAGACTACGACAAGAACCGCTTGGAACAGGAACTTATCTACTATATCGAGAAACTGGACATCAACGAAGAGAAGCAACGCCTCTCCAACCACCTCAAATATTTTATCAGTACCTTGGAAAGCGGAAGCGGTCAAGGCAAGAAGCTAGGTTTCATCGCTCAGGAAATGGGACGTGAAATCAATACGTTGGGCAGTAAGTCCAATCATGCCGAGATGCAGAAGATTGTGGTGCAGATGAAGGACGAGTTGGAACAGATTAAGGAACAAGTCCTAAACGTCATGTAACTCCCTGCCGCTTTGTAATTTGTAATTAGTAATTTGTAATTAGTAATTTGTAATTAACCTTATGGCCAAACTTATCATCTTCTCTGCTCCTTCGGGTTCGGGCAAGTCAACGATTATTAATTATCTGTTGACTCAAGACCTGCACCTTGCCTTCTCCATATCTGCGACCAGTCGCCCGCCGCGCGGCACAGAGCAGCATGGGGTGGAATATTTCTTCCTGTCTCCCGACGAGTTTCGGGCTCGCATCGCCAATGATGAGTTTCTGGAGTATGAGGAAGTATATCAAGACCGCTATTATGGCACGCTAAAGGCGCAGGTAGAGGAGCAGTTGGCAGCCGGACAAAACGTGGTCTTTGATGTGGATGTCGTTGGCGGATGCAACATCAAGAAGTTCTACGGCGACCGTGCCTTGTCTGTTTTCATTCAGCCGCCTTCGGTGGAGGAATTGCGCAGACGCCTGGTGGGTCGCGGCACGGATGCTCCCGAAGTCATAGAAAGTCGTGTGGCAAAAGCGGAGTACGAACTCACTTTTGCATCGAAGTTCGATGTAATCATCGTGAACGATGACTTGGAAGCAGCCAAGGCTGAGGCCTTGAAAGTAATCACTCAATTCTTGAATGCATGACGAATAGCGGAGGAACAGTCAATCAGTTGGCACCGAAGAACGGTAAGCCGAAGTATAACAAACTATTGTTGATAATCAATGTCATTTTATTCTTTTGTGCAATCGCTCTTAGTGTGGCCGGTCTGCATTATAAGGAATATGTCACAGCCGCTGCCATGCTGCTAGTCATGTTTCTTACTGCCGCCAATGCTTGGGCATGTTGGAAACGTTTAAAACGACCTAAATAACCTTTGCTACTGTTTTGAAAATCGGGATATTCAGCGGTTCATTCAATCCGATACATATCGGACATCTGGCTCTCGCCAATTATCTTTGCGAATACGAGGGCTTGGAAGAAGTATGGTTCATGGTCACGCCGCACAATCCGTTGAAGCAAGAACATGAATTGATGGATGACAACCTTCGCTTGGAGTTGGTGAAACTCGCCATTGAGGGCTATCCCAAGTTTCGCGCTTCCGATTTTGAGTTCCGCTTGCCACGTCCGTCCTACACCGTTCACACGTTTGACAAGTTGAAAGAAGCCTATCCCGAACATACTTTTTCTCTCATCATCGGTTCGGATAACTGGGCGCTCTTTCCCCGTTGGTATCAGGCGGAACGCCTTCTTGCCGAAAATCCTATTCTTATCTATCCTCGTCCCGGCTATCCGGTGGATGCTGCTTCTTTGCCTTCGCATGCAAAGCTGGCGTCTTCTCCGGTTTTCGAGATTAGCTCTACCTTTATCCGCCGGGCGTTGGAGGAGGGTAGGGACGTTCGCTACCTCCTCCATCCTGCTGTCTATGCAAGATTACTGAAATAACCCTATCATTCACTCTTTTTGAAACATCTGATAATATTTCAATAGCAGTCATTGACAGAGCGGTTTTACCTGTCTCTTTCTTTATCAAGTCGCCGAAATAGTTCGGGGATAGAAATACCTTGTGCAGAATCCGTAAAAATGGTCAAAGAGTCAGTAATTAGTATAGCGGCTATTATCTTGAAAACATCTAATTTTGCATTATCAAAAATATTTCAAATTAAAAAAGGATAGAATTATGAAGAATTTATTAATGACCGCTCTTGCACTTATGGTCACCATTGGCGCAATGGCACAAAACAAAACAGAGGTGAATGCAAGTAAGAAATTAGTGGTTTACTTTTCGTGTACAGGTACAACGGAAAGTTCAGCTCAAAATTTGGCACAGGCCGTAGGTGCCGACATCTATGAAATCCGGCCGGCAAAGCCATATACGTCCGCCGATTTGAATTGGAGAAACAGAAGCAGTCGTAACTCTATGGAGATGAACAATTCTTCTTCCCGCCCCGATATAGCCGGTAATGTGGCAAATATGGCGCAATATGAAACCGTTTTTATAGGTTTCCCTATTTGGTGGAACTTGGCTCCTACCATTATCAACACATTTATTGAAAGCTACGATTTCAAAGGCAAACGGTTGTTCCTTTCGCAACATCGGGTGGTGGCGGCATAGAAAATAGCGAAAAAGCACTGCGTAAGAGCTATCCGCAAATCAAGTGGAAATCCGGGAAATTGCTCAATGGACGTGTGGATAAGGATTCCCTTACCGAATGGATTAATAAAATTGAATGAAACCGATGAAGTATAAAATCGTCATAATGAAAAAGAACATTCTAATCATCTTATCGCTTATGATAACATCTCTTCATTCATCGGCACAGGTTGTAAATACCGACAAGATGCTTGTGCGTATTTCCGAGATTGAGGTCTATGCACAATACCTCGATGAATACCTGCAATATGCCCGCACAGTGGGTGTAACATCTGTCAGTCAGGAACCGGGAGTAGTCTGTATCTACCCGATGCAGTTAAAACGAGATTCTTGCCAGATACGCATACTCGAAATTTATGTTTCGGAGGAAGCGTACAAACATCACATTAAGACCGCCCACTTTCAGAAATACAAGACAGAGACGCTGCACATGGTCAAATCACTTGATTTAGTAGATATGGACGTGCTTGCTCCTGAAACGATGCTGCAGATATTTAAGAAAATGCAATGAACAACAGATTGGAGTTATTAGTAATTATCGTGCTTGTGGTTTTAACTGAAGCCTTCCTGCCGAGAGCCGACTATGTGGAAACCGTGAGTGGCGAGAAAACGGACAAAAGCACTGTCTTTGTCGACAACTTCATCTGCTCCATTATGGACACATACGCCGATGAAAACGTATTGACCGAGAAGGGAAAAGTAGACTACGGTGAATTAAGGCCCGTCCTCTTTGAGATGCCTACTTACACTTATCTGCGCACAGGTGAACGGATAGGGAAATGCAAGACGATAGGGGGAGCGGAGCAATAGATGCTGATAGGCTTAACAATCAGGAAAGAGTTTTTAGAATATAAATGTAGAATATTATGAAATTAAAGAAAAGTTTGAAGAAAAAGTTGTGAGACTTTTTACCCTCACGCCATCACTAATCGTCTGTGTTCCTTTATTCATCGGGGATGTGGCTATGGTAGCAACTATGAGGGTAACGGTGATAGTAACCGTTTACCCTCACTTTATTTTGCTCTGATTTCTTGTTAATCTATTGGCTATTAGTGTAATAATGCTTTCCTCGCACATAAGTCATATAGCGTAAATTTTCTCATTTTTTTAGCTTTTTCGCTGTATAGATATAGTTTTCTTCATTTCTGCCCCAATATGGGAGGTGCGAAGCCTTGTATTTCTTTTGTTCGTCCCTGATGTTTCTTCTGTTTATCCCTGTTCATTCTTCTGTTTTACTCTGATGTTTGTCATAGGCTCACAATAGTGGACTTTTATGTTCATAATAGTAAACAAATCTATCCACTACTGTTAGCTTATTTGTTCATAGCTGTGAACCTACCGGTAATATAGGGCAAAAAATAATAATCAATGGGGTGAATACAAAGAAAAGCCGGTGTCTCTCAAAAGAAACAACGGCTTTTCAGGTAACCAAAGCTGGTCTTTTATCTAATAGATGCGTTTATTCGAGACACTCGTCAAGGTCGCGGGTGAGCTGCTCCTTATCCAGATGTTGGCCGATAAAGACAATCTTCTGTATCCGGTCACCATACTTTTCGTCCCAGTCGCGGAGTAATCCCGGTTCTTGGTGCATCAGCTCAATCATATCTTCTTCGGAGGCGGTGGCATACCACAGACCGACTTCCGTCAGTTGCTTCTGAGTGCCTGCCTGTTCAAAGAGGTAGGACATATCACGGTTGTGGCTGAAGTAACATACGCCTTTGGCACGGATAATGTTGCGACTCCATTTGGTAGCGATGAAGCGGTCGAATTTATGAATATCGAAAGCCGGACGACGGTAGTAAACAAAAGTGCTGATGCCGTATTCTTCTGCTTCACCGCCTTCGGTATGATGATGGTGGTGGTGCCCGTGTTTTTTTCATGCTTATGCTCCTCCTCGTGATGATGATGTTCATGCTCTTCTTCTTCGTGGTGGTGATGGTGTCCGTGCTCCTTCGCTTCCCTTTCTTCTTCTTCGGTGACCTGGTGCTCTATTCCGCGTATCCAACCGGCCGAGGTGGCGACGCGCTCGAAGTTGAACAGACCGGTATGTATAATCTTTTCCAGATTAACGTCGGCATAATTGCATTCGATGATTTCGGCACCGGGTTGCAGGGTGCGGAGAATTTTCTTGATGCGTTCCAGTTCTTCGGCCTTCACTTCCGAGGCTTTGTTCAGCAGGATGATGTTGCAGAACTCAATCTGCTGGATAATGAGGTTCTCGATGTCCTCGTCGTCAATGCCCTTGCGGGTGAGGTCGTTGCCGCAGGAAAACTCGCTTTGCAGGCGCAGGGCGTCCACAACAGTGGTGATGCAGTCCAGACGGCAAATGCCGTATTTAGTGTACGCACCGCCCATGCCGGGAATGGAGCGGATGGTCTGTGCAATCGGCCCGGGCTCGCAGATGCCGCTGGCTTCTATGACGATGTAGTCGAAGCGCTGCATCTTCATGATGTCGAGGATTTGCTCTATCAAGTCCATTTTCAGCGTGCAGCAGATACATCCGTTCTGGAGGGCTACGAGGCTTTCGTCCTTCTTGCCGACAACGCCGCCGCGCTGAATAAGCTCTGCATCAATGTTCACTTCGCCTATGTCGTTGACGATGACGGCGAACTTAATACCTTTTTGGTTGGAGAGAATGTGGTTTACCAAGGTTGTCTTACCACTGCCCAGATAGCCGGTCAGGAGCAGTATGGGAGTTTCTTTTGTACTCATATTCGTATGATTTTTGTTCGATGCAATCATGTTGCATTCTGTGAGATGCAAATGTACTTTATTATTCAATAATCGGCAAACAGTAAAAAAAGAAAGGTGAAGGACTGCAAAGTTCTTCGCCTTTCTTTTTACTTATATTTATATTACTATGGCTTAGTCTTACAGAATACCTTGTGCCATCATGGCTTTCGCTACCTTCATAAATCCGGCAATGTTGGCGCCCTTCACGTAGTTTACGTAACCGCCGTCTTCCGTACCGTACTGTACGCAGGCTGCGTGGATGTTCTTCATGATGCTCTTCAACTTTTCGTCTACTTCTTCTGAGCTCCAGCTCAGTTTGATAGAGTTCTGAGTCATTTCCAGACCGGATACCGATACACCACCTGCATTGGCAGCCTTGCCCGGAGCATACAGGATTTTAGCGTCCTGGAATACTTTGATAGCTTCCGGAGTAGAAGGCATGTTAGCACCCTCAGATACTGCCATGACACCGTTGGCGACGAGTTGACGAGCTTGGTCGCCGTTGATTTCGTTCTGAGTGGCAGAAGGCAGAGCGATGTCGGCTTTTTCACCCCAAGGCTTAGCTCCTTCCACGTATTTCACGCCCGGATATTGTTCTGCATATTCGCGGATACGTCCACGGTAGAGGTTCTTCAGTTCCATGATGTAGTTCAGTTTCTCGCGGTCAATACCTTCGGGGTCGTATACATAACCGTCAGAGTCGGACATGGTGAGAACTTTACCACCCATTTCCAGTACTTTTTCTGCCGTATATTGAGCTACGTTGCCGGAACCGGAAATCAGACAAGTCTTGCCTTTCAGGTCGGTACCTTTCGTCTTCAGCATTTCCAGCAGGAAGTAGATGTTACCGTAACCGGTAGCTTCGGGGCGTATCAGTGAACCACCGAATTCGCGACCCTTACCAGTGAATGTTCCGGTAAATTCATGAGCTAGCTTTTTGTACATACCGAACATGAAGCCTACTTCACGACCACCTACACCGATGTCACCGGCAGGAACGTCGGTTTCAGGACCGATGTGACGCCACAGTTCTAGCATGAATGCCTGAACGAAACGCATTACTTCAGCATTGGACTTGCCGCGCGGAGAGAAATCCGAACCACCTTTACCGCCACCCATAGGCAGAGTAGTCAGTGAGTTCTTGAAAGTCTGCTCGAAAGCAAGGAACTTCAGGATAGACAAGTTTACGGAAGCATGGAAACGAACACCGCCTTTGTACGGGCCGATGGCGTTGTTATGTTGTACACGATAACCCATGTTGGTTTGTACATTACCTTTATCGTCTACCCAAGTAACACGGAATTGGAAAACACGATCGGGGATGCAAAGACGTTCAATCAGATTGGCTTTGTCAAACTCCGGATGCTTGTTGTACTCTTCTTCAATGGTAGAAAGAACTTCTTCTACTGCTTGATGATACTCCGGTTCGTTTGGGAACCGTCTTTTCAGGTCTTCTAATACCTTAGCTGCATTCATAATCTACTTCTTTTATTGGTTGTTACTATAGTTATCTAAAACAATTTGTTTTGTTCTCTTTTCTTTAAGTTTGCAGTCGCAAAAGTAAACATAAAAATGATACAAACAAACAATTTATAAACAAAAAGCAGGATAAAACAACATTTTTATTGTTTTATCCTGCAAAATGGAATAAAAAGACGGAATTGCCTGTTTTAATCTTGCATAATTCAAATAAAAGTTGTATCTTTATAT
>JAJQAY010000101.1 GCA_021203515.1 Bacteroides sp. | reverse complement strand
TGATAATTTCCCGAAAATTAATTAGCAAAATGTTTGGGCAAGTCATAGAAAACAGAATGACAAGACAAACGGGAAGGGATTTACTCGTTACGGATACTGTTCACGGGATTTTCGCAGGCAATGCGATGCGTCCGGAGGATGATGCACACAGCAATAACAGCCAGCAACAAGATGCCTACTCCCACGAATGCCCCTACACTCGTTGAGCCCGTTCCGCAAAGCTATCCTGCCAACGGTGACCAAAGACGTAGGCGCATGCACAGCCTATGAGCACTGCGGGCAAGGCAATCCGGGTGATTTCCTGTGTCAGCAAGCGGATAATGTCTGCTGCTTCTGCCCCATTCACCTTGCGGATAGCCACTTCCTTGCTACGGCGGCACACTTCATCGTTCACATATCCCAGCAATCCCATCAGGGCGATGAGGAAAATGGAGATACTTGCCAACAGCACCGCATTGCGGAAGCGGCGGATATCCGTATATTGCTCGGCAGGCCTCTTTTCCAACGAAGTAAATTCCACCACATCGGCAGGAAAGAGTTCCTGCATCTTGCGATTGAGCGCCACAAGGTTCTCACTGAAAGGTTCTTTCAGGCGCAAATAATGCGTTTTTCCCCCAGTCCTCCTTTAAGAACAGGATTACGGGTGTCTGCGCCTCATAAGCGCTATAGACGGGATAGTTCTCCATCACACCGACTACCCGATAGGCAGTTTTACCTTCCATAATCTGGTGTCCTACAGCACTATCCGTCCATCCGGCCTGGCGCACAAAGGCTTCATTGACGATGACTTCATCATTATCCGTCCAACCGTCCGACCGGGTCTTTTCCGGTGTCAAGTTGTGCCCTTCTATGAGATTAATCTTCATCATCGGGATGAAGTTGCGCACCACCCAGTCCATACGGACATTCACTTTACGATCGGCACTAACGGAGTATGTGTTGCCGCTATATCCTTCGCAGATGAGCTGGCTGGAACATGTGTACTCTTCCACCATAGGCAGGCTGCCGAAGAGAGATACCCGGTTTTCATAACTGCCGCCCACATTCGTCCAGCAAGTCACCACCCGGGTAGGGTCGTATCCCAACGGGCGGTTCATGACCGACTGACACTGGTGGAGCACCACAAGCAGAAAGCAGAAGATGAACGAAGCTCCCATAAACTGAATGAAGAGCAACGGACGTTTCCACGACGCATTGTGTTCGGTATAACGGCGGAAGACCTGGGACACCGGTATGGAAGAGAACAACCACGCAGGCAGTACGCCCGCCAACAAGAAGACCAATAAGATAACCAAAGCCGGAACCCATAACGTATGCACCGTGAAAAGCGAAAGAAGCTTTGCGGCGGCAATGTCCTCCACAAAATCGCGGAAGAGATACATCAGCAAGGCGGAAAGGGCAACCGAAATCAATACGATGATCACCGTCTCCGTGAGGAACATGCCGAATATCGTGCCGTCGGAAGCCCCGCTGCACTTATGCACTCCCACCTCTTTGGAACGGCGGGCGAGCGACGACACGGAAATCAATACATAGTTGAAAGCGGCCACCAGCAGAATGGCAATGCCGAGAATAGTCATCACCAGTATCATGGTGCGGACGGTAGAGTTCTGCGTATGGAAATCCGTCAGAGGACGGAAGGAGAAAGCCCATCGGTCATTGGATTTCTTATTAAAATTCGGCATATACTCCTTTATCAACTCCGGCAGGCGTGCTTCCACCACCGGAATATCTTGTGCCGGATTGCGGAAACGGGTAATGACCGTATAGCTGATGTCAAATCCCCACCCTGCTCTCTCCCGGTTCCATAATTCGTTCATGGAGACGACTACCTCGAAAGGAATGTCCGTATTCTCGGGCAGTGTTTCGAATACACCTCTTATTATATAAGGTGTCTTACGGTCGAGGGAAAGTTGCTTGCCTACCACCATCCCTATCCCGTCATCCCCCCCCCGCATTTTATCCGCCATCGAACGGGAGATGAAGATGGCATCGGGTGCCTGCAAGTCTTCCGGCTTTCCGGCAAGGACTTGCAGCCCCAATGTAGAGAAAAGATGGGTATCGGCATAGATGGTGTATCCCGGCAGAAGCACATTCCCGTTATAGAATTTCTTGACATCCACGTCGCGCAGCACGGTGGCATCTTCCACTTGCTCCGGGAAGTGCTCGCGCAAGGCTTGGGCGAAAGGCCCGTAGACAGCAGGAAAACCTTCGTCGGCCACACCGTTCAGGGTATTGGTCAAATAAACCAGAGACAACTGCTCCGGCTTATGGAAGAAACGGTTATAACTGAGTTGGAAGGCAACGCAGGCAAACAGCAGGATGCCGATAAACAGACCAGGCGTCAGCGATACAGTCTTTGTCACGTTATTGCTGCGGCCACGCAGCAACATCAGCAGGCTATAATAGAGTTGTCTCATAATATTATTAATTTAATTATTCACTCTTGATACTCTTCACCGGGTTCTCATTGGCGATGCGCCAGGCTTTGAGCACTACTACCAGCACTATCACCACCACTACCGCCAACGCCGTACCCACAAACAACAGCGGATTCATGCCGATATGCTCTACAAACTGTTCGAGCCACGCCAGTCCGACAAAATAGGAGGCAACCGTACCTATCAGCACAGCGTGAATGGCTACATACAGTATTCCACGCGTCAGCAGGATAAGAACATCGCTGACTTCGGCCCCGTTCACCTTGCGGATGGCAATCTCCTTGCTACGGCGTTGCGTCTCATTGTTCACATAGCCGATAAGTCCCATCAGAACAATCAGCAGGATGAAGATGGAAGTGATATAAACCGAATTGCGGAAACGGTACACTTCGCTATACATGTTACGCACCATGCTGTCCACCGTGACGAAACGCAGAGAAACTGTCGGAAAGGTTTCCTCCATAAAAGCATTCAACTTCTTCAGGTTCTCTTCGTAAGGAGCTTTCAGGCGGACCTCGAAAGTGTGATTGGCATTCTCGTGCGCCCGAAGCATGATTGACACTTGCTCTTCATAAAAGCCCTTATTGCGGACATTACTGAATACACCTACGACGGCATTTGCTTTCACATCATTCAGATGTTTGCCTACGGCACCGTCGGTCCATTTCATCCTGCGTACCACCTCTTCGTTGACCAGCACGTCTCCGTCCTGCCTCATCGGTCCTCCCTCTATGATGCGAATGCCCATTACCTCGGGATAGTCGCGGGTGCAATAGTTGAAGTTCAAGGTAGCGATGCGTTTGCCGTCATTGCCTATCAGTCCCTGCGTCCAGTATTCGCCAAGCACACTACAGGTGGCTACGGCTACTCCTTCCACCATCGGCTGCCGACGGATATAATCTGTAATGCTTTCCACCTTCTCCTGTTCCAGCCAGCTCTCGGCTTCCACCAGGCCGGGAGTATGAATACCGATATCGCGGCTCATCAACATGCCGTATTGAAGCAAAGTAACCAGCAACAATCCCAGAACAAAAGATACGCCCGTGAACTGTATAAACAGCAGCTAACGTTTCCACCCCTTCTTTCCTTCCGTATAACGGCGGAATATCTGCGTCACCGGGATACGTGAGAAGATGCGCCCCGGCAATACACCTGCCACGAGGAACAGCACCAGCACAATGAGCAACGGCACCCACAACGTCTGCCATGTGAAAAGCGAACTGAGGCGCACTGCCAGCAGGTCTTCTATAGTCTCATTGAAAACATACATCAGCAATAGCGTGAGCAGAGTGGACACCACCACAATAATGCCGGTCTCTATCAGGAACATGGAGAAGATATTGCCCGAGCTGGCACCGCTGCATTTATGCACACCTACCGACTTGGCGCGGCGGCTCAACGTAGCAATGGAGATAAGGATATAGTTCATGATAGCCACAAAGAATATGGCAAAGCCGAGAAAACCCAAAATGATGAGCCGCCTCTGCGTATTGGGATTATCCAGATGGTGGTCGACCATGGGAATAACACTGAATTCCATCTTCCAGCCATCCCATTCTGCGTCCGTATGCTTCTCCATCATACGCTGTATATTGCTGTTCACCGCATCCACGTCCGATGCCCGGCGCAAGCGCAGGAAAGCATAATAAATATCATTGCTATTCCACTTTCCCCCCCCTGGTATCCGCTTTCACGATGGATGGACAACACGAAGTCATGCTTCAGCATACTGTTTTCGGGCATGTCCTGGTAGATGCCGCGTATGGTCACCTCCTGCCGCTTGTCCAGCGAGAGTGTTTTTCCTATGGGGTCTTCGCCGCCGAAGACCTTTCGGGCAAAACTCCGGGAAACAAAGACAGAACCGGGCATGGTAAAGTCCTGCGAATTGCCTTTCAATATCTCGATGCCCATTGTACGGAAGAAGCAGGTGTCGGCCAATATATAATGGGCATCCAGCAACTTGTTTTCCTTATACACCGGATTTTCGCCGGAGGGATATACGGTCGTTGCGCTTTCCACCCATTCGGGCATGTCCTCTGCCATGGCAGGCGCCAAAGGGGCAAACACCGTTTCGTCATAGGGACTGCCGTCATCCCCCATCACCTCTCCGGTCTTTTGGTTCGTAATCAAGGCACGCACCATCACCAGGTGCTCCGGCTCGGGATAGCATTTCTCATAACTCAGTTCGTAGGCTATCTGCGAAAAGAGCAAGATGCCCACCAATAATCCCAAGGTAAGAGAAATCAGCTTGATGGTGGTGGAACTACGTCCGCGTAGTAAAGTTATCATAGTATAATAGAATTGTCTCATGTCACTTCTTTTAGACGCCTGTTATAACTCCGGTGTAGCCACGCTTGCCACTACGCTACCATCAAACAGATGCGCCGTGCGATTGGCAAACGAAGCATCGTGCTGGGAGTGGGTCACCATGATAATGATGGTTCCTTCCTTGTTCAACTCCGTCAGGAGGCTCATCACTTCGGCACCGTTCTTGGAGTCGAGGTTACCGGTAGGCTCATCGGCGAGTATCAGCTTGGGGTTCGTCACTACGGCACGGGCGATAGCTACACGCTGCTGCTGACCGCCGGAGAGTTGTTGCGGGAAGTGCTTGGCGCGATGGCTGATGTTCATGCGTTTCAGGATGTCTTCTACCATGCGCTTGCGTTCGCTCGCCTTCACACCGAGATAGGTCAACGGGAGTTCCACGTTTTCATACACATTCAGTTCGTCTATCAGGTTGAAGCTCTGGAATACGAAGCCCAACTTGCCCTTGCGCACGCGGGTACGTTCCTTTTCTTTCAAATCGGCCACTTCCATGCCCAGCAGCTTATAGCTGCCTTCGGTGGGGTTGTCTAGCAGGCCGAGGATGTTCAACAAGGTGGACTTGCCGCAACCTGACGGGCCCATAATGGCTACAAACTTTCCCTCTTTCACTTCGAGGTTTACGTGGTTCAATGCTACGGTTTCTACTTCCGATGTACGAAATACTTTACTGATGTTGTTAATTTCAATCATGACTTTTATTGTTTATATTGTTTCAATTATTCACTTTTAATACTATTCACAGGGTTCTCATTAGCTATCCGCCAGCTCTTCCAGAGCACGCACCCTATGATAAGCGCCAGATTGGCAATCACCACCAATACATATACTATCCAACTGAGTGGAATGCGTTCGGCAAACTGGTCCATCCAGATACCGTTGATGTACCACGACGCCACCGCACCGATGATAACTGCCGGAGCTGCCACGATGAGGATATCTTTCGACAACATCTCCAGAATGGAAGACGCTTCCGCACCGTTCACCTTGCGGATGGCAATCTCCTTGCTGCGGCGGCGCACTTCGTCGGTGGTGTATCCTATCAGACCCATCAGCATGATGAAGAACATGGTCACTGCCGACAGCAGTGTGGCGTTGCGGAATACGCGGACGGAGTTATAACTCTCCTCAATCTTTTTCTCGTAGCTGTCGAAGTCAATAGTCTGACCGTGGAAAGCCTCCGCCACATCGTGATTCAATTTCTGCAAGTTCTCGGCAAAAGGTTCTTTCAGACGAACATGGATAGTTCCGTAAAAAGCCTTGCTTCCACGGGCCAGGAAGGGCTTCTTCTCGTTTCTGAAACTCTCTATCTGGAAATCCTTCAACTGCCCTACGACTTTGAAAGTGGTTGCTTCAACATATACCGTGCGGCCTACAACTTCATTGCCCCAACGCATCATATCGGCAAAAGTCTCGTTCACCACCACTTCGTTCTTATCGCGTGCCATACGCCCGGCTTTGAGGGTCATACCCATCAGCGCCGGATAATCTTCGCGCATGAAATAGCAGGCACGGGTAGAGAAAAGCGCCTGTCCGCTTTCATTCTGGACCATCGAGCCGCTATATCCGTAGATGGGTGTACCGTTGGCACTGGATACCGCCTCCACATAAGGCAATCCCTTGAAGAACTGGTAGGCGGCATCACAAGTTTTTTCGTCCTCACAGTAGGCAGAACCTATTGCCATTCGCTTGGGATTGAAACCCATATCCTTATTTAATACATATTGGTATTGCGCCATCACCACACACATCAATCCGCTGATGAAGGCCACGCCTGCAAACTGCACGAAAAGCAACGGACGCTTCCATCCCTTCTTACCTTCGGTATAGCGGCGGAATACCTGTGACACGGGGATATGGGCAAAGAGCCTGCCCGGCAACACGCCACCCACCACAAAGAGTACGGCTACCACCAACAACGGTACCAAGATACGTTCCGGTGCCAGCAAGGTGGAAATCTTCATAACGACTGTGTCTTCTACGAAGTCGCGGAAGTTAAAGAGCAACAAGCCCATCAGCACCAATGCTGCCACAATGATAATCCCTGTTTCAATCAGAAACATGCCGAAAATCTTGCCGCCGCTTGCACCGCTACATTTGTGCACACCCACCGACTTGGCACGGTAGCTGAGAGAGGAAATGGAAGTCAGCACATAGTTCAGTGCAGCAATGAAGAGAATGGCAAGGCCGAGGACAATCATGATGTTGCGCATCCGCTTCACATCCTCGTATCCACGATACGTATCACGGATAGGCTGTACGTAAGCAGAATAACCAAACTGTTTCTTGTCTTCCGCCGGACGATATTTGTCTATCATCGCGTCGATGCGCGCATTTACCACCGACTTGTCCACACCGAGGCGGAAACGGATAAACTCTATCCAACTGTCTCCACCACTCCAAGAGTAGGTGCCCATGTCACGACTCCAAATAGTAGGCATGGAAATGACAGCCTCCAGGTCGATGGTGGCATTTTCAGGCAGGTCGGCATAGGTGCCTTTCACAGTCAAGTCATACTTGTGGTCATAACTAAGCACCTTCCCTATCGGATTTTCTCCTCCGAATATCTTCTTGGCGAAGCGGTCGCTCAGGAAAATGACATCTTTCTGTATCAGGTCTTTTTCCGGGTTCCCGCTCAACACTTCAATGCCCATCGTGCGAAAGAAGAGTGAGTCGGCTGCAATTTTACGCTCGTTGAAGCGCACACTTCCATTATAGAGAGGGGAAGACACAGTCCACTGGCTAAGGCTGGTTGCCGACTCTACTTCTTTGGGGAAGTTCTCCATAATGGCACCTGCCACGGGACCGCAGTTCTGTTCCTGCGGGTCGTAAGTTTCTCCATTGGCAGAGAATACCGACCATATTTGATACAGATTGTCGTAATCCTTGAAGCAGGTGTCGAAGCTCTGCTCAAAGGCTACGCGGGAAAATAGTAGAATGCTCATCGTCAAGCTCAGCCCCAGAGAGACTATCTTGATGATATTGGAGCCGCGCCCTCGCAGCAGAGTCTGAATTACATAATAGAATTGTTTCATACGTTTATAATTTGTTTTATGATTTTCCTGCTTTAGTAATGCAGAAAGCGTGCCAAAACAGTTTTTACGTTGATTTACAGTGACTAAGCAATTATCAGTGCTTATATAAGTGTCTAATTATTAGACACTGCTGTCCAAGAATTAGACAATCGGCAGAAAGGGCAAAAGTTCCCCACCGGGGAACGATGCGTTCGGCACCGGGGAACGGGTCGTTCCTCACCGGGGAACAGAAAGTTCGGTACGGAAGAACAGAAAACGGAAAATACGGAAACTATTTACGGAAAGAAAACTCTACCCTTGCCCTCAGTTTTCAAAACAAATATCAAATACACCTCGTATATGAAACTATCAAGGCTATTATTCTCCCCGTTTCTCTGCCTTCTCATGGCAGGCTGCGACATGATAGGCTATCATCCCTACGATGTACGCATCAGCGGTGAGACAGACGTCAACGCACATAACATTGCAAAGATTGAAAAGAACTGCAAGGATAAAACGACTCTCCGCTTCATTACGATGGGCGACTCGCAACGGTGGTACGACGAAACCGTTGACTTCGTTAATGCCGTAAATAAGCGGAATGACATCGACTTCGTCATTCACGGCGGAGACATCAGCGACTTTGGCGTCACCGATGAATTCTTGTGGCAACGCGACATTATGAACAAACTCAAAGTGTCCTATGTAGTACTTATAGGAAACCACGACTGCCTCGGCACGGGCAAAGATACATATGGGGTCGTCTTCGGTTCCACGAACTTCTCTTTCATTGCCGGACGGGTAAAGTTTGTATGCCTGAACACCAATGCACTGGAGTTTGATTACTCCCGCCCCATTCCCGACTTTACATATATAGAAGACGAAATCACCAACCGGCAGGATGAATTCGACAAGACGGTGGTATCCATGCACGTCCGCCATTACGCCGACCAGTTCAATAACAACGTAGCACGCGTTTTCCAACGTTACGTCACCGAATTTCCCGGACTTCAATTCTGCACTGCCGCCCACGAACATCACCGGTTTGAGGAGGATGTTTTCGAGGACGGCGTCATGTACTACATGAGCGACTGCATGAAGAACCGGAACTACTATATATTCACCATAACACCTGACGGATATGAGCGCGAAGTGGTTTATTTCTAATCTATCGGCATCGGCCGTCCTCTGTCTGTCGTTGGCGTGCGGTTCGCTTTCGGCACAGGAGAAGGACACTGTGTTCATCGTGAAATACGACACCGTCTACCTGCAGCACGAACCGGAAGTTATAGAAACGAGTAAAGTCAGCCCGTCCCGTTATGACCGTCGTGTACACCGCTACCGTAAACATTGGGAAGCGTTAATTCCTACCTATACGAAGATACAGTATGCCGGCAATATGGGACTGATTTCATTGGGAGCCGGTTGGGATTACGGCAAACGCAACCAGTGGGAAACTGATGTTTACCTGGGGCTTCTTCCCAAATACCGGTCGGAATGTTCCAAAGTGACAATGACCCTAAAGCAGAACTATATCCCGTGGAGCCTGCAAATCAAAGAAGGCCCTTTCTCTGCGGAACCGCTCACCTGCGGTATGTACCTTAATACTGTGTTTGCCCACGATTTCTGGGTAAGCGAACCTAGCCGCTACCCCAAAGGATACTACGGCTTCTCTTCCAAGATACGCATCCATGCCTTTCTGGGACAGCGCCTCACTTACGACATCGCCCCCAAATACAGGATTAGTGCCAAAGCCATCACCTTCTTTTATGAGATAAGTACCTGCGACTTGTACATCGCCAGTGCGTTCACCAACAAATATCTGAAGCCGAAGGATTATCTGAGTTTGTCGTTCGGGCTGAAATTACAATTGTTGTAAATATAGTTATGTCCTTTCGCCTTATCTACTAAAAATAGATTATATTTGTCCTCACAAATATAATCCACCCCAGACATGAAGAAATCCGGTAACATCCTTATCGTCGATGATAATCGGGGCGTACTCACCGCCCTACAACTATTGCTGAAGCCTTATTTTGAGCAAATCACGACGCTATCTTCTCCTGTTACCCTGCCAAGCGTACTGCGCGAAGCCAAATGGCAAGTCGTGCTCCTCGACATGAATTTCACTTCCGGCATCAATACCGGTAACGAAGGACTTTACTGGTTGCATGAGATAAAGAAGCAATATCCCGCCCTGCCTGTGGTGCTTTTCACCGCATACGCAGATATAGACCTTGCCGTGCGGGGCATCAAAGAAGGGGCTGCCGATTTCATCGTCAAGCCTTGAGACAATCAAAAACTGGCGGAAACCTTGCTGAATGTAGCGCAGAATAACGGGAAACCTGAGAAGAAAAACACCGTTAAAAGCTCTGATACCGCCTCGGCTATGTATTGGGGCGAAAGTTCCGGAATGCAGCAACTGCGGATGCTGGTGGAGAAAGTGGCGGTTACGGATGCCAATATCCTCATCACCGGCGAGAACGGTACGGGAAAAGAGATGCTTGCACGCGAGATACATGCTCTTTCAGGACGTTGCGGACAAGAGATAGTCAGTGTAGACATGGGTGCCGTCACCGAAAGCCTTTTCGAAAGCGAACTCTTCGGACATATGAAAGGCTCCTTCACCGATGCCCATGCCGACCGTGCGGGTAAGTTTGAAGCTGCCGACCACAGTACGCTTTTCCTCGATGAGATAGGTAATCTGCCTTATCATCTGCAAGCTAAGTTGCTGACAGCTATTCAGCGCCGCAGCATCGTGCGGGTAGGTAGCAATACTCCTATTCCGGTAGATATACGCCTGATATGCGCCACCAACCGCAACCTACCCGAAATGGTGGCGAAAGGAGATTTCCGCGAAGACCTGCTGTATCGCATCAATACCATTCATCTGGAAATTCCGCCACTGAGGGAACGTCCAGAAAATATTATTCCTTTAGCGGAACGTTTCATTACGCGCTTCTGCAAGCGGTATGATAAAGTCCCTCTGCAACTGGACAACTCCGCCCGCGAGAAGCTGACGATGCACCCGTGGTTCGGAAATATCCGTGAGTTGGAACATGCCATCGAAAAGGCGGTCATCATCTGCGACGGTGCTTTCCTCTCCGCTTCGCAATTTCAACTGCCCCGCCGGAATGAAGCGCCGGAAACAACGGCATCTACACTGGAGGAAATGGAGAAACAGATGATAGGCAAGACATTGGATAAATGTGATGGAAATTTGTCGGCGGTCGCTGCACAACTGGGCATCACCCGGCAGACGCTATATAATAAGATGAAGAAGTACAGACTTTGAGAGTTGGAAAGTAAAGGTTTAGGAAGCTAAAGGTCAGGTTTACGAGTCTAAAGCTAAGGATTATATGAAATATAAGGATATAAGACAGTACTATACATTCCGCATCACTGTATGCTTGCTGCTTGCCCTCTTCGCGGGGGTGATGTGGACGCTTTATTTCTGCAAAATACCCGTGACGAACGGATTGAGCGACCCCTTGTTTTGGGCCATCTGTTCTACGTCGCTTCTTCCCGCCGCCTTGTATTGGCAACTACGGCTTTACCGACATCACACCCGGAAGGTACTCTTCATGCTCGACGCCATTGAAAATAACGACAGCGCCATTCACTTCTCCGAAACAGAGAACACCGCCGACAATTGCTTTATAAATCGTGCCCTGAACCGCGTAGCCCATATTCTTTATAATGTAAAGAGCGAGACTGCCCAACAAGAAAAATATTACGAACTTATTCTCGATTGTGTAAATACCGGCATTATCGTACCGAATGATAACGGAGCCGTTTATCAGAAAAACAATGAAACCCTACGTCTGCTGGGACTGGATGTCTTCACCCATGTCCGCCAACTGGCGCGTGTCGATGCCCACCTTATGGATATCATCACCAATTGCCATGCGGGAGACAAACAGCAAGTGACATTCAGCAACGAACGCGGTACGCTCAATCTTTCTATCCGCGTCAGCGACATCACCGTGCGGCTCGAGCACCTGCGCATCCTTGCACTGAACGACATCAATAACGAACTGGACGAGAAGGAAATCGACTCATGGATACGCCTTACCCGTGTGCTGACGCACGAGATTATGAATGCCGTAACTCCTATCACTTCCCTAAGCGACACGCTACTGAGGCTTACCGAAGAAAAAGCATCGAAAGAAGAAATACGCAACGGCCTGCAAACCATCAGCAGCACGGGCAAAGGGTTGCTCGCCTTCGTCGAGTCCTACCGTAAGTTCACACGCATCCCCACTCCCGAGCCGTCTCTGTTCTACGTCAAAGACTTCATCGCCCGCATGGTAGAACTGGCGCAACACCAGCATCCCGGCGCACCCGTCTCTTTCCATACGGACATCACACCCGATGACCTTATACTCCATGCCGATGAAACCCTGATTTCACAAGTCGTCATCAACTTGCTGAAGAATGCCATACAAGCCATTGAGACCTCTTTTTCCGACATCGATAGGCGTATCAATATACGTGCCTATTGCAATGAGTCCGAAGCCGTACTGATAGAAATATCCAACAACAGCCCTGCCATTCCAGCGGACATTGCCGAGCATATATTCATCCCTTTCTTCACCACGAAAGAGAATGGAAGCGGTATCGGGCTGAGTATTTCACGCCAGATAATGCGTCTGTCGGGAGGTAACATTTCCTTAATACCCGGAAAGGAAACTACCTTTGTGCTGAAGTTCAATTGAACTAATCAAAACTTGCATTTGTTAGTTAGATTGAATATCTTTGTACACCAAGATACAAAATACCCCTTGTATTAAACTCTATAACACAAGATTTATGTTATTTACAGCAGAAAATATTCTACTCACAGGCTCTGTTTTACTCTTCGTCAGTATTATCGTCGGCAAGACCAGCTATCGTTTCGGTGTACCCGCTTTGTTGCTTTTCCTGGTTGTCGGTATGCTATTCGGCAGTGACGGACTCGGACTGCAATTCCATAATGCCAAGGAAGCACAGTTCATCGGTATGGTTGCCCTGAGCATCATCCTGTTTTCCGGCGGTATGGATACGAAGTTCTCCGAGATAAAACCAATTCTCGTACCCGGCATTGTGCTGTCCACTGCCGGCGTATTGCTTACCGCAGTATTTACCGGGCTATTTATCTGGTGGCTTGCAGGCATGAGCTGGATCAACATTCATCTGCCGCTCATCACTTCCCTGTTGTTGGCATCCACCATGTCATCTACAGACTCGGCATCGGTATTCGCCATTCTGCGCTCGCAGAAGATGAACCTGAAACACAACCTGCGTCCGATGCTGGAGTTGGAGAGTGGTAGTAACGACCCCATGGCTTACATGCTGACTATTATATTAATTCAGTTTATCCAGTCTTCCGGAGTGGGCTTTCCCCAAATGGCAGGGTCTTTTGCCATACAGTTCATTGTAGGAGCTGCGGCAGGTTATCTGCTGGGAAAACTCGCTATCCTCATGCTGAACAAGCTGAACATAGACAATCAGGCGCTCTATCCCATCCTGCTGCTGTCGTTTGTATTCTTTACCTTCTCCATTACCGACCTGATGAGAGGTAACGGTTATCTGGCGGTTTACATTGCCGGCATGATGGTGGGCAACAATAAAATCATGTACCGCAAGGAGATTTATACATTTATGGACGGACTGACGTGGCTGTTCCAGATTATCATGTTCCTCTGTCTCGGTCTGCTCGTCAACCCGCACGAAATGTTGGAAGTCGCTATCGCTGCCCTGCTTATCGGTGTATTTATGATTGTTATCGGACGTCCGCTCAGTGTTTTCCTCTGCCTGCTTCCTTTCGGCAAGAAGATTACGTTCAAATCCAAGCTGTTCGTTTCGTGGGTGGGATTGCGCGGTGCCGTTCCCATCATCTTCGCCACTTATCCGGTAGTAGCGGATGTGCCGGGTGCACACGTCATTTTCAATATCGTATTCTTTATTACTATCGTCTCTCTCGTCATACAAGGCACTACGGTTTCAACTGTCGCACGTTTGCTCGGCCTTTCTACTCCGATGGAAAAGACCGGGAACGACTTCGGAATAGAACTACCCGAAGATATAGACTCCGATTTGCGTGACATGACCGTCACTCAAGAACTGATTGACCGCAAGGGAGATAATTTGAAAGATATGAACCTGCCCCAAGGAACGCTTGTTATGATTGTGAAACGCGGTGATGAATATCTTATCCCCAACGGTAGTCTTAAATTGCATGTGGGAGACAAACTGCTACTCATATCGGAAAAGACCAAAGAATAAGAAAAACGACTATCGATTAGCGATGAAAAAACCTTAAAAGCATTTGCTTCGCATCACTATAAGCCCTATCTTTGCGCAGTTTTAACTAAAATGTGCAAATTCACAAATGGGACAAGAACAACGACTGATCGACTATATAGAACAAAGCATCATACAAAACTGGGACAGAAATGCCCTGACAGACTATAAAGGAATTACCTTACAATATAAAGACGTAGCCCGGAAAATCGCCAAGTTCCATATCGTATTGGAAAGTGCGGGCATCCAGCCCGGTGACAAGATTGCCGTGTGCGGACGCAATAGTGCTCACTGGGCGGTTTGTTTTCTTGCTACACTGACCTACGGGGCTGTCATCGTCCCCATTCTTCACGAGTTCAAGGCGGACAATATACACAATATCGTCAATCACTCCGAGGCCAAACTTCTTTTTGTCGGCGACCAAGCTTGGGAAAACCTTAATGAAGAAGCAATACCTTTGCTGAAAGGAGTCGTACTATTAACGGATTTCAATCCGGTAGTGTGCCGCGACGAACGGCTGTTGGAGGCTTTCGAGCATCGTAATGCTATCTATGGTTCCCGTTACCCTAAGAATTTCCGTCCCGAACATATCTCTTATCGCAAAGAACAATCTCCGGAAGAATTGGCTGTTATCAACTATACATCCGGCACGACAGGATGCTCCAAAGGGGTCATGCTGCCCTATCGCAGTCTGTGGTCCAACATCGCTTATTGCCATGAAATGCTGCCGGTACGTCCCGGCGACCACATCGTTTCTATGCTGCCGTTGGGACATGTATTCGGTATGGTCTATGATTTCCTGTACGGCTTTTCCGCCGGTGCTCATTTATACTTTCTTACACGTATGCCATCGCCCAAGATTATTGCGCAGTCGTTCTCGGAAATCAAACCGCGCGTCATATCCTGCGTGCCGCTTATCGTGGAGAAGATTATCAAAAAGGAAATTCTGCCACGTGTAGACAATAAGATAGGCAAGTTGCTGCTACGTGTACCCATTATTAATGATAAGATAAAAGCCGCCGCCCGCAAGGAAGCCATGCAAATCTTCGGCGGCAACTTCGATGAAATCATTATCGGCGGCGCACCGTTCAATGCCGATGTAGAGCGTTTCCTCAAAGAAATAGGTTTCCCCTATACCATTGCCTATGGCATGACGGAGTGTGGTCCTATCATCTGTTCCAGCCGGTGGGATACGCTGAAACTCGCTTCGTGCGGCAAGGCAACCACGCGTATGGAAGTTAAAATCGACTCTCCCGATCCGCAGAACGTAGCCGGTGAAATCATATGCCGGGGTGACAATCTCATGCTGGGCTATTACAAAACCATGAAGCCACTTCACAGATTATCGACGTCAACGGTTGGCTGCATACCGGTGACCTTGGCGTAATGGATGCCGAGGGATATGTCACCGTACGCGGTCGTAGTAAAAACATGCTTCTCACTTCCAGCGGGCAGAACATCTATCCGGAAGAGATTGAGAGCAAACTGAACAACATGCCTTATGTATCCGAGTCTCTTGTCATGTTGCAGAACGAAAAACTCGTTGCTCTTATATATCCTGATTTCGACGATGCTTTTTCCCACGGTTTGTAACAAGCGGACATAGAAAAGGTAATGGAGGTCAACAGAAACGAACTTAATCAGCAATTGCCTGCCTACAGCCAGATAACTAAGGTAAAGATACACTTTGAGGAGCTCGAAAAGACTGCCAAGAAGAGCATTAAACGCTTCATGTATTAGGAAGTCAAGGGTTGAAATTCTTAAAAAAGATATAGCAGAGAGGAGAAAATTGTAAGAAGTGTTATAAAACATACTTTTTTCTTTGGATAATTTGTAGATTTCTCAACTATCCGTATCTTTGCAATGTGTTTTTCATAGTATTAGATTTAAGATTAACAAAGGCTGGAGTACAGCGGTACTCCTTTTTTATGCCTATACCTGTGCTTTCCGTTCGTCAACGTTGGAGACTGGGGACCAACGTAAAAACCTGAGGGCTTTTACGTTGGGTCGGAAGAATTGCTGAAAATCAAAGATTAAGTATAAAGTATTAAAGGAGATGACTTGTTTCTATACTTTGCTACCCTTTCTTTGATAAAGCTTTTCCTTGTTCCGTCAGATAGTATTTCTGTTTGGGATGATTGGGTTGTTCAGGATAAAGTGGCTCTACTAATTTTAGCTCTATAGTAGGATAAAGGTAGTTTTTCAAAAAGTTGCTTTTATCTTTCAGACCCATTAATTCCATGATTTCTTTGGTTGAATATGTATTACTCCCGATTGCTACCAGAACTTTGTTAACCTGTGGGGTAACTGTGTGGTAACTGTGGGGTAACTGTGGGGTAACTGTTGGATTTTGCCCGACAGTATCTTGTACATAACGGAATACCACCTGCACAAAAGCACCGTCCGAATGAAACTCCGGGTCGGGAAGTCCCACACGGCGACATTCGCTGATCATCAGCCCAATGCCACGTCCCCAACTTTCCAACACTTTGCTTTTATAAAGGACATTGGCTATAATAGGGTTTTGTGGCTCAGAGTCATGTGGTCCTAACAACCTTTCCAAGGTCATATCTTCCGGAAATGTACCGCTGTTCGTAATTTCCACGCGATCGTCATAGATAGCTATGCTGACAGAACTGCCCGGTTTGTGGTACAAACGGTGTGAAAAACTGTTTATGCAACTTTCGCGCAAGGCTTTATAGGGAATAGTCAGCTCCTCTTCCCTGTATAACTTTTCAACTTTCCCGGAAAGTGATAGATGTTTGAAGAAGAAAGTCATGGCTGCATCCAGCAATTCAAAAATATTGCCGTGTATGCGCTGGTTATCTATAAACTCGTCTTTATTCGTTCCTTTGAAACGTGCCATTCGCAATAGACATTGCGGATAGTCTGACAAGTTTTCGCCAAACAAAACTGCAGCCGCATTTTTCAGTTTGCCGTCACCCGATGAGAGGTCGAATTTCCCAAGGATAAGCGAAATGTCCTCTATCATGGTTGTTTCCGGTAAACGTCCGCTCTCTACACCCATGCGGACTGCACCACGAATGGTGTTTGCATTCAGGTCTTCGATTTTCAAATTTTCATTGATGATAGCCTCCCAACCATATTTGCCACCTCGTTGCAACAGTAACAGGTTATATTTTTCTTGTGGCATGACGGATGTTACGCTTTCGATCCGATGATATGCTCTTCCCTTATATGCGAAAGGGCGGGCACTCAGTTGTGGATTAGCATGAAAGGTAATTACATACCTGCCTGTGTCAGGAATGGCGGTGTAGGAGATTTCGATTGCGGTTAATGGTTCTATCCGTCTGACAGCTTCTACAATATCCCGCTTCGTCTTGTCGCTCAAGTCCTGTCCGATAATCTTTCCTTTGTCCGTCACACCGAATAACACGGTTCCGCCCGCCCCATTAAGAAAGGCACAAAGCGTTTCCATGCCGCGTTCCAACTGCCCGGTAGTTTCTTTAAATTCTACTTGTTCGTTTTCATTCTGGATTATCAGGTTCTTTATATCATCAAGCTTATCTATTTTCATGCTGTATATTATTGATTTACAAAAGTACTCTTTTTTTTGCAATATAGTATGAAAATACTAAAATCTATTCCTTCTTCTTCCTTCTCTCTTTTTCCTTCTTCCTATACGGTTGAAAATGCTTCATCAGCGTATCTTCGTTGATGAGGTCTTCCATGCCGTAGTCTTCAATGAACTGCACCAGCGAGTGCTTGAACATT
>JAJQAY010000141.1 GCA_021203515.1 Bacteroides sp. | reverse complement strand
AATTAGACAAATATTGTCTTTACGGTACATACAAGATTAAAACAGACAATTCCGTAAAAAGATATCATTTATCCTTTTTTGAGCGATTTTATTACCGGAATGAACACCAATGCCGCCGAAATGATAAGCGTTAAGATGATTGGTCCGTCAATTCGTTCGACAGAAATCAGAATGATGTAACAAAGTGCCGCCCATAATAGCGTAATGCAAACTATTTGGAATTTGGATAATGGCTTTCTCATTTACCTGCTTTCTTTTTGTCGACAATGGCGTCGATGACTGCCACTGCGGTGATGTTTACTATATCGCGCACGGAGCTTTCAAAGTCGGTGAAGTGGATAGGCTTGTTCAATCCCATCTGGATGGGACCGATGAGTTCGGCGTCCATATCCATTGCCTGCAACAGCTTGTAGGCGGAGTTGGCAGAGCTCAAGTTCGGGAAGATAAGCGTATTCACGTCTTTGCCTTTCAGGCGGGTGAACGGATACTTGGCGTCGCGCAGTGCGCGGTTCATGGCGAAGTTCACCTGCATTTCACCGTCAATGGCGAGTTCCGGATAATTCCGCTGCATGTAGTCCACGGCTTCGTGCACGTTTACCGGGCTTCCTTCCTTGTCGGCGCCGAAGTTGGAGTAGCTCAGCATCGCCATCACCGGCGTGTGGTTGAAGAAACGCACGGTGTATTCCGCCAGTTTGGCGATGTCAATCAGCGTTTCGGCATTCGGGTGGCGGTTAATCAGCGTATCGGCCAGGAAGTACGTACCTTTCTTGGAGTTCAGGATGTGCATGATTCCAAAGTGCTTATATTCCGGACGGATACCGATTACCTCTTTCGCTACCTTGATGGTATTGCTGTATTTGGTGTACAATCCGGTGATGAAAGCGTCTGCCTCACCCGTTTCCACCATCATCATGCCGAAGTAGTTGCGTTCGAACATCTTGTCGTTGGCTTCCTCGTAGGTCGCGCCTTCGCGGGCACGTTTCTCGGAGAGGATGCGCGCATAGCGTTCGCGGCGCGGTGCTTCATCCGGATGGCGGAGGTTCACGATTTCGATTCCTTCAAGGCTCAGGTCGAGTTCTTTAGCCAGCTTTTCGATGGCTTCATCATTACCTAATATGATAGGATGACAGATACCTTCAGCTTTGGCTTCGACGGCGGCTTTCAGCATATTGGGGTGGATGCCTTCGGCAAATACCACACGCTGCGGGTTGCGGCGGGCGGTGTCGTAAAGTTGGCGGGTAAGTTTGCTTTCGTAACCCATCAGTTCGCGCAGGCGCAGCTTGTAGGCATCCCAGTCTTCGATGTTTTTGCGAGCTACCCCGCTTTCCATGGCTGCGCGGGCCACGGCGCACGATACCTCTGTGATGAGGCGCGGGTCTACCGGTTTTGGAATGAAATATTCGGGGCCGAAGGAGAAGTTATTCACGTGATACGCCTCGTTCACTACATCGGGCACGGGTTGCTTGGCAAGGTTGGCGATGGCGTGTACGGCGGCAATCTTCATTTCTTCGTTGATGGCACGGGCCTGTGTGTCGAGTGCACCGCGGAAGATATAGGGGAAACCGATTACATTATTAATCTGGTTCGGATAGTCCGAGCGTCCGGTTGCCATCAGCACGTCGGGACGGGCTGCCATCGCATCTTCGTAGGAAATTTCCGGCGTAGGATTGGCAAGGGCAAAGACGATAGGCATCGGGACCATGCTGCGAACCATATCTTGCGACAATACATTCCCTTTGGACAGGCCGAGGAATACATCGGCGCCTTTGATGGCTTCTGCCAGTGTATGGATGTCCGTGCGGTCGGTTGCGAAGAACTTCTTCTGTTCGTTCAGGTCGGTGCATGTTTTGCTGATAACGCCTTTGCTGTCCACCATCACGATGTTTTCGAGGCGTGCACCGAGCGATACATACAGTTTGGTACAAGATACGGCGGATGCACCGGCACCGTTTACCACAATCTTCACATCTTCAATCTTCTTGCCGGCCACTTCGAGCGCGTTCAGCAATCCGGCACTGGAGATGATGGCCGTTCCGTGCTGGTCGTCGTGCATCACGGGGATGTCGAGTTTCTCTTTCAGACGGCGTTCTATTTCAAAACATTCGGGTGCTTTGATGTCTTCCAGATTGATACCTCCGAAAGTGGGAGCAATGGCTTTGACGGCCTCGATGAATTTGTCGGGGTCTTTCTCGTCCACTTCGATGTCGAATACGTCGATACCCGCATAGATTTTGAACAACAAGCCTTTACCTTCCATTACCGGTTTGCCGCTGAGGGCACCTATATCGCCCAGTCCGAGCACGGCGGTACCGTTGAAGATGACAGCTACCAGATTACCTTTGGCTGTATATTTGTAAGCATCCTGCAGATTTTTCTCGATTTCGAGACACGGCTCGGCAACACCCGGAGAGTATGCGAGCGAGAGGTCGGTTTGTGTGCTGTAGGGCTTGGTCGGCACTACTTCTATCTTTCCCGGTTTGCCCTGCGAGTGGTAGAGCAAAGCGGCTTCTTTGGTTATTTTTGCCATGGCTGTTTGGTTATTTAAGTTCTTACTTTATATATTATGCATTCAATGCCTGCTCGATATCCGCAATGATGTCGTCTGCGTTCTCGATGCCTACGGAGAAACGTATCAGGTCGGGGCGTATGTCTGCTTCCAGCAACTGCTCGTCCGAGAGTTGGCGATGCGTATGGCTGGCAGGGTGCAGCACGCAGGTACGTGCATCGGCTACGTGGGTAACGATAGCGGCCAGTTTCAGCGAGTCCATAAACTTGATAGACACCTCGCGGCCACCCTTCAGTCCGAAAGAGATGACACCGCAAGAACCGTTCGGCATGTACTTCTGTGCCAGTTCGTAGTATTTATTGCCGGGCAGGCCGCAATAGTTCACCCATGCCACTTTGTCATTCTTGGAAAGATATTCGGTAACCTTTTGCGCGTTTCCGCAGTGCTGCGGCATGCGCAGATGCAACGTTTCCAGGCCGAGGTTCAGCAGGAAAGCATTTTGCGGAGACTGGATGCTGCCGAGGTCACGCATCAGTTGGGCAGTAGCTTTGGTGATATAGGCCAGTTTGCCGAAAGCCTTTGTATAAATCAGTCCGTGATAGGAGTCGTCCGGTGTGCACAGTCCGGGGAATTTGTCGGCATATGCATCCCAGTCGAAGTTGCCGCTGTCCACAACGGCACCGCCTACGCTCGTGGCATGTCCGTCCATGTATTTGGAGGTGGAGTGTACCACAATATCGGCGCCCCATTCAAACGGGCGGCAGTTGATTGGAGTAGGGAAGGTGTTGTCCACAATCAAGGGCACGCCGTGGCTATGGGCGATGCGGGCAAACTTCTCGATGTCGAGCACATCCAATGTGGGGTTGGAGATGGTTTCACCAAACAAGGCTTTGGTGTTCGGACGGAAAGCAGTGGAGATTTCCTCTTCCGGTGCATCGGGATTGATGAAAGTGACGTCGATACCCAGTTTCTTCATCGTCACGCCGAAGAGGTTGAATGTTCCGCCGTAAATGGTGGACGAACAAACGAAGTGGTCGCCTGCCTGGCAGATATTGAAGATAGCGTAGAAGTTGGCAGCTTGTCCGCTGGACGTCAGCATGGCGGCTACACCCCCTTCGAGGGCGGCTATCTTGGCGGCAACGGCATCGTTCGTCGGATTTTGCAGGCGGGTATAGAAATAACCGCTGTCTTCGAGGTCGAACAGACGCGCCATTTGTTCACTGGTGTCGTATTTGAAAGTTGTACTTTGGTAGATGGGGAGTACGCGGGGCTCGCCCTTTTTAGGAGTCCATCCGGCTTGTACGCACAGTGTCTCCCGCTTGAATTGCTTTGCCATAATGCTATCTATTTTAAGAGTTTCTTGTCTATTAACGTGTAATCGTCGCAAAAGTACGGAAAATAATGTAAATTTGTCCGCAAATCAGGTAAAATACTGTAAAATGATAAATAAGGTCCAAACAATCCTCTTATTCTTTTTCTTGATGATGCCTTTTGTTGCTTCCGCGCAAGAGGAACGTGCGACGCCGAAATCGGGCGAAGGTATTTCTGCTTTTCTGCAACGCAACGGGCGTGTGGGCAGAAGTTATTATAACGAGTTTTTGAAATTGAATGAGAAGCATTTGCGTGGGAAAGAAGAATTACGTTTAGGGGTGAAGTATGTGTTGCCGCCGCTGAAGGACGGGAAAAAAGGTACGGCGGGTGCTTCCTCCCAGTCTACTGTCGGGAAGACCATTCGGGAACCTTTGTTCGGAAAAGAGCTTGCCGATGTGAAAGTAACCTCCAACCGTCTGAAAGATGCCTGCTTCTATATCGTCAGCGGGCATGGTGGCCCCGACCCCGGAGCCATCGGCAAGATAGGAAAGGTGGAACTGCACGAGGACGAATATGCTTATGACGTTGCCCTGCGCCTTGCCCGCAACCTGATGCAGGAAGGTGCCAAAGTGCATATCATCATTCAGGATGCCAAAGACGGCATTCGTGACGACCGCTACCTCTCCAACAGCAAACGCGAAACCTGCATGGGTGCTGCCATCCCCCTTAATCAAGTGGCCCGCCTGCAACAGCGTTGCGCCAAAATCAACGAACTTTACCGGAAAGACCGTGCAAACTATAAATATTGCCGCGCCATCTTTCTGCATGTAGACAGCCGCAGCAAGAGCGCACAGACCGATGTTTTCTTCTATCATGCCCCCAAGAGCGTACTTGGGAAGAAGCTCGCCGTTACCATGAAAAAGACCTTCGAGTCAAAATACGGCAAGCACCAGCCCAACCGTGGCTTCGAGGGAACCGTCAGCGGACGCAATCTCTATGTGCTGCTGAACGCTTCGCCCACTTCCGTTTTCGTGGAGTTGGGAAATATCCAGAATGCTTTCGACCAGCGCCGTTTCGTGATTAATTCCAACCGTCAGGCTTTGGCCAAGTGGATGATGGAAGGGTTCATCACGGACTATAAGCAGGCGAAAAACTAATTTTTAGACGAAGTTTCAGAACCTATTTCTTTTTCCGATTGTTTGTTTCCCATTATGAATTATAACATTGGCGGATAATCTGCTTATAATGTACAAATTAATGAAGGGGAACCTTATGAGAAAAAATTTAATGTTTGTGGGACATTTGCGTCTGTCCTCGTGTTGGCTTCTTGCGGCAATCATCAACAGAAAACAACTGCAAAATATACAGCCACAGAGGTGGAACAAGCCAATCAGGTGGTGAAGTATTACGACACCTCCCTGGCGTTACTGAAAAATGTCGTGGTAGAGACATCTGTAAACTCCGTACTGGAATATATGGAGCAGCCCAATAAATCCTCGATACTTACGGAAATTAAGCCTCCCGTCTTTTCTCAGAAAGATTCGGCGTATGTTGTAAATCCCGGCACTTATTTCAATGAAGAAATCCGGCAGGACCTGAAACAGAACTACTCCCAGTTATTCAAGGTTCGTAAACGTTTCTATGCCAATTTCAATCAGTACCTTTCTGATTTGAAAGCAAATAATAAGGCTGCGGCTGATAAGTTGCTCCCTGCCAATTATCAACTGAGCATCGAAATGTCCGAATACAAAGAAAATATCCTCGACATGTTGGCGCCTTTCACCGACGAGGCGCAGAAGATATTGCTGAATGATAATTCGATGAAAGAACAGTTGCTCTCCATGAAGCAAATGACTGCCACCATGCAGAGCATCTTGAACTTGTCTATGAACAAGCCTGCTCCGGATGATGTCCGCCTGAATATGAAACTGGCAAAGTTGGTTATCCAGTTGGATATTGCCAAGCGCTTGCCGGCTGTAGACGGTCATCCTAAGGAAATGAAAGCCTTTCAGGATTTCTTGTCCGATGTAGAGGCTTTCATTAAAGATGTTCAGCGTATCTATTCAGAAGGGAACTATACCGATACGGATATGGCGACATTGGCCGAATATGGGATGAGTTTGAATTGAGAAAACTATTATTTATTAGCTTTCAATACTTTTTTCAATACCACAGGTACAATTATCCGGTGAAACGGCTTGATGCAGAAGAAGTAAGCCTTGCCTATCCAATTATGGTATTTTACTAAGGTAGTAATTTCAATTCTTTGTCTATCATCAGATATCGGTTCGATAAATACATCTACATAAAATAATAGATGTTTGTCGTCTTTCTGCATGATAGCCTCCTGTTCCGTATCTTCTATAATAAGGTTTTCCGTATCCAAGGGTTTTGTTTCTATGCCGAAAGGTTTCACAAGGCATGTTCTTACCTTGTATAGCGCCTGTAACCAAGCGGGATTATGTCCGAAGATTTTAGAAATAATCTCTTTGGGAGATAGTTGGTTTCCTTCTGCTTCTACGCAGAAAGTATCCTGATAATCTACCGGAAGGTATTTGCCAATCATTTTTCCGCTCATTGTTGAATTATGTCTTTATAAGTTTTATCTGAATCGGTTATTTCCCTTCCGGATGTCTTTCCAACCACCTCACAGCATACGAGCAGGTCGCTTCCGGCTTCAAACCTTGCTCCGCGGCATATTCGTATGTTCTTTTCACGAGAGCGCCGGCAATACCCCGCCCTTCAATGGGTGGCGGAACAATGGTGTGAATAATATCCAAAGCACCGCCTTGCAAACGATATTCTACATAAGCGGTATAACCTTCTACTTCGGTAGTGAACAAATGGCGTTCGGGGTGGTGATTGATGATATAGTCCATACGGGATATCCTTTTATTAATATAGGTGTGGATTTGTTGCTTTGATTACACAAATCCGTTTTTATAAAAGTTATAAGACTCGTGAATCATTTCCGGCGTATCAGCATTTAGTAGCAGAAGCAGTTCGCGGCAAAATTCCAATTGCCCTGTTCCGTTGGCGGTGACGATGTTCTTGTCGCTGGTGGCTTGCGCTTCCTGATATCCGGCTTCGTTCGTATATTGCTCGCCACCCCACAGCTTTAGTTGCTGAATGGTATTCCCAGTATGTTTTACATCGTTTAGGAAACAATTCTTTGCCATGAAAGAGGCGCCGTTGCAGATTGCTCCGACTATTTTCCCGCGTTGCAGGGCATCTTGTACGATGGGCACCACTTATTCCGCTTCCGGAGAGTTCCATTGCATACCGCCTATCAGTATCAGTGCCGCATAGTCCGCAGGCATGGTCTGGAAACTATAATTGGGCAAGGTGTGGAAACCACCGATAGAACTCACTGCATCCAGAGTCGGAGCAACGACTTTGGGCGTGTATTTTACTTCACTGCCCGGCATTACGCCTGCATTTAATGAAGACGCGATATATGCGCCTTCCCAGTCGGCATATTCATTCAGCAGTATAAATAATACTTCTTGTTTCATTTTTCTATAATTGAGAGTATTCATCTTTCCCTTTAGGGGAGTGAGGGGTTTTTATTGTACAGTAACCCGGAAACGGCACTTCTCGCTACCGGATAATACTGTTTCTATCGTTTCTACTTCTATTTCTTTATCGGGCAACAGTTTCTGGAGCACATAAAGAATACTCTGCCGTGAACATTCGCAATGAACGGGCGCTTTGGTAAAACCGGATATTACCGTCGGGCACAGACACCGGGGATAGCCCATTTCATAGACACGCCCTTTTTCAATGATATCGGCAAAGAAATACTCCGACCTTCCATATTTTGTATATTGCAAGTCCAAATCGCCTTCGCACTCATCGAACTGTCTTTTCAGCTCTTTGTATACAAAGTCTTTTACGCAATCTATCGCACAAGGACGGTAAGGTTTTCCCTGCTCCTCTACGGACAGCTCGGTTATATTCTCCTCAAGGATTTGATAGTAATGTTTAGCCTGTTCAATTTCTTCTTTATTCATGGTTTTATGTATTATGTTTCCTGCACAAAGTTACGTTTATTTAGGGGAACTCATACTATGATTAATAAAAAGGAATGCGAGGGTTAAGCGATGAAGTTACTAAGAATAATTCGTCCGACAGTTGTGGGACGAATAGATATTACTATAGAAAATCTTTAAGCGTAGCTAGAAAAATCTTAAATCTATTCTATCGGGATATAAATCTCCGTCAACAGTTCTTCGGGAGCCGTTTCAGCAGGATTGTTCAGGTAACGTTCCGCACTGGCTTCATCCCGCAGTGTACATTCCATTTCGGGGATATACTTTCCGTAGATCGTGTCGTACACGGCTTGTAGATGTTCATAAGAACCTTTATACAAGAAGATGGCATAGCGTCCTGCAGGGAGTTGCTTGAAACCGACATCTCCTTTGGGGGCAACGGCTTCGGGCATTACCATACATACGTCGGTGCGCAGTTTGTCGGCGGGCGTCACTTTGGGGTCGTCGTGATAAATGCAGTACGGCATCACTTCGCCCACGGGCAGCTTCTGTTCTTGTACGAACTGAAAGAGGCGCATCCATGTGCCGCAATAATCATTCAGTTTATAGTCTCCGAACAAGCGGATATAAATCACATTTCGAGCGGGTACTTCTCTTATTTCCCGTTTCAGTTCCAGTTTCGGACGGATAATTGCAGGTTTCATAATTACAAAGTTTTTATTGTTACGATACTCTAATGGTGAAATGCCATAGAACTGCTTGAACACTTTAGACAGCGACGAGGGCGAGGAATAGCCGATGCGATAGGCAATATCAGCTATCGGCAAATCCGAGTAACGCAGCAATCGGGCGGCGGCTTCGGTACGCGTCCGGACAATAAACGTACCGACAGGCTCTCCCAAGAATGCTTTCATGATGCGGTGAAAGTAGAACGGGGAGAAATGGGAAATCTTGGCCAACGATTTCAGGTCAATTTCTTCTCCGAGGTGCAGATTGATGTAATCTACTACTGCGTTCACACACTTCTGATACTCTTCCTGCGTTGTCTTTTTCTGTTGCATAGTCTTATTGAGCTTTTTCACGATGCAAAAATACGAGGAAAAGCAATAGGGGACTTGTCCGATGTTGCTATATTTGCGGAAGTGTCGTAATTGTGAAACCTGATAGTTCCTATTTTACGGTAGAACTTTTGATCTTCTTTTTAAAATCATCCATCTTTTCTACCGTAATATGGTTTTTATGTATCATTCGATGGCAGTTTGGACAAACCGGCATTATATTGGCTAATGCTTGTTCTATAGTTTTGTCTAGTTGATCATCTTCGTACATAAATATCGGCTTTAAATGATGCATCTCAATGCAATCAGTGTCCAGTTCGGAATCATAGACAGATGAGAAGTTGAAGTTGCAACAACTGCAATAATACTGATTATTATCCATGAAATACTTCTTTGCAACTGTACGGAGCTTCGCAGAGCGTTCTCTTGTAGAAACAACCTTAGAGGTTAGTTTTCCTTCTGAAATAATCTCCTCAAAGGGGAGTTTGTGTTTTAGAGGATGTTGCTCCAAGTCCTCAAACTCATTCATTATATCTTGACAGCTGAATTCGTTATTCAAAAGATAATTAATGCTTTCTATATTATCTTCTAAATATTGTTGACCTTTGGGTGTTATTTCAAAGCCACCTTTTATATTTATTGCATAACCTTGTTTTTCTAAGGTGTTGTGTGATTTTAAATTTCTGACTTTCTGAGAAAAAAAGGAATCGCTTCTTTTAGAAGAATTCTCCTTATCTTTTCCGGAAGGCTTTATTATATCGGTAAGTGCAGCTATCAACTCTGTTGTCTGAATCGAACAGTGGTTTCTACTCATAATGTAGAGTGCCGGTAATATCAATTCTCTTTCTTTAATACGTTTTCCATGGTTAATAATTCGTTATTAATAGATGAGTAACCTTTTTATCATTCCGGTTCATAAAACTAACCAGATATTCTTTATCAAAAGTACAAATATTTATTCCATCATGAGCATAAAGTTCATAAATAAATTCTGTATTTTTGATAATCATCATCCATCTTGCACGACACTCATTAATCATATAATCAGCAAGCCGCCTCTGGTCCTCCCGTGTAAATTCATTCCGGGCATATGTGCTGAACTCGCTATCGTATGGCGGATCGAGGAATACAAAATCATTTTCTGTAGGGGAATGTACCCGAAGAAATTGTTCAAAGTCAAGATTTTCTATTGTTGTATGTGCAAGGCGATTCAGCAAGGTCGGTGATTGATAATATTGAAGCTTTTTCGCCATTGTTTTCGTATTATAGCCGATGCCGCCATAAGGTACGTTGAATCCTCCATCGCTATTATAACGGAACATTCCGCTGTATGAGTAATTTCTGATAAACAGGAATAGGGCGCAATGCAGTTCGTCGTTATCTGTTGCTATGTCTCTATCATTATACAGAGCACGGAAGTACATATATAATGCGCTTTTAATTGCCGTCTCAATATTATCATATAAATCTTCTTCGGGCAAAAAATGTTTCTCGTGTTCCAATACCTTCATTCTTGACATTTTGCGGAATAAGTTCGTTTTCATTTCTGAAATCAAGAAATCATGGTGTTGATTGAATGTAGGGGCGACGACATTTAAGATTTCCGTGCGCTTTCTATCGCAAAATCGGAGAATGAATTGTTTAAGTTCATCCTTTGTTATGGCATCTTGCTGATATGCTAGATAGGTGTTTATTAGCGTTTGATTATGGGCGAAAAAATTGTACGCATTTTCCCAAGCATTATTGATGCCGTCTACATAGTTGAAAAATGTCCTGTTTTGTCCGGCAATATTTTGATATAATGATATAAGTTCGGACGAAAAGTCGTTGATGTAATAATGGTTGGCGGAAATTGCAGTAAATACGGAACCTCCACCTACAAAAGGCTCATAGTAGTTGTGGAAACCTTGCGGGATATTCGGGATAATATGTTTTAGTTCTTTCTCTTTTCCACCGGCCCATTTTAGCAGTGGCTGCAACTCATTTTCTGCGTTTTTTTGCTTTCGGCATACTTCTTTTCTTTGCTTTTTGTGGTACTATCTCTAGACGACCTTTCCTTATACCAATAAAGTTTGAGGAGCAAACGTAGCGATTATTATTTATATAACTATCTTTTGGGATTTTTATTTTAAATGATTTAAGCATTATCTTTGCACTTCAGATAACAGAAACGAATATTTCATAGATGACCGAAGATATAAAACAACAACTGCTGGTATGGGCTGAAACTTATCATAAGGCTGACTTTATCCCGAACGACCAGTGCAGTTTCCGCATCGTTACAGCCGGAAGCAGGACATTGAAATCAGCGGTTTGCTGACTGCCATTATGAGCTTCGGCAATCGCAGGCAGATATTGAAGAAAGCGGATGAACTGCATATGCGGATGGGGGATTCACCTTATCTATATGTGATGTCCCGCAGATGGGAACAGGACTTCCCGGCAACGGAGTGCAACAGCTTCTACCGGATGCTTTCTCATGCGGACTTTTATACGTATTTCGCCCGATTGCACGATGCTTATTCCCGGTTTGAGAGTTTGGAAGATGCTTTGCTGAACTATTCCGGTACACCTATGGAAAGGTTGTGCGCCTTTTGGAAGTATCCGCCAAAAGCCCTCAGAAGAAACTGAATATGTTTTTGCGCTGGATGATACGGACGGATTCGGATGTCGATTTCGGGCTGTGGCGGCAGTTTGACTGTCGGGAATTGATAATTCCTTTAGACACTCACGTCTGCCGCGTAGCCTATTTGTTGGGACTTACCGATACGGAAACCTTTTCGTTGAAAAATGCCCGGCAGATAACTTCCGCTTTAGCGGAAATCTTTCCGGATGATCCATGCCTGGGCGATTTTGCTTTGTTCGGAAGTGGAGTGAACGGGTTGTTATAACTTATACCCCCAGTGCGGTAATCACCTTCGGCATCATTGTCCAAATACTGTTTTCATCTTGTGCCGTATAGAAATTGCCGTCGATTTCAGAAGGATTGTCGGTAGCTTCTCCATCCTGAATAGCCGGTTTTGCCAACGGATGAACCGCCACTTTCTTCCCTTTGGTTATACCGGTGAAGTCGAACATCATTGCTCCTGCGCAATGTCCAATCATTATTTTACCTTTTTCACCGAATGTCTTGATGATTTCCAGCATCGTAACATTATAAGGTTTGTCTGCATTCTGCTGAAATACGGGTACTGCGTCACCGCAAGAGAATACAAGAGCATCATATTCGTCTTCGTGTCCTTTCAGGTTTGCCACTACGTCGTCTACAATCAGCGTGACGCCGGAATTGGTCTTAATTTCCTTGCTGTCTGCCACTGCATACACCTTATAGGGAATACCATTTTCAAAGAATGCTTCCAGATACTGGAATAATCCGCATCCATTTACCGGATTTACGGCTAGAACTGCTACTTTTTTTGCCATAACTTTAATTATTAAATGAAACAATAGTTATTTTCAGTAAGTTTATTACTTTTGTGACGCAAAGTTACGCGGATTGCTTCGTAAAAGCAAGAACGAACTTGAATGTTAGATACTTACAACAATGTAACCATTGCTGATGTTCAGTGAATTAGAAAAGGTTAAAAAATGGAAAACTTTCATCATATAGATGCCTGCCCGATACGGGATGTGTTGAGCCGGTTGGGAGATAAGTGGGCGATGCTTATCATGGTGACCCTGAAGACCAACGGAACGATGCGCTTCTGTGATATTCAGAAGACTATCGGTGATATTTCGCAACGGATGCTGACGGTTACGCTCCGGTCGCTGGAGATGGACGGATTGATTATCCGCAGGGTTTTTGCAGAAGTGCCGCCACGGGTGGAATACACTCTGACGGAAACGGGCTATAGTCTGATGCCGCATATCGAGTCATTGGTAGGGTGGGCGTTGGAGCACATGACGGATATACTGAAGCGTCGGAGTGCACAAAAGGAAATGAAATCATGAGAATTTTTATGTGACCGTAATATGCAAGAATTCCGATTCATCACGAACCGGAATTCTTCTTCTTTACGAGATTTGTATTCTGAAAATGGTTATCCCTTGACAGCTTCGCCTTTTTCATTCAGAATTACTTCTGTTTCCTTACCGTCTTGAGCGACAACAATTACCTTGTAGGTTTTTGCTCCATCTTTCTCTTTTACATAGGCTTCTTTTACCGAGGAACCCTCGTAATCTTTAGCCAATGTCTGCATAACTGCCTGGGGTAACTCTGCCGGGTCCATTTTCACAAACTCCTCTTGTGGAACCTGAGCTTCTGCTACGGTTGCAGTTGCGTTATTAACTTCCTGTGCAAATGCTACAGAACTACCTACTCCCAAAATCATTGCTAATGCTACTAATACCTTTTTCATGACTTTCAAATTTTTAAGTTAATGTTTTGTTTATTGTTTCTAACGCTAATCATAAGGCAAAGGGGATGCCAGAAAAAGTGCAAAATGATCATTCGGCTGATTAATAATGATATAGATAAAAGATGTGACAGATGTTATTATGGAAAAAGTGTGGAATATTGTGGAATCGGATTACACATTTGAGGAATAATTACACAGAAACTTAACCGACTTCTAATTTATTCTCTATAAATTTGCGGAACATTTTAAATAGATACAAATATGATTAGACTGAATGTTTTTATCCAAGTGAGCGCAGACAATCGTTCTGCTGTATTGGAAGCTGCCAAAGAACTGGTGGCTTGTTCCTTGAAAGATAATGGTTGCATTGCCTATGATATTTTTGAGAGTGCAACCCGCAATGACGTGCTGATGATTTGCGAAACATGGAAGGATGCGGAGTCGTTGGCTGCTCACGAAAAAGCTACGCATTTCGTAACGTTAGTTCCCAAGATACAAGGACTGGCTTCTATGAAGCTGGAGAAGTTTGACTACTAATTTATAGATTTATAAGGTGTTGCCTCTCGAAGGCAATGCCTTTTTGTTCAACAAATGAAACACCAACTCTGTATATAGCTACGCTCCACGAATAGCACCTTTCGTCTTTGAAGCTATTCGGCTATTTGGCGGATTACCATAATCTGCCCCAGAGTTTTATTCTCATTTTTATTTATTCGTTCTGTATCGCATTGCCCTGATTAGAGGCGATGCGTAGCAGTACATAGTCGTGTTGAACAATGAATTATACTTATAACAAATCTGGCTCATCAACTTCCCCGTGATGATGAGCATTCTGATGGAGCAATTAATCAATATCACGGATGCGATTTTCTTAGGTCATGTTGGCGAAGTTGAATTGGGAGCTTCTGCTTTGGCTGGGATTTATTATCTGGCGGTCTATATGTTGGGCTTTGGGTTCAGTGTGGGACTGCAAGTGGTGGTGGCACGCAGGAATGGCGAGCAGAAGTACGAGGAAACGGGGAAGACATTCTTTCAAGGGCTGTTTTTCCTGTTGGCTTTGGCTCTGTGCTTGTGCTTGTTGGTACATTGGTTTTCGCCTTTCATACTGAAACGGTTGATAACTTCTCCCGAAGTTTATCGGGCGGTCGTTCAATATCTGGACTGGCGTAGCCTGGGGATGCTGGTCTCTTTCCCTTTTCTGGCTTTCCGTTCCTTTTTTGCGGGAATAACCAAAACAAAGCCTTTGCTGTGGGCGGCCATTACGGCTGTCTGCATCAATATTCCTCTGAATTACGGGCTGATATTTCGGCTGGATTTCGGTATTGCCGGGGCGGCAATGGCTTCATCATTGGCTGAGGCTGCTTCTTTTATAGTACTGTTTCTGTACATGTGGCTGAAGGTGGATAAAAGGAGTTTTGGCTTAAAGGCGGTGTACGATGGCAGATTGTTAATGAACCTGTTACGTATTTCCATATGGAGCATGCTGCATGCTTTTATCAGTATTGCTCCGTGGTTTCTGTTCTTTGTGGTGATAGAACATTTGGGAAAAACGGAACTGGCAATCTCCAATATTACCCGAAGCATATCTACTATTTTCTTTGTCATCGTAAGTTCCTTTGCTGCAACCACCGGGTCGTTAGTCAGCAATGCGATTGGGGCAGGGCAGTGGCAACTGCTTTTTCCTATTTGCCGCAAAGTACTGAAACTGGGGTATGCAATCGGACTTCCGCTAGTTGTTTTGGCTTTGCTCGGCAATCGTTTTATTATAGGATTTTACACGGATAATGATGCTTTGATTCAGCAAGCTGTGATCCCTTTTGTAGTGATGTTGCTGAACTATGTGCTCGCCATGCCCGGCTGTGTGTATATCAATGCCGTCACCGGAACTGGAAAGACAAAAGTAGCGTTCGCTTTTCAGGTAACCACTATTTTCGTCTATCTGCTTTATCTTTATTGGATAAGCCATTGCTTGCATGCACCATTGGCTGTATATCTGACGGCGGAGTATGTTTTTGTTGCGATGCAAGCCATTCAGTCGATTATTTATCTGAAAAGAAGATTTTTTTTGATACTTTCTCTTGACTCGTACCTTAGGGTATGGCTTATCTTTGCATCATAAACAAAATGCGCATGAGTTTATGAAGAATAAAATGAAGTTTAAAATCGGAGAGTTTTCCAAACTTTGCCAAGTGACCGTCAAAACGCTTCGTCACTATGAGGAGATAGGGCTGCTGATACCCTTCGAAGTGGATGAATGGACAGGCTATCGCTATTACGACATTAGTCAGCTTAGACGTATGAACAGGATCGTTTATCTGAAACGATTAGGTCTTAGTCTTGAAGAAATAGCCGAATTGTTTGAGGATGGTGAAGAATATCCGGACACCACATTGCTGAGGAATAAGATTGAGCGTTGTAAAGCTGAAATTGAACATCTGGAGTGGCGGCAGGCTGAACTTATAAAGTTGGAAAACATGCTCCATAAACAAGAAAACGTTATGGAAAAAGTATTTAAGAAATCTCTTTCTGCAAGAGTTTTTGCTACTCATCGTCGTAAAATAGATTCTTATCAGGAACTATTTAACCTTTGTCCCAACATCATCGGCCCTGAAATGCACCGTTTAGGTTGCGAGTGTCCTGCGCCGGAATATGGTTTTACGGTAGAATACAATAAAGAATACGGAGTTGATATTGATATTGAGTATTTTGAGGCAGTAGCCGAACGTAAGGAAGACTCGGAATTGATTAAGTTTAAGGAACTTCCGGAAGTACCGGTTGCTCTGTGTGTTAATCATTACGGTGCCTATGAGAAAATGCCCGAAACTTTTGCGGAGCTTTTTGCATATGCTGAGGCTAATGGTTATGAAGTAATTGACCGCCCTAGATTTTGCCAGATTGACGGTATCTGGAATAAGGATAGGGTAGATGAGTGGCTAACGGAAATTCAGTTGCCTATTAAAGAGGGATAATTTTTCCTTTCCGGGCGTTATTTTAAGAAAATAATGTCCGGAAAGGTTAGTCTTTATGTAATTGATTTTTTCTATTTCTTTTTGTCTAACTGATGCCCTACATAGTGTTCTTTTGCAATTGCAATAGCACGTTGTAATTTCTCTGATAATAATTTCTTATCGGGGAGTTGCGTGTAGTATTGAGCTACTTTTATAGGACTTTCTTCATCTAACATTAGATACTCAACGTGTTCTGTATTGCCTTCTGAGCAGAGTATAAGTCCTATTGGCGATGCTTCTCCTTCTCGTCGTTCATTTTTATTCAAATAGCGAAGATAGAGTAGCATTTGTCCCTCATATTCAGGCTTGAATTTTCCGAGTTTCAGGTCGATAGCTACCAGTCTGCGGAGTCCGCGATGGAAAAAGAGCAAGTCAATATAATAGTCTACAGCGTCTACGGTAATACGTTTTTGTCGGTCAAGAAAAGCAAAGTCAGTACCTAGTTCTTTGATGAACTGTTGAATTTGGGATAAAATAGCTGTTTCTAAATCTTTCTCAGAGAAAATATCTGGTAATCCCAGCATATCAAGAAAATAACTGCTGCGAAATACTAAATCGGGTAATAGCTGATTATTCTTTTTTACTTTAGCTAACTCTTGTTCGATGATTTCTTCCGGTCTGCGACTGATAGCGGTACGTTCATAGAGTTGGCTATTTATCTTTTCATTTAGTGTACGAGTATCCCAATGTTCTATATGGCACATTTCCATATAGAATGAACGCGCCAGTTTGTCTTCAATGAACATTAATGAACGAATATGAGTCCATGTCAATTGTATACTCATTGCGTATACAATCTCATCTTCGGAAAAAGTATACGCAGCGCGTATACAATGTAGTAATTTACGGTCACTCCATCCGTTACCATATTTTTCAGTCAACCGTTTAGCAAGATGCTTCACGACTTGTTTACCATATTCTGCTCGCTGATTATAGAGTACATCTTCTTTTATGCGTTTTCCCACGTGCCAATTAGTCAGGCATACTTCTGCATTGACGAAGGTTGCTATGTGGCCACGTGCATCGTCTATTATATGGCATACATCTTTGTATAGGCTCTGCTCTTCGGGTATGATGTCGTTTTTCATTATTTTTTAATATTAGCCATTAGCTTTTGAAGTTATTGGAAGTTATGCAAAAGTAACAAAAACTCAATACCTGTCAAAGAAAGTCAACCTTAAGGTTGGCTTTCTTGTTATTATTACTATATATTGGAGATACGAAGCAAATAATCTTTATTTTTGCAGCGTTAATAAGTTGCATGGTTCGGGCTGATAATCCGTCCGGACAGGCAGAAAATAGAAAAGATATGAAAGAAATTTATCTGGCAGGGGGATGCTTTTGGGGTACCGAACACTTCCTGAAACAAATAGAAGGAGTAGAAGCGACTCAGGTGGGATATGCAAATGGCAATGTTGCTAATCCAGCCTATCAGCAAGTGTGTACCGGAACCACCAATTTTGCTGAGACAGTAAAGGTGCAATACGATCCGGAGAAAGTGGATTTGCCTTTCCTCATTGACCTTTATTTTAAAACGATTGACCCCACTAGTGTAAATCGTCAGGGCAATGACCGAGGTAGTCAATACCGTACGGGCATTTACTATACGGATGCCGCAGACTTGCCTATTATAAAAGAAACTGTCCAACGTCTGGCTGCCAATTATACGCGCCCGTTAGTTGTTGAAATCAAACCGCTGGAAAATTTCTATCCTGCAGAAGATTACCATCAAGATTATCTGGATAAAAATCCGGGTGGATATTGCCATACCAATCCGGAACTGTTCGACATGGCTCGTAAGGCAAAAATGAAGAAGATGTGAAAATAGAATAGATATATTGTTAATGAGTATGAAGATACAGTAATTGCACTCTAAAAAGTGCAATTGCTGTATCTTTTTTGTTTGTAATTAATCGTATATACGTTTGTTGGTCTTCGGCAAGTCGGTTTCTCTTTCTTCTCTGTTCTTTTCAGAACCTTTTTCCTTTCTTCGTGTTTTCCGGCTTTTACTATCTGCCATTTAGAGAGAACTTTTAATTTTTAATTTCTAACTTTTAATTTTTTAGTTTTATGAAACAGAAAAGTTTTTCGGGCTTCATGCTC
>JAJQAY010000045.1 GCA_021203515.1 Bacteroides sp. | reverse complement strand
AATTACAGAAGAAGAACTGTCTACGGATGCGTTAATAAAGAGCTTTCAGAGGTGGAGAAAGAAACTATAATATTATTATCAAGCAAATGCAAAAGTGCAACAGAGAGTTGCACTTTTACTATGAGGCCCTCAGTTTTCTGAAAAGTAAAAAGCGTTACCAATAAAATGAGAGTATCACTCTTCGCTTTATGAAACTAATAATTAGTTTCTGCATTACTACTTTGTTCTAGTTCCGATACAATAAATATTCTGTTGTATTCCTATATCGTTCTAAACGCTTTGCTTTTTCCTCGGAATTTTCTTTATAAGGAAACCTTATTAAATGAGTTTCTTTATTATAATTATACAGCTCCTTCGCAGGCACAATATATACAGAATCCGGATTGTCACCAGACCATCCAAATCCAAAAACATAAAATAATTTCTTTATAGGACGACTTAGATTATTAGAACTCATAAATCTCTCGTACTTCTCAATATCTTCTTTTTTGAGATAGAAATTTACATCGTTTCTCCATTTACATTCTACCGCAATTACGTCTCCAACTTCGTAAATTCTACTTGTCATCGTAATACACTCCATCAGCAAATCAGGCGCTGACGAAGATAAGGCACTATATCCATCAATAAACTTATCTCCTCGCCAATCTAAAAGTCGCCAAAAAATTCTCTCATTACATGAATCTGTCGGACGATTTTTAATAATATTAGAATTTTTTACGACCCACTCTTCGAATCTATCTCCGCAATATTTGCTTTTATTCCTTTCTTTAAAATATTGGAAAACAGCTATGAAATCATTTACAAATCTATCTAATATTTTCATCTTTATAATAAATAAGTTATATTCTAAACTAAATTATATTTCTGTTGCACGTGATACCACAATCCTTTTTGAGGAGCATTATATAGGCCCTCCAATCGTTTACGAATATAATATATGTGCATCATATTCAATTTGTGTCTCTTTCTTTCCATATACTCCTCAAACAAGCAATAAGCACGAACCGGCTTCTGTTCTTTGACGATTACGGATTTTAGAAAATCTTCAAAAGCAAATAAATCCTCAATCTCCGCTGTCAACTCTACAAGTTCCATTCCCTTTATTTCCAGAGGAATATGAATTTCCTTATAAGCTCCATCGCTATCCTTGGCCGCCACCATCAAAGGCATATTGCAACGGTTCTTCCTTTTCTTTCCTTCCAAAGTCCAAATCCTATCCTGCTGACAAAAACCATACTCCAACCAAAGCCCGGCATTATCCAATACGATACCTTCTTTTTTACCTTGGGCAGGGCGCATACAACGACCAACCTGTTGTAAATATAGCGCTAGAGATTTAGTAGGACGCGCCAACTGAACAACTTCACAATCCGGCGCATCAAAACCTTCCGAAACAATATCTACATTACTCAAAACCGTTATTTTCCCTTTCTTAAACATTCGGAGAATATGTTCACGCTCCTTTTTAGGAGTATTGGCATCAATATGCTCCGCCCTGGCGCCTGCCCTACAATATTCGTCAACAATTTGTCTGCTATGCCCCACATTTACAGCAAAAACAATCATCTTTTTACCGGCAGCTTTTTTTAGATAGCTATCAACCAAATCAGCCATCAAGTCCCCACTCTGCATTAACTGCCCCAATTCATCTTGCGCATAATCATTCATTTTGATACGGATAGTAGACAACTCAGGAGTGAGCCCTACAATATGCCTGACTTTAACAAGATACCATTGTTTTACAAACTCACTCAGTTGCCCGGAACTTATCAATATATCAAATAAATCAGAGAACCCTTCTCCATTCATCCTAATTGGAGTAGCCGTAACCCCCAAAAAGCGTGCTTCGGGATAAATGCTCCATAGTTTTTATAAGTGGATGCTTTGGCGTGATGGCATTCATCAATAATAACAATATCTGCTTGTGAGTAATCACGCTTCGACAAAGTCTGAATAGTAGCGACTTATACTTCTTGTTCAAAGCGTGGTAATATATTTCCGGAAATAATACCCACTTCTACATTAAATTGAGAAAGACGTTCAGCAATTTGCTCCACTAGTTCTTTGCGATGCACGACAATCAAGATCTTCTTCTCTTTCAATCGCGCACGTCGCACAATTTCCGAAAAGACTGTAGTCTTTCCAGTACCTGTAGGCATCTGGAAAAGAACATTCATCAAATTAAGTATGCGGGGATTCCAAGCCTTGAATATATCACGTATGCCTTGTTCCTGATAAGGGCGTAAAGTTACCATTATGTCACTTTTAATTGCGCGCAAAGGTAACATATTTATTATGCATAATAAAATATTTACGTTCTCTATTTTCAAACAGTAATCTTGCTTCATCAATTAAAAGAGAATTTGCTAGCAAGAAAGAGGGTAATTCCTAAGCCTCACGATATTTAATCTTAAAGCAATCTAAGACAGCTTTATAATTATCTTGTGCAGCAAGGCAGGTATCAAGCAAATAACCTCTGACACGGTTCCACTCGTGCAATCCACGATAGTAGAACATTTTTAGTTCTTCGGTTATGATAAAAGGAACATAGTTGTTCGCCAGGCATTCTTTGAAAGTGATTAACCGTCCGACACGTCCATTGCCATCCTGAAAGGGATGAATTTGTTCAAACCGCTGATGCAGGTCGATAATATCCTCGAAAGTCTTTTGTTTCTTTGCGTTGTACTCTTTTAGCAGAGCTTTCATTCGAGAATGAACCTCGTTCAGCGGACAAGTCTCAGTACCACCAACCTCGTTCGGCAAACGTTTATAATCACCTACGGCAAACCAATCCTTGCGACTATCAGAAGTTCCAGACTTTAACAGATAGTGTAACTCTTTTATGAGTGCCTCGGTTAGTTTCTCTTCGGCACGATCAATAATGAGATCAATGCAATGGAAGTGATTGGCAGTTTCGATAATATCATCTACATTCACGCTTTCGTCCGCTATACCAATGGTATTCGTTTCAAATATATAGCGTGTTTGGTCATGCGTCAATCGACTACCTTCAATATGATTAGAATTATAAGTGAGATCAATTTGCGTACGATGATAAATGCCACCTTTCAGCTTCATATCCTTTTGTTCGCGAAGTGTGGCAAGTAAGGGGGATACTTTTTTCTTTGCTCCTTTGCGCAATGGAAGTGTAGCATCTTCCGGAATATTCCACGTCTTACCTGTGAGGAACGCTCCCTCAATCTTTCCGGCTGCACAATAATTACGTGCCGTACGCTCCGAAATGCCGTACCTTCCGGCAAATTCACTTACTGAAATGTATTTCATATCTGTTCTATCGGCAAGTCTTCTTCTGATTTTAGTCTCAAAGTTAACGATTTTTGCCGATAACGGCAAGAAAACGCCTTGTTTTCTTATTCAATGCCAACAGATAGGATTTCAGATTGTATAAGTTCTTCGTTCCGCTATCGACATTTTCGAGTAAGGAGAAACGGAAGTCCACAGAGCAAGGTCATGGAGGGTTACCGGATAGGTTAGCTCTCCTTTTAAACCCGCTTCCAATACCTTCAGCATAATGTAATCCATACCCTGATGATGGACATCCCGCAACAAGGCTTCGCTGCCCCATTGGCGCCAGTACGGGCTATCGTAATGTTCTATATAAGAGAGGTCGGACTCCCAGGTTTCGTGGGGGCTGACATTCTCTATATAAATCTGACGGGTATCTCCCTGCCAGATGCCTTTTGTTCCCTGCACCTCGAAATCCAGGCCGCGAGGACGGGGCAAAGTAGTGTCGTGTATCAATGAGATAAGAACACCTTTCTCCGTCTCCATCTGGGTAGAGACAATATCACCCATGGCAATTTTCACATCCTCGTTTCCACCCAAGTCCTTTATCCGCTGCAAGATACCTGCCGGCTTAGAGGCAAAAGAAGTAAGATACTTGATGCGGTCTGTCCGGTTAATGCCCGCAATCATGCAGAGGGGTGTCAGTCCGTGAGTGGGATAGAGGTCGCCGTTTTCAGTCTGATAGAACTTGCTCCGCCAGACACTTTCCGTTTTCGCACGGTTGCCGATATTTCCGGCATCGTCCAGCAACAAAGAGCGTAAGTCATACCGGTATCCGCCCCGCATATATACGATTTCGCCCAACAAACCGGCACTTACCATATGGTACACCGCCTGAATTTCGCGGCGGAAGAGCGTATTCTCCAAAGGATAAACCCGGCAATTCATTTGCCCTGCCAAGTCGATGAGAGGCTGATACTCATCCAAACAGAGTCCACCCTTTATCTCTAAAGCAACATGGCACTGACATTCCACGCATTGCAGGGCGTGGTGAACATGGCACTGTCACGGAGAAGTGACAAACACCAGTTCCGGCTTCTCCCGGTCAAGCATATTCAGATAATCGTCTTCCCCTTCATTATAGCATACCATTCCGGGCAAATCAGCTGCCTCGATACCGGGGTCGGCCACTGCCACCACCTCGAAAAAGGGAAAGTCGCGCAGCAACTGCAACAGTTGTTTCCCCCTGCATCCTGCACCGATAAAAGCCGTTCTTATTCTATTCATATTCCTACTCTCCCACCTTAACTATTTTCCGATTTGCATCAATGCGGTAGGACATCTGCGGAGTAATGCTGTCCAAAGCCGCCAGAAATTCATTGAGACTCTCGTCGCGCAACGTAGCTTTGTAACTCATCTTCTGCAATTCGGGAGCTATCTCAAACTTATATCCGAAATGCCTGGTGAGTTTCTCTTTCTTCTCTTCCAGCGTATGACCTTCGAAGATGATTTCATTATGTTCCCAAGCATAGATATGCTTTAGCGAGCGCTGCTCCACCCGGTAGGTTCCCGCCCGGTTATCATAAACAAAACTTTCGCCTGGCTGAAGAAACAAGTTCTTATTGCTACCTGCCATGTCAATCTCCACCTTACCATGTTTCAAGGTAACGACTCCTTCCGGGTCATCGCCATAGGCCAGCACATTGAAGTTTGTGCCCAGCACACGGACATTATAATTATCGGTATGCACATAGAAAGGCTGGTCTTTCTTATGAACAACATCGAAGATGGCCTCGCCCTCCAGACGTACATCGCGGGCATGGTTCCACCCTTCCAAAGAGTAAGTCAGTTTGGAACAGGCATTCAGTAGCACGGTCGTTCCGTCGGGCAGCACCGTCTTGGCTTGTTGCCCGGTTTCCGTCTCCAACGTCACCAGGCCGCGCGGCGTATCCAGTCCCGTATACGCAGACCCTGCTATCCACCCTCCGACAATACAAAGAAGAATGACTGCGGCAGAAGTCCAGACATACTTTAAAGAGAAATGCTTGGCGGAAGGTTTCGGTTGCGGTTCTCCCTCCACCCTTTTCAGGAACTTTTTCCACTCTTTTTCGGTGTCGGCCTCCTTCTTATCCTTCTCATAGTTCAGATAGAGAAAAGAGTCCTTCAGCGAAAAAAGAAATTCCTGATTATCTTTATTTTCGCGTAGCCAGGCAAGCAACTGACGGGTTTCCTCCTCCGTCAGTTCATTCTTCAGATATTTTATAAAATAATCTTCATTGACAGTCATCATCACAAGTTAGTTTAAAAGGTCTTTAATAAGTAAGACAGCCAACAGAGGAAGATAGCTTTGCATTGATTTCTTGATTTGCTTCAATCCTCTATACAACTGGTTTTCTACGGTGCGAACAGACAAGTTCAATGCGGAGGCAATTTCTTCGCTCCTCATACCCTCGTTGCGGTTCATCCGGAATATGTTCTGGCACTGCCGGGGCAGCTTGTCGAGCGCCTCCTGATACTTCTCGCTCAAATCCTTGAAGTACAAGTCGTCCAGAATGTTGCATTCCGGCGTATAGTAAGAAAGTTCCAGTTTCTTCAATGCCACCTCGTTCATATTCGAGAAATTGTTGAGCAATGCATCCCGTCGGATTTGTTTCAGGCAAAGATGCTTCATAATGCGGAACAGATAAGCGCTTATCGTCTCCGGTGCAGTAATCTGTGTGCGGTGTTCCCAAAAAGCAATGAAGCATTCCTGAACAAGGTCTTTAGCCTTGTCCTCATCATGCAAAATTCCTTTGCAGAAAACATAGACTTTGGGATGATACTTCTTATATAACCATTCAAAAGAAGCTACATCCCCCTCTTGTATCTTAGAGAAAAGCACTTGCTCTTCCATACTGTCCTCCTTAGTTATTCATTCTTCCTATTTTATCCGTTCAAAATAAGGCAACCGCGCCAGCGGAACCTCTATTTCGAGTGTTTTCGGTCCGCGGAACTTCTTCCCTTGATCATCGCGCCATTCGCCTTTGGGTAGTTTCACCGTCCTGTGGGTTCCTTTCGTCACCATCGGAGCTACCAGATATTTGTCTCCCAGCATGAACTGATCGTGACAATCGGCAAATCCCTGATGAGGAAATGCGTACTCCAAATGGCGCACGATAGGCTCACCGGTATGGGAAGCCTGAATAGCCACTTGCAGGATATAGTCGCCCATCTGCTCATGAAACTGTGCAAATTTACAACAAATTTCCAAATGTTCCTTATTGAGGATACGCCAGGGGGCTACAGAGAACTGCATCATCGGCATAAAAGCATGTATCTGGCAGGAACGGACAATCAATTCCTGATCGAAACTGTTGGTGTCGATGTTCAGGAACGAGCTAAACTCCCCGCCGCCAATCATATCGGGACAAGTGTAGGCGTGTCCCAGCAGTCCTGCCGCCACCATGTCGGGTATCAGCAAGGAAGAGGATTTCCAGGAATAGGATTTATCGCCCAGACGCTGAACAAGCGCCTGCCCGCCCAGCTTGAACGAAGTACGGAACTCATTATAAGGGAACTTCAACCCCAGCTCCGCCCACTTCTGGGAGAAGGTGTTGGCATTGGCCGAAGGGTCGTGGAAAGCATATTCACCGGTGAAATGCACCACATCGCCCGCATCAAACTTATAGCTGTCAACCCCGTACTTCCGCTGAGTCTCGCGCAATTGTTCCTCCAGATAGGCGGCAGCCTCCGGATTGGTCATATCATAGCAGGCACTTACACCGTTCCACCAATAAATCATGGCGGAAGTAACGCCGTCCTTTTCTTTCACCAGATACCCTTTCTTTGCCAGCAAGCGGTACTCCGGACTATCAGCGGAAACAAAAGGACAAATCCAAAGCATCACTTTGAAGCCCTGCTTGTGCAGGCGGTCAATCATGCCTGCCGGGTCGGGGACTTTTCGGGCTTGAAATCAAAATTGCCGTAATGTTTCTGTCAGTTATCGTCTATCATAAAGATACCGGTCGGAAAGTTATTTGCCAGTATGTTCCGGGCGTATTTCTCTATATCCTCCTGGTTCTGGTTATACATCAGTTCAATCCATGTGTTGTGCTGGGGTTTGGAAAAGAAGATTTCCTCCGGTATCTTTCCCGAAGGCGGGAAGTGCTTGGCCGATGCGCTCAGATAGGCCTCTTTCAGTGTCTTTCCGGCAGAAACTACGTCCAGTTTTTCATAATCGGAACTAAGAAGCAGGGTATCGTTCTGCATCCGGAAGTGGAAGGGTTGTTCGCTCCACACGTAGCGCCCTTCGGAAGAGAGTATCAGCGGAACAATCTGGTTGTTCAGGTTCATTGTTTCCAAGTCGTACCAGTCCGTTGTGGATGCAAAAGGCATGCGACTGCCCAGGGCAACCAATCCGCCCCACCACTTTTCACCTTTCAAGGGTGCCACTGCTGTTTCATGCGATTGTGCCGCAGCCGAAAGTACCGAGCACACAGTCAAGATAATCAGAAATAGTTTTTTCATATCATTTAGTATTTAAAGTTCGCTTCCTTACTCCCCGCCACAGAGTCCCATATATATGAAATAAGAGCCGGTTGAGCACAAAAATACTCACGCGAAAGCAAGAATAAAATATTAATTAACAATCTTATCTTCCGAATAACGCGACAAAAATAAGCGCTTTTTTTGCAAAGATAAAGTATGTTTATCGGGCAAAAAATAAGGCAACCCACTTTATTTCCTATCTTTGCCCCCTGCAAAGACCAAAACTTAAAGATTATGGAACATCCTCTTTCCCAATTTAAATATTGTCCGAAGTGCGGTTCGGAGCATTTTGAAATCCACAACGGCAAGTCGAAACTATGCAAAGATTGCGGTTTCGTCTATTACTTCAACCCTTCTGCCGCCACTGTAGCCCTGATTATGAACGAACAGAATGAGCTGCTGGTGTGTCGCCGCGCCAAAGAGCCGGCCAAGGGTACACTGGATTTGCCGGGCGGCTTCATCGACATGGCAGAGACGGGCGAAGAGGGCGTAGCCCGCGAAGTAAAAGAAGAAACGGGCATGACGGTGACAAGGGCCACGTATTTATTTACGCTGCCGAATATCTACGTTTATTCCGGTTTTCCGGTACACACGCTGGATATGTTCTTCCGCTGCACGGTGGCTGACTGCCTGCACTACAAAGCGATGGACGATGCGGCGGATGTTTTCTTCCTGCCCTTGAAGGAGATTAATCCGGCAGATTTCGGGCTGGGGTCTATCCGCAAAGGGTTGCAAATGTTTTTACTTTCACCACAGATTAACACAGATTGATACGATTATTTTTTATTAAAACGCAGATTAACACAGATTTTCGCAAAGAATATTATTATCAAAGCATAACACAATCTTATAATCTGCGAAAATCTGCGTTAATCTGTGTTTCAAATAAAAATAATCGGTGGTGTCACATCATATCCTAAAAAAGCCAAACAAGTGAAACATATTCAACCTAAAACACGTATTTTTGTTGAGGCTTCATTGAAACGATACAGAATTCTTTAAAATTCGAAGATACATGAAACATAAAATCTCCCGAATACTATGCACGGCACTCTGCTGCGCACCTTTGCTCGCAACAGTACAGACGAGCGAAAAGAGTACCTCCCCGCAACGTCTTTATCAGGAAGGACGAACCTTGTTCCAACAAAAAGCATACACCGCCGCCATCGCCCCCTTGCAGGACTTTGTGCGCCTGACAGATGCAGCAGGCAAGCCCTTGCCGGCAACCGGAGAAAGGGAAGAAGCGGAATACATGCTGGTATGTGCCGAATACGAACTCAGAAGTCCCAAAAGCATCGAACTGCTTCGCAGCTATCTCGATGATTATCCCGATACTCCCCATGCCAACCGCATCTACGCGCTGATTGCATCCGCCTACTTCTTTGAAGGAAACTATGACGAGGCACTGGCTATGTTCAACTCCGCCCGCCTCGACCTGCTGGGCAATGAAGAGAGGGACGACATGACCTACCGCCTGGCAACCTGCTACCTGAAAACCGGCAATGTGAAGGAGGCCGCCATCTGGTACGAGACTCTGCGTAGCACCAGCTCGAAGTATGCAGCGGACTGTACCTATTATCTTTCGTATATTCGCTACACCCAGCACCGTTACGACGACGCCCTCAGCGGTTTCCTGCGCTTGCAGGACAATGCCAAATATAAGGCGTTGGTTCCTTATTACATTGCGGAAATCTACTTGATAAAGAAGAATTATGATAAGGCGGAGATTGTTGCCCAAAACTGTCTCTCCGCCTATCCCGGTCAGACTTATGCGGGAGAGATGTATCGCGTGCAAGGTACTGCCGACTATCATTTCGGCAAGTATCAGGCTGCGATAAAAGCCTTTGAAAAGTATCTGGAAAACAATGCGGAGTCCACCCATCGCAGGGATGCCCTCTACATGCTGGGAATATCCTGCTACCAAACCGGCATATACTCGGAGGTTCCTGCCGTTTTGTCCGAGGTTACTACCGTACCGGACGCGCTGACGCAGAACGCTTATCTGCACATCGGACTAGCTTATCTGCAAATGTCGGACAAGAACAAGGCGCGCATGGCCTTTGAACAAGCCGCCGCCTCGAATGCCGACCTGAAAATAAAGGAACAAGCTGCCTACAACTATGCGCTTTGCATTCATGAAACATCCTATTCGGCATTCGGCGAGTCGGTAACCGTCTTTGAAAAGTTCCTGAACGAATTTCCCAATTCGGCCTATGCCGACAAAGTAAGCGATTATCTGGTAGAAGTCTACATGAATACCCGCAGCTACGACGCAGCACTGAAATCCATCCAACGGATTGCGCACCCCAGCAGGGCCATTCTGGAGGCCAAACAGAAGATTTTGTTCCAACTGGGCACACAGTCCTTTGCCAATACGCAGTTTGAGCAAGCCATCAACTACTTCGACCAGAGCATTGCCCTGGGACAATATAACCTGCAAACCAAAGCCGATGCGCTCTACTGGCGCGGCGAGTCATACTACCGCCTGAACCGGATGCAGGAAGCCGCCCGCAGTTTCAACGACTACCTGTCACTCACTCCGCAGAAGAATACGGAAATGTTTGCGCTGGCCTACTATAATCTGGCTTACATCGCCTTCCACAAGAAGGATTACACGGCGGCACAAGACCGCTTCCTGAAATTCATCCAATTGCAGAAAGGAGGAAATGCGACCGCATTGGCCGATGCCTACAACCGGGTGGGCGACTGCTACCTGCACGTCCGCCGCTTCGACGAGGCCAAGCAATATTACACCCAAGCCGAGAACCTGGGCACGCCCGCAGGCGATTATTCCTACTATCAACTGGCGTTGGTGGCAGGTCTGCAAAAGGACTATGACGGGAAAATCACCTTGCTGAACCGCCTGGCCGGCAAGTACCCACAGTCGCCCTATGCCGTCAATGCCCTTTATGAGAAAGGACGCTCCTACGTACAGAGCAACAACAGCAACCAAGCCATCGCCACTTTCCGTGAATTGCTGAACAAATACCCCGAAAGCCCTCTGAGCCGCAAGGCTGCCGCAGAAATCGGCTTGCTCTATTATCAGAACGACGATTACAACCGCGCCATCGAAGCCTACAAGCACGTTGTTACCAAGTATCCGGGCAGCGAAGAGGCACGACTTGCCATGCGTGACCTGAAATCCATCTATGTGGATGCCAACCGCGTGGACGAATTTGCCGCCCTTGCCGCACAAATGCCGGGAGCCATCCGGTTTGAAGCCGGCGAGCAAGATTCACTGACCTACATCGCCGCCGAAAAGGTATATATGAAAGGGGAAAGCATTCCGGCAAAGACGAGCTTCATCCGCTATCTGCAAAGCTATCCGAACGGTGCTTTCAGTCTGAACGCCCATTATTATCTCAGCCTCATCGGGAAAGAGCAGAAGGATGAAGAAAGCGTACTGGAACATACCGCTAAATTGCTGGAATATCCCGATAATCCCTACTCGGAGGAAGCGCTGTTGATGCACGGAGAGGTTTTGTTCAACCGCCGCCAATACGAGCAGGCGCTTGCCGACTACAAGCAACTGCAAGCCCGGGCAAGCACTGCTGAACGTCGCCGACTGGGAGCTACCGGTGTGCTGCGTTGCGGTGCGCTGCTGAAAGACGATGCCGAAGTAATCCACACTGCCACCGCCCTGCTTGCCGAAGCCAAGCTGTCGCCGGAACTGCAAAACGAAGCATTGTACTACCGTGCCAAGGCTTACCTGAACCAGAAAGCTGTTCAAAAGGCGATGGAAGACCTCAAACTTCTGGCTAAAGACACGCGAACGCTATACGGCGCAGAAGCTAAATATCTCGTAGCACAACAGCAATACAATGCCGGGAACTATGCCGCCGCCGAAAAAGAAATTCTCGACTTCATCGACCAGAGCACCCCGCACGCCTACTGGCTGGCACGCAGTTTCGTTCTCTTGTCGGATGTCTACGTGGCTATGGACAAGAAACTGGATGCACGCCAATACCTGTTGAGCCTGCAACAGAACTATCATGCCGACGACGATATAGAAGGCCTGATTGAAGAGAGACTGGAAAAGCTGAAATAAAATGAAAACCAAGCATATGAAAAAGATACAATATATATTCGGAGGAATTGCGCTACTGGCTTTCCCATTGGGAGCCCAGGCGCAGAAACAAGCTAATGACTCCACCGTGAACCGGACGGTAGTCGTAGAACAAGAATATAACCCGGACATTCTGGATGCGTCGAAAGTAAACGTACTCCCCAAAGTGGAGCCGCCCACCGTCAACAAAAGGACAGTGGAATATGATGCTACGCTGATGCCTGCCGGAAATATCCCCGCCACTGTCATGCAAGCCTATACCGGAAAAGAGGCACAAGCCAGGGCCTTGCCCGGATATGTACGGTTGGGATATGGCAACTATGGCAATCTGGACGTGCGTGCCAACTATCTGTTCACGCTCTCCGAACGCGACCGCCTGAACCTGACGCTACACATGAACGGAATGGACGGCAAACTGGACTTGCCGGAGAATGCCGGAAAGTGGAATTCTTATTATTACCACACCTTTGCCGGTATGGACTACACGCACGGCTTCGGCAAAGTAGACTTAAACGTAGCCGGACACTTCGGACTAAGCAACTTCAACTTCCTGCCCGGTTCCTTCAATAGCAAGCAGAAGTTCACCTCCGGCGACTTGCACTTCGGCGTCCGGTCTACCGATGAGGGGCCGCCTTTTCAGTTTCGTGCAGAAACGAACTTGTTGCTTTATGGCCGCCAGCACGAACTGGCGTTGAACGATACGAAAGAAACCCTCGTGCGCACCAAAGCCGAAGCAAGCGGTGCTATCTCCGAAGAACAGCACATCGGAGTGTCTCTTGAAATGAACAATGCGTTTTATCAGAACAATCAGTTCGAAGATTATACGGCTGTCGATCTGAACCCGTACTACCTGCTTGAAAACGATGACTGGAAAGTCCGCCTCGGCGCCCATGTAGACCTGGCTTTCGACTATGGCAAAAAGTTCTATGCGTCTCCGGACGTGATGGTGCAATACACCTTCGCAGACAGTTATCAACTCTATGCACAAGCCAAAGGAGGAAAACAACTGAATGATTTCCGAAGACTGGAAACTATCAGCCCCTACGGCCAATTGGAGCTACAACCCGACGCCACCTATGAGCAACTGAACGCTGCACTCGGTTTCAAGGCAAGCCCTGCGCCCGGAGTATGGTTCAACCTCTACGGCGGCTATCAAAACCTGAGAAACGACTTGCTGCAACTCGCAATAGTGGGAACGGCCGGCAATCCTGCACTCTTGCTGGAGACCGCCCATACCCACAACATCTATGCCGGTGCGGAAGTGCGATATGATTATAAAGACCTCCTTTCTTTCTCGGCCTCGGGCGTTTACCGCGACTGGAACATCAGCCATGAAGACACGCAAAAAGCTCTCCTGTACTTCAAGCCGAGCCTCGAAGCCGACTTCCGGATAGACTTCAAGCCGATTTCTACCGTACTGGTCAGCCTCGGCTATCAGAATATCTCCCGCGAAAAGGTAGAAGGGGAAAAAGCAGATGCAGTCAGCAACCTCTACTTGGGCGGCAGCTACGAGCTTTTCAAAGGAATTTCCGTCTATGCCCGTGTCAACAATTTATTAAATAAAGATTATCAATACTATTGGGGCTATCCTGCCGAAGGTATTAATTTTCTGGGAGGCGTAAGTTTCAAATTCTAGTCTTGCCAATGAAGTAGAAGACTGACAAAAAATAACATTTTTACTAAAATCTCTTTATATTATAAGGTGGTAAGTTTGTTTTTTCCTACTTTTGCGGGCGAATTAAGTAGCGGGGGCTACTGCAAAACAGAAATTTATGCAAAAGAACCTTGTCATTGTCGAGTCTCCGGCAAAAGCAAAAACCATCGAAAAGTTTCTAGGAAAAGATTACAAAGTCCTTTCCAGCTATGGTCATATACGCGATTTGAAGAAGAAAAAATTCAGTATCGACATTAAAAAGAATTTCAAACCCGATTATGAAGTACCGGAAGATAAAAAGGAAGTTGTAGATGCGTTGAAAGCTGAGGTCAAGGAAGCAAAAACCGTATGGCTGGCATCCGATGAGGACCGCGAGGGAGAGGCGATTGCATGGCACTTATACGAAGTGCTGAAGCTGAAGCCGCAAAATACCAGGCGTATTGTTTTCCATGAAATTACCAAAGGCGCTATTCTGAAAGCAATCGAGCAGCCCAGAGACATCAATATCAACCTGGTCGATGCGCAACAGGCACGTCGTGTCCTCGACCGTATCGTAGGTTTCGAGCTTTCGCCCGTATTGTGGAAGAAAGTGAAACCGGCACTCTCTGCCGGACGTGTACAGTCGGTAGCTGTCCGTCTGGTGGTGGAACGCGAACGCGAGATACAGGCGTTCAAGACAGAGGCTTCTTACCGGGTAACGGCCCTATTCCTCGTGCCGGACGCCAAAGGCAAGCCCGTTGAAATGAAAGCCGAACTGGCACGACGCATCAAGACAAAGGCCGAAGCACAGAAATTCCTGGAGAACTGCAAAACCGCTACATTCACCATCAGCGATATTACTACCCGTCCGCTGAAGAAAAGCCCCGCACCTCCGTTCACCACCTCTACTTTGCAGCAAGAAGCAGCCCGTAAGTTGGGTTACACGGTGGCACAAACGATGAGAGTGGCGCAGAAGTTGTACGAATCGGGAAAGATTACCTACATGCGTACCGACTCGGTGAACTTGTCGGAGTTGGCGATAAACAGCAGCAAAGAGGTGATTGCACAAATGATGGGCGACCGCTATGTATATCCGCGCCATTTTGCCACCAAGACCAAAGGTGCGCAAGAGGCTCACGAGGCTATCCGCCCCACCTATATGGAGAACGCCAAGATTGAAGACACTCCGCAGGAAAAGAAATTATACAATCTTATCTGGAAACGCACGGTAGCGTCTCAAATGGCCGATGCAGAAGTAGAGAAGACAACCGTAACCATTCATATCAGCAACGAGTCGGATGCGTTTACCGCTACCGGAGAGGTTGTGAAGTTCGACGGTTTTCTTCATGTTTACCGCGAGTCCTACGACGACGATATGGAGCAGGAAGACGAAGCCGGTCTGTTACCGCCCCTGAAGAAAGGGCAAGTGCTGCAACATCAAACCATTACCGCCACAGAACGTTTCACGTTGCATCCGCCCCGCTATACGGAAGCGAGCCTCGTGCGCAAGCTGGAAGAACTGGGTATCGGACGTCCGTCTACGTATGCGCCTACCATTTCCACCATCCAGCAACGCGGCTATGTGGAGAAAGGAGAAAAGCCCGGCGTAGAACGTTCCTACAATATACTTTCTTTGCAAGGCGACCAACTGACGGATGTCACCGAAACAGAGATTACAGGAGCTGAGAAATCCAAATTGATGCCGACGGATACCGGTGGGGTGGTTAATGACTTCCTGATGGAGTATTTCCCAAGTATCCTCGACTACAACTTTACGGCGAATGTAGAGAAGGAGTTCGACGAGATAGCCGACGGAGAGAAGAAATGGACAGCCGTCCTGAAAGCATTCTATAAGAGTTTCCACCCTTCGGTGGAGAGCACACTTGCTGCCAAGGATGCCCACAGAGCAGGTGAACGCGTACTCGGTACGGATCCGGCTACCGGCAAGCAAGCCTCTGTAAAGATTGGGCGCTTCGGCCCTGTTGCACAGATTGGCACGGCAGGCGATACCGACAAGCCTCGCTTTGCACAGCTCAAGAAGGATATGTCTATCGAGACAGTCACTATGGAAGAAGTACTGGATTTGTTCAAGTTCCCACGTGTTTTAGGTGAACACGAAGAGAAAACTGTGATAATTGGCATAGGACGTTTCGGCCCATATGCGCTCTACGACGGCATATATGCTTCTCTGCCCAAGACGGTAGACCCGATGGCTATCACTTTGGAAGAAGCTGTTCAGCTAGTGGAAAATAAGAAGAACGCCGAGGCGCAGAGACACATCAAGAAGTTTGAGGAAGACCCTGAACTAGAGATATTGAATGGCCGCTTCGGTCCCTACATCGCTTACAAAGGCGTCAACTATAAAATTCCGAAAGACATCGTTCCGCAAGACCTCAGCCTGGATGCTTGCAAGGAAATCATCCGGATACAAGACGACCCAGAAGCACCGAAGCCTAAGCGCAGGAAATTTACGAAGAAGAAATAAAGTAAAATCCGAAAAGTTCAGTTATATAATTGTAAGAGAGCCTGGTATTATACCGGGCTCTTCTTATTCGTAGCAAGCATATATGTTCTCTGCCCCGTGCAGAGGTATAAGAACTAAATATTCTTCATCCCGATAACAAAGTCTCATATATTTTATAAATTTGCAGAAACAACACGATAGTTTTTGCATGAACGCCACCAAATACATGCCACTTTCACTCCTATCACTGCATCTTTATTCATGTGGCAACCATCCCTATCCTCCCATTCTGCAAAGGGCAGATACTTTAGTATACAGCGATCCCGACAGCACGATTATACTGCTTGAACAGCTAAAAGGAGAAATTACTTTGGAACCTGAAACAACACAAATGTATTATCAACTCCTGACAATAAAAGCAAAAGACAAAGCATATATCACGCATACCTCAGATAGCCTGATACGGCAAGTTCTGCATTACTATGAAAATACGAATGATAAAAAGCATTTGCCGGAAGCATATTATTATGCGGGGCGAGTATATTCTGATTTAGGAGATGCACCGCAAGCGTTAGATTATTATCAGAAAGCAGCAGAACGATTAGAAGGGAGCACAGACTACCAATTATTGAAGGTTGTTTATAGCCAAATGGGGGAGTTGTTTCTTTTTCAAGATGTATATGAGGAGGCGATGGAAGCATACAGGAAAGCTTATCAGTATGCTGCAATGATAAAAGATAATAGAGGGATGATAATCAACCTATGCAATATAGGAACAACATTTACTGCTTTAACAATGCGGACAGCGCTTTATTTTATTACCACACAGCATATAAACAAGCACAAAAGATTAGGAATAAAGAATTGACAGAGAGAACACAAAGTTCACTAGTCAGTTTATATATGCAGCTAAAGCAATACGATTTAGCAAAGACTATATTGCAATCATTAGATCATCACCAATTAGAAGATCAGATTGCAACTTGTGCCATTGCAGCCGATTTATATGACCAAATAGGGAAAAAGACTCCGCCATATATTACTATAAAAACTATTAGAATTTAATGATATCTATGCTCAACAAGCAGCTCATTGGAGACTGGTGCAGATAGCACAAAAAGAAGCAGATTATCAAGTCATTTTAGAGCATATCCGCCTATACAATGAATGGGCCGACTCAATTAAGAAAGTTACAAATAGTGAATCGATTCGCAAAATGCAGTCACTCTATAATTATCAGTTACGCCAAAAAGAAAATAATCAATTGCGGATGGATAATGCCCGACAACAACAATGGATTATTTATAGTGTCTTTATAATCATTTTACTCATAGCCCTTTACACAATCCATGTACAATATAGTAAGCGAAAGAAATTCCAATTAAAAGTGCAGTTAAAGAAATTAGAAGAACTGAAAGAAGAGCAATATCAAAGAAGTAATCTATTCATTGAAGAAAACAAGCGAAAAATAGAAGAACTTGAAAAGGAGCTATTGATAAGTAATAAAAATAATGATGACATGAGAAGGTTGCTGTTAGCGCAAAAAGAGCAGATACTCCGCATGAATAGAAAAATAGAAGCAGATCAAGAAGAGCAATCCTTAGCCGAGATAACACTCCGTCAGTCAGACATATACGGTAAATTTCATGATGCCGCCAATGGCAAAGGCTCACTCAATACAAAAGATTGGGAAATGCTACAGATAAAAGTAGACCGTTGTTATAAAGGCTTCACGGCCCGCTTGCGTGCTATATATCCGGTCAGTGATATAGAAATGAAAGTTTGCATCTTACTCAAAATTAATATTAATGTCACCGGTATCTCTCTACTTGTTGGACGTTCTAAATCTGCGATTGTTTCCGCACGCAAAAAAGCTATATGAAAAAAACACATGGGGAAGCAGGAAAACCAGAACAATGGGATGCATTTATCACTTCACTATAACGTGTTACTCATAAAACCACACAAAATAACACACTTAAATATAAGCCGCACAAAAACTGCACAAAAGAAATCTTATAAAAAGAACAAATACACATAAATTTGTAAACAAGAATATCTAAAACAGCATAGATTATGAAATGTTTACTGACTATCTTCTGTACCTTACTTTTTTCTATTAGTTCATGGGCTAATGAAGTAAATATAAAATTGATTCATGTACATGAGAGATATAAAAACGATCGTTCTATATCCATAGAACCATCAGCTAGTCATGATGGTAATGTCATTTACCTATCTTCTCATATCCCATTAGAAGAGCTACAAGTTATCATAAGAAATGGAGCTGGAGAGATTCTTTCATCAGAAATTATCTCTGTATCTCCTCAACACCCATCTATAATTTCTATGGGAAATGCAGAAAGTGGATTGTACATCTTAGAACTGAATGACGGAGAAAACGAATACCAAGGCTATTTCGAAATAGACCAATAATATAA
>JAJQAY010000055.1 GCA_021203515.1 Bacteroides sp. | reverse complement strand
GAGTAACGGGGCGGGCGGGACGTCTTCCATATAGGAGAGGTGGGGATTGTACCAAATGGTACATGCCATTGCGTTGCGCAGTAGGGGCAGGACGTGGGCGGAGAGGTATTTGTAGGCGTGTCCGGCGTTCAGGCGTTTCAGCAGTTCTTCGCGCCGGGCGGGGTCTTTCACTGCATCGAGTATCATGAGTACTTCTTCGCGTTCTTCGAAGCTGCCGTGCTGCACGAGTTCTTTGAGTCCGTCCCAGTTTTCGCCACAGGGGAAACAAGAGATACGTGCGTGGGGCAGCAGGTGGTAGTTGCTGGTGAGGTATCGCTTCATGGCTTCGGAGCGTCTTTGTGCCAGCCGGATGTTGTGGGCTTCCTTGCCTTCGGGCGAGGCATAGGAGTAGACGTGCATGGAGTCTATGGACAATACGCGGGTGGGGTTGGAAAAGAGTTCGTTCAGTGTCAATAATACGTTCTGGTTGTTGAGGTAGGTGCGGTCGATGTCGGATTTGTCGAGACGGAAATGCATAATGTGGGAGTAGCCGGACAGGTGCGACAGGTTATCTTGCCCGTAGACGGATATGCAAGTAGCTGACAATATAAGGGCTGATAGAGTTTGCCGCAGTTGACGATACATTATATATTAATTTGTTTGTTTGCTTTTATGTTACTTACCAAGTAACAGAAATTCCGCACCCTGTGCAGACTGAAAAAGCGTTTTCAAACTGCGCAGTTCAGACGAAAAAGAGACTTTCAAGCAAGGGAAAGTACATAAAATCCCTGTTCCGCTTCCAAGTGATTAAAGCGGATAGCACATTTCATGTATCTATGGAAAATCAAGACCGCAGATAGAATGTGTTTTTCATATTTCGTTCAATTTTTATCCGATAATCTTCGTGTCTTTTTAAATTTTTCTAAGATTTGTTTGCTTGTTTGTAAAAATAGGTTTAAGTTTGCACCCGATTTATCCGTTACTTGGTAAGTAACGTAAATCCCAACGCAGTGCCCTACAGCCTATTAACTGTTGCCATTTCTCCCCGTTTACCTTTTTCACGAAGTCAATCACTTGTCTGTTTGTTTCATCAAGTTCCTTGCTGTCGAAAGGTTTGAGGTAGGCTTCCGTCACCCGTACGGATGAGCGTCCCAACGACTGGCTGATGCGTCCCACGGAGACGCCCATGTGGTAGGCAACCGTTGCCCACGTGTGGCGCGCGGTGTAGGAGCTGACTGTCACGCCGGGCAGCAATCGGCCCACGGCTTGCTTCAGCACTTGGTTGAAGCGGCGCAACGCATCCTGATAGCATCGGTATTCGTCCCAGCCGCCGCGCAAGCCTTTCGGCAAGATTGGAAAGAGGTACTCGGCATCCGGGCCCGTGTCGCAGTACTCGTCTATCAGCCTGCGTGCCTGCGGGGGGATTTCCATAGTCAGGGCTTTCTTCGTCTTGTGGCGGTGGTAGGTGAGTTCGTCGTTGCGGATGTTGCTTCTGCGCAGGTGGGTAATGTCGATGAACGGCATGCCGCGCAGCATAAACATCAACAGGAAATAGGCCACCACCGCCTGCTGCCTGCGGGGAAGAACGGAGAGGTCGGCTGTCATGAGCCGGGTCATCTGTTCTTTGTCGAGGGCGCGCTTGGTGGGCGACACTACTTTGGTGTACACGTCGCTGAACATCTGCGGGTCGTGTCCGGCCGTGCCGGGCGGCATCAGGCGGTTGTACACCGCCCGCAGGCTGCGCATGTAGTCCGATACGGTGTTCAGCGCCCGCTTCTGCTGCTGCATCAGCCATTCTTCATAGGCTTTCAGCCGCGCCGGGGTGAATACTTCCTGCACGGGCAGCGCCACGTCTCTGCCGCCCACGAACCGCTGGAATGAGTGCAAGGCACTGAGATAACCGTGCGCCGCCGGATACTTGCGGTCGCGCTTCAGGCGGGTGACGAGGCGCATCATGTAGGGCGCAAGCTCCACGCCTGCCAGCTCTACGCCTGCCGAGTTTATGCCCCGCCGCCCCACGTCTTTTTCTTCTTCTACTGCTTTCATACTTGTAATAGGGTTTTTGAAGTGTGCATGCCCGAAAGCACTACAGATTACACAGATTAACACGGATTGTGGTTAAATGATTGGTTATCAATACCAATAATCTGTGTTAATCTGTGTAATCTGTAGTGAAAAAGAAAACGCAGAGGGAGAGGGGGGCACAGGCCGGGCGTGATGCGAGGGGTTACCCCTTCTGGTATTCCGCCGGGGTCACTCCCGTCATCCGCTTGAAGAACTTGGAGAAGAACGAGGGGTTGGGGAAGTTCAGTTCGTCCGATATCTGGAAGACGAGCAGGTCGCTGTGTTTCAGGAGCGCTTTGGCTTCGAGGATGACGGCTTGGTTTATCCATTGCATTATGGTCTGGCCGCTTGCTTCGCGGATGACGGTGCTGAGGTAGTGGGGCGTCAGGCAGAGTTTGTCGGCGTAGAAGCTGATGTTGCGTTCGCGCTTGCCGTGCTCGTTTACCAGGCCGATGAAGCGGCGGAAGACTTCTTCCTGACGCGAGGGGTAGGACGGGCGGGTGACTTGTTTCTGGTCGCGGATGTACTTTATCTCGTATAGCAGGGCGGTGACGAGGTTCTGCACCACTTCCTTGCGGAAGGGGGAGAGGCGCATCGTGTTCCATATGAAGGAGAAGAAGGTGTCGGTGTAGTTCCATTCTTCGTCGGTGAGCGATAGGAGGATGCCGTACTGACCGTAGAGGTCGGTCATGCTGCCGTTTTGTATGACGGGCAGGAAGTCGTTTTCGGGGACGATAATCTGGAAGTCGTAGTCGGGGCTGAGAGAGATAAATTCTATCAGGGAGTTGGGCGGGGTGATGATAATCATGTGCTCGGCTACTTCGTGCTCTACGAGGTTAATGGATAGGTGACCTCTGCCTTTGATGATGCGTATGATGCGGCTCTCGCTGGTGCGGTAGGGCTGACCCATGCGGAATAGGGAGCTTTGCATCTGTATGAAGCTGATGATCATGCCGATGCCTTGCTGGATGCAGCGGTATTCGGCGTTGGTGATAAGTTCCTGGCGGTCTCGCAGTTCCTTAAATCCGAGACTCAACGGTTTGTTTTTTTCTGTTGCTTTCATTCTCTGTCTATACGTTAATATCTGTGTCAAAGATAAGAAAATAAGGGTATTTATCGCTTTTTTTTCTTGCTTATCGAACTAATGGAATATTTTATTCGATTAATGGATAGGATTTGTGTAATTTTATGGTCTATCTTTGCGGCATCTAAAAATAATTTGGTATGAATATGAAACGAACGGTTTTTTCTTTTCTCTTCCTGCTGGCGGTGACGCTGACTCATGCCCAGCTTACGCTGGAGACGTGCAGGCAGTTGGCGCAGGATAATTATCCGCTGGTGCGCCAGTATGGGCTGATAGAGAAGTCGCGCGAATATGACCTGTCTAATGCAGGGAAGGGGTATCTGCCCCAGTTCTCGCTTTCGGGGAAGGCGAGTTATCAGAGTGATGTGACGGAGTTGCCCGTAAGCATACCGGGGGTGGATGTGAAGAGTATGCCGAAAGACCAGTATCAGGTGATGCTGGAACTGCAACAGACGTTGTGGGACGGCGGGGATATTCGTTCGAAGAAACGTCTGACGCGGGCGGCTTCGGATGTGGAAATGGAGAAGCAGAATGTGGATATGTATGCGCTGAATGAGCGTATTAATCAGTTGTTTTTCGGTGTCCTGCTGCTGGACGAGCAGTTGAAGCAGAACGGGCTGCTGCAAGAGGATTTGGGGCGGACGTATAAGCAGGTGTCTGATTATATTGCTAACGGGATTGCGACGCCGAGCGATTTGGATGCTGTGAGTGTGGAGCAGCTTAATACGAAGCAGCGGCGTGTGGAGATTGAAATGTCGCGCGGCGCTTATGTGAATATGCTTGCTGCTTTTATAGGGAAGGAGATAGCGCCGGAGACGGTGCTGGTGAAGCCTGCGGTGGAAGATGCAAGCGGGGGGTATGGTGTGAATAATAGGCCGGAGCTGCGGTGGTTTGATGCGCAGGGGGAGAGCTTGAATGTGCAGGAAGCGACTTTGAAGACGAGGCTGATGCCATGCTTCGGGGTGTTTGTGCAGGGGGCTTACGGTAATCCGGGGTTGAATATGTTGAAGAATGAATTCAGTGCTTACTATATAGCCGGTGTCCGTATGTCGTGGAACTTCGGAAGTCTTTATACGTTGGGCAATGACCGCCGGCGCATTGATAACAGCCGTCGGCAGATAGAGACGAGCCGTGATGTATTTCTCTTCAATACACGTCTGGAAGCGACGCAGCAGGATGCGGGCATCGTGTCCATGAGGCGGCAAATGGCGGATGATGATGAGATTATACGTTTGCGGGAGAATATCCGCCGGGCTGCCGAGGCGAAGGTGGAGAACGGGACGCTGACTGTTACGGATATGCTTAGGGAAATTACGTCCGAGAACTTGGCACGGCAAACGAAGGCGCTGCATGAGGTGCAGTTGCTGATGAATATCTGGCAGTTGAAGTACACGCTGAATAAATAGAATAATAATAAAAAATATATATCATTATGAAGTCATTAAAACTATTCCCTTTACTGTTCCTTCTTTCCGCTTGCGGAAACGGCACTCCGAAGTATGATGCCACCGGAACATTTGAAGCTACCGAAGTGATTGTATCCGCAGAGGCTTCGGACAAACTGCTTGTTTTTGATGTGGAAGAGGGCATGAAGGTGAAGGCGGGCGAAGAGGTCGGTGTTATTGATACCGTTCAGCTTTATTTGAAGAAACTTCAGTTGGAAGCCAGTGTGAAGTCTGTGGAAGGGCAGCGCCCCGACATACTGAAACAAGTGGCTGCCACCAAAGAACAGATTGTGCAGGCAAAGCGTGAACGCGACCGTGTGGCAAATCTGCTTCGTGTGGGTGCTGCCAATCAGAAGCAACTGGACGATGCCGAGTCACTGCTCGAAGTACTGAACAAGCAGCTTGCCGCACAGAACTCGACGTTGCAGAACAGTGACCGGAGTCTGACGTGGCAAAGTTCGTCTGTGGGTATTCAGGTGGCACAGGTGGAGGACCAGTTGGCAAAGTGCCGCATCACGTCTCCGATAACGGGAACGGTGCTTGCCAAATATGCCGAAGCCGGTGAACTGGCTGTTCCGGGTACGCCGCTTTTCAAGGTGGCGGATATGGAGCAAATCTATCTCCGGGCTTATATTACTTCCGAGCAGCTTGCGGGGGTGAAGCTGGGGCAGAGGGTTACTGTCTTTTCTGATTATGGCGGCGATGTACAAAAGGAGTATCCGGGTGTAGTGACGTGGATTTCGGATAGTTCGGAGTTTACGCCGAAGACGATACTTACGAGGGATGAACGTGCTAATCTGGTTTATGCGGTGAAGATAGCGGTGAAGAATGACGGGCTGTTGAAGATTGGGATGTATGGGGGAGTGAAGTTTAGCGATTAGTGGTTAGTGATTAGTGATTAATGATTGGGGTATGGAATATGCAGTGACGGTAAATAGTGTAGCCAAGTGTTACGGTAAGGTGGAAGCTCTGAAAGGCGTTTCTCTTGATGTGAAGCCCGGCGAACTCTTCGGCATCATCGGTCCTGACGGGGCGGGGAAGACATCGCTTTTCCGCATCCTCACCACGCTCTTGCTTGCCGATAGCGGAACGGCTACGGTCTGCGGACTGGATGTGCGGAAGGATTATAAGGAGATACGCCGCAGGGTGGGGTATATGCCCGGTCGTTTCTCCCTCTATCAAGACCTGACGGTAGAGGAAAACCTTCAGTTCTTTGCTACTGTTTTTCAGACGACAATCGAGGAGAATTACGACTTGGTGCGCGATATTTATCAGCAGATAGAACCTTTCCGTAAACGCCGTGCGGGTGCTCTGTCGGGGGGGATGAAGCAGAAACTTGCGCTTAGTTGCGCTCTTATCCACAAGCCGGATGTACTCTTTCTGGACGAACCGACTACGGGGGTAGACCCTGTATCACGTAAGGAGTTCTGGGAAATGCTTCGCCGCCTGAAAGAGCATGGAATTACTATTGTCGTATCTACTCCTATCATCGACGAAGCCCGCCAGTGCGACCGTATCGCTTTCATCAACGAAGGGGAGATACAAGGTATCGACACGCCCGACACTATTCTGCAACGTTTCGCCTCTATCCTTTGTCCGCCGGGCTTGGAGCATGACAAGGCAGAGCATCGCGAGGACTACGTTATCGACGTGGACGGACTGACGAAACGTTTCGGTAGCTTCACCGCCGTAGACCATATCTCCTTCCGTGTTCATCGGGGCGAAATCTTCGGTTTCCTTGGTGCTAACGGTGCGGGCAAGACTACCGCCATGCGTATGCTCACCGGATTGAGCCGCCCGACAAGCGGCAAAGCTTCTGTTGCCGGGTTTGACGTGGCTACCCAGACCGAAGCGGTGAAGAAGAATATCGGGTATATGAGTCAGAAGTTCTCTCTTTATGAGGACTTGAAGGTATGGGAGAATATTCGCCTCTTTGCCGGTATCTATGGCATGCATGAGAAAGAGATTGCCCGGCGGACTGATGAGTTGCTTCAACGCATTGGACTGGAACAGGAACGTGATACATTGGTGAAGAGTCTCCCGCTTGGTTGGAAACAGCGGCTTGCCTTCTCCGTCTCTATCTTCCATGAACCGAAAATCGTGTTCCTCGATGAACCGACGGGCGGGGTAGACCCTGCCACCCGTCGCCAGTTCTGGGAACTTATTTATCAGGCTGCCGACCGTGGTATCACTGTTTTTGTCACTACCCACTTCATGGATGAGGCTGAGTATTGCGATCGGATTTCTATCATGGTGGACGGCGTAATCCGTGCGCTCGATACGCCTGCCCGCCTGAAAGAGCAGTTCCATGCCGATACTATGGACGATGTATTTCAGCAATTGGCACGGCATGCTGTGAGGACGGCAGACTAAAACAGGGTGACAAGTTGACCAGTTGACAAGGGGCTGCGCAGTCTCCTCGTATCTTGTCACCTTGTTAACTCGTCAACTAAAGAAGAAAGAACAATGAAACAATTTATATCTTTTGTCCGCAAAGAATTCTTCCACATCTTCCGCGACCGGCGTACGATGCTGATATTGCTGGGCATGCCTATTGTGCAAATCATCCTGTTCGGTTTTGCCATTACTACGGAAGTGAAGAATGTGCGTGTCGCCGTTCTCAACCCGTCGAATGATGTGGTTACCCGCCGTATCATCGACCGCATAGATGCCAGTGAATACTTCTCGGTGGCCTATCGGCTACATTCCCCGCAAGAGGTGGAGCGCTCGCTACGGAAAGGGAACATCGACTTGGCGCTTGTGTTCAGCAACCGCTTTGCCGACGACCTTTATACCGGCGGGGCACGTGTGCAGATAATATCCGATGCCACCGACCCGAACACAGCTACCATGCAGGCGGGCTATGCTACCAATATCATCGCCGCCGCAGGACAGGAAATGCTTCCGGCGGGTGCTCGGGCGGCGACTATCATACCTCAAATCAAGTTGCTCTATAATCCACAGATGAAGAGTGCCTATAACTTCGTGCCGGGGGTAATGGGGCTTATCCTGATGCTGATTTGCGCGATGATGACCTCTATCTCCATTGTCCGGGAGAAGGAGACGGGGACTATGGAAATCTTGCTTGTATCTCCTGTCAAACCGCTGTTCATCATTCTTGCCAAAGCAGTACCTTATTTTGTACTGTCGTTTGTCAATCTGACGACTATTCTGTTGCTTTCGGTGTATGTGCTTGATGTTCCGGTGGCGGGTAGTTTGTTCTGGCTTGTCATCGTGTCGTTGCTTTTTATCTTTGTGTCGCTGTCGCTGGGGTTGCTTGTTTCTACGATAGCCCGTACGCAGGTTGCCGCTATGCTGGCGTCGGGCATGGTGCTGATGATGCCTACCATGTTGCTTTCGGGCATGATATTCCCGATAGAGAGTATGCCCGCCATACTGCAAGGAATTTCGGCCGTAATTCCTGCACATTGGTACATTCAGGCTGTGCGCAAGCTGATGATTGAAGGAGTGGATATTTCGTTTGTACTGACCGAAGTAAGCATCTTGGCCGTTATGGCTGTGTTGCTGATAACAATCAGTTTTAAGAACTTTAAGAGTAGATTAGAATGATAAAGTACCTCATAGAAAAAGAATTTAAGCAGTTGTTCCGCAACTCTTTCTTGCCGAAGCTGATATTCATATTCCCCTGTATGATTATGATACTGATGCCCTGGGCGGCAAATCTGGAGATAAAGAACATCAATCTGAATATCGTGGATAACGACCATAGCGTCATATCCCGCCGTCTGGTCGATAAGATTGGTACTTCTACTTACTTCCGCACAACAGACCTTCCCGCAACCTACGAGCAAGGATTGCAAGCCGTTGAGGAAGGTTCGGCGGATGTTATTCTGGAAATACCCCGTGACTTCGAGAAGGATTGGGCAGAAGGCAAAGCCCCTCAACTGTTGATTGCCGTCAATGCGGTAAATGGTACGAAGGGCGGACTGGGAAGTTCCTATGTGGGTTCTATTATCAGTGACTATACCCGCGAATTACGTGCGGAAACACCTGCAAAGGCTTTGGCAGGCAAACCGTTGCCCCGCATAGACGTAACGCCCCAAAACTTATATAACCCCACCTTAAACTATAAACTGTTTATGGTGCCCGCTCTGGTAGTGATGTTGCTGACAATGATTTGCGGCTTCCTGCCCGCCCTCAATGTGGTGGGAGAGAAGGAAGTCGGCACAATCGAGCAAATCAATGTGACACCTGTCAACAAGTTCACCTTTATCGCTGCCAAACTGATACCTTACTGGCTGATAGGATTTGTGGTACTGACGATTTGTTTCTTCCTCGCGTGGTTGCTTTATGGTATTCTTCCCGCAGGGCATTTCCTGACGATTTATGCCTTTGCGGTAGTGTTCCTGTTGGTAGTTTCGGGGCTTGGACTGGTGATATCCAATCACTCTGCCACAACGCAGCAGGCCATGTTCGTCATGTGGTTCTTCATGCTTATTCTTATGTTGATGTGCGGTCTTTTCACTCCTATCCATAGCATGCCCGTGTGGGCGCAATGGATTACCCGCTTCAACCCGTTGCGCTATTTTGTGGAAGTGATGCGTACTATTTATCTGCGTGGCGGTGACTTTGCCGATTTGCTTCCCCAGTTGGGGGCATTGTTAGCCTTTGCCGTGGTGTTTAACCTGTGGGCAGTGAAGAGCTATCGTAAAAGTAGTTGATTATACTATGGATTTGTTTCGGTAGAGAAGAAAATCTTCTATCTTTGCGGGCAAATTAACAAAATCTTTTATCTCGATGAATACACAAACTACTTATCTTGCTTCAAAACCACATTACGAAATCCTTGACGGGCTGCGTGGCGTAGCCGCTGTTATGGTCGTTGCCTTTCATTTGCTCGAAGCTCATTCCGGTGGCAGTCATTTGGAACAGACAATCAATCATGATTATCTGGCAGTAGACTTTTTCTTTATGCTTTCGGGCTTCGTTATCGGTTATGCGTATGATGACCGTTGGAACCGGATGACTGTCGGCACTTTCTTTAAACGGCGCATTATCCGGCTGCATCCTATGGTTATCATGGGAAGTATAGTAGGGGCGGTGTTCTTCTATTTTCAGGAGTCTCCTTGTTTTCCGGCTATTGCGAATACATCGGTCGGCACTATGCTGCTGGTGATGTTACTGGGCTGTACGTTGCTTCCGCTTCCTTTGAAATGGGACATTCGCGGCTGGACGGAGATGCACCCGTTGAACGGTCCGGCATGGTCGCTCTATTATGAATATATCGGTAATATCCTGTACGCCTTGTTTGTGCGCAGGTTCAATAAAGTCGCTTTGTCCATACTCGTTTTGGTGGCGTGATGCTTCACGGTGCATCTATGCCTGACTGCGCCAAACGGAGATATTGTAGGCGACTGGGCGCTGAACTGGGAGCAGCAGTATGTCGGGCTTGTCCGCCTGATGTATCCTTTCTTTGCGGGACTACTCTTGTCGCGTCTTGGTTGGCTGATACGGGTAAAGAAGCGTGCCTTTTGGTAGTGCAGCCTGATGATTGTGGTTGTTCTTGCCGTTCCCCGCATCGGTGGTACGGACGGCTATTGGATGAATGGTTTGTACGAGGCTTTTTGTATCATCTGCATTTTCCCGCTGATTGTATCTATGGGAGCGGGTGGCAAGGTGACCGGTAAACGTTCCACTGCCATTTGCAAGTTCTTGGGGAATATTTCGTATCCGGTATATATCACTCACTATCCACTGATATATATGTACACGGCTTGGGCATACAACAATCAGGCAACTCTGGCCGAGGGTATTCCTTATATGATACTTACTTTCGTCGGTGCTTTCGTTCTTGCTTATGCCTACTTGAAACTTTATGATGAGCCGGTACGCAAGTGGTTGACGAACCGTTTCTTAAAGAGAAAAACTGCTGAATAATACAAATAATAAAAATGCCCCGGTGCAAGCTTCTGCCTCGGGGTATTTCCTAATTACCAATCATCTTATTTCACATCAATGAATTTCTTTGCTTTTTCTTTTTCCTGCTCACTCAATCTCGGCAAACTGATATTCAGCACACCGTTTTCTACTTGAGCACCAATCTTTTCTTTATCCACATCATCAGGAAGTATCATCGTCTGTTGGAACTTGGAGTATGAGAACTCGTGGCGCAGATAGTGACCTTCCTTCTTGTTCTCTTCCTTGCTTTCCGTTTTCTTCTCCATTGAGATGACAAGGTTGTTGTCTTCGTCAATATGAACATTGAAGTCATCCTTCGTCATTCCCGGAGCAGCCAACTCTGCTTTGTATTCTTTTTCAGTTTCAAATACATTGATAGCAGGTGCAGTTGCATTAGCTATTACCATCCAGTCGTTATCAAAGAAATCGTTAAAGATACTTGGTAACCAATTCTGAGTACTTCTTACAGGCATCATAATCATAGTCTCCTATCTTTAAAAGTTAAACATTTCGTTAGTTTCGAACTTCGGCCTTTCATTTCTTGGTGTCCGTCTTACAACTTCCACCGTTGTTTTCTCGAACCGTCGTTCACTAACTATTATCGCAAACCGTATGCCAATCCGTTCTTACCTACTTATTTGACTCTTTGTCACTTAGGGACTGACTATATTACCTCTTTTATGCCATTTTGCTATCTTTTTTATTTAAAATTGATTGAATTTCAGACTAATTTAAAACGTATCCGCCAACGCTTGTTCTCTTCGTCCCAGTCGTGGCTGATAATCTTGAAAGTACCAATCTCCGAAGTATTTGCCACATGCGTGCCGATGCACAGGCATTCGTCATAATCACCCACTTTCACTACACGTACCGTCTCCGAAGCATCTTCCGGCAACCGTTCCAAATCAAAACGTCCCTGTGCTTCTTCCTGCGTAACAAACTCCATCGTCACCGGAAGATGCCTTGCTATCACTTCATTGACAGCTTCTTCCAGCCTCTTGACATCTTCCTCTGCGGGACATTGCTCCAGTCGATAATCCAGTTTGCTTTTCTTACGCTCTATATGTGCCGATATCGAACGCCCGCAACCAAACAGTCTAATCATGGTCTGGTTGATAATATGCTCGGTTGTATGCATCGGCGGGTACTCCTGCTTGTTGTGTTCGTTGAGTTAAAGTTGTTGTTTCATATTTATTTGAGTTCTATTTTTTCTCCTAAGAAATGAGGTTGCTTATTCATTATAATATCAATAAACATCTTGACTCTGGCAAGATATTCACGTAATTGAGTCTTTAATCCGTAATATTTTGAAACGTCTTGGACATTATATCCTATTGCATGAAGTCCGTATTTTTGGGCTAAGTATATAGCTCTCTCATTATGAAACTGCTGACTGATTACGGTTATGGAGTCTTGCCCGAAGATTTCTTTGGCACGTACAACAGAGTCTAATGTTCTGAACCCTGCATAATCCAGATAAATAATGTTTTCAGGCACAGATTGCTGGATTAGTGCTTCTTTCATGGCTTCAGGTTCATTATAATTTCGTTTCTTGTTATCTCCGCTGATAATAATATATTTTATTTTTCCTGCCTTGTATAATTGGGCGGCAGCTTCTATGCGATAGATAAAATATAGATTGTCATTTCCGCTCTTGAGTTTCGGTGAAGTCCCTAAAAGAAGTGCCGTTTGACCATATGGAATTTCCGCTACTTCATCATACATTTTGTTGCGAGTTGCATTCTTAATTGTTTGGTTGCAATAAAAAATGATACCGATGACACCCAAGAAAAGAAGAATACATGCAATGAGAATGTTTTTTTTGGAGAAGAAACTTTTAAGTGATTTTCTGTTGTGAGACATGTTATGTACTTATTTTTTTTTATTTCTGTTGTGCAAAACTCGTTGTGTATTTTAGACGGGTATTACATAGCCGACACTTCTTCTTTCAAGATACTATATACATTTATATCCGCATATTCTCCCGAAGCTAGTAACTCGCCCGCACGCTCTATTCCCTCATGCCGGAAGCCAAGGCGAATGGGAATGCTATTACTTGCAGCGTTGCCAGTAGCACAACGGATTTGTATGCGTTTAATACCTTTTTTCTACTGCCCATTGGCACAATCGGCGGACAGAAGCCGTCATTATGCCGCGATGCTGGTATTCGGGCAACAGCCAATAACCTATTTCTGTACGGTGATTGGCGTAGTCGGAGAAATGGAAGCCAATCAGCCCGCAGATTTCATTGCGTTCGTTCCAAACTCCGAATATCGGTTCGTAGCGTTCGGCAGGAACGGAAAGCACACTTTTCAAGAAGGCTTCTTCATCGGCTACGGATTTCATATTATCAACGAAAGGTAACCATGTTCGCATATAGTCCCGGTGGGTGTCGATAGCATGATATATGGCGGCGGCATCCTCTAACACCACTTCACGCAAGGATATATCCGGCAGAATGGAGAAGGTAAGGGACGAAGGTTTTTTAGAAGCTTCCGCTGATTGAGTAGGTGGTATTTCTTCTTTTGATAAACTGTGCTGTATTCTTTCCTTTATTTTCCCCCACGCATGTGTATCGAACAGACAACTCTCGCGCATCGTGTGATACATCTCTTTAAACCGGGACATCGGAATAGTGAAACTTAGCAAGTCCGGTTCAAAATGAGGACGAACCGACGGGTCGAGGAAGCCCAAAAAGGTTCGTCTTCCTTGATTTCGGTTCTCTATCACGGTTTGCGTCACGACGGAACAGCACCCCGAACCGAACGGAGTCGCTACCGCATCCGGCGCATTATTATCAAAATAAGCCCACGTTGCCAATCCGGACAATACATCAGGAGTGGCAAGAAACAGCAAACCTTCCGCTTCATCAAAAGATGCCACTTGGTCGATGCGGGCAAAATGCAGATAGTTCTTGGTCGCTTTCGGCACATGTATCTCATCTACAAAGTCAAGCACCATTTCAGGTGTCTTTTTATATTTCTCTTTCAAGGATACAAAACCGGGAACACGTTCCGGCATATCTGTGAAGCCGGTATAGAATTTACCGCCCCCGCACGCGATTGTCTCTGCGTTGAGGCTGATTATCTTTCCCTCTCTAACTTGCTTCATGCTCTTGAAGAAGCATCCGCCTATTTTCTCCGTAGGAGCTTCTATCCGGTCAGAATACCAGAAAACGATAGGCAACTCGGCGTTTTTTCCGAATGCTTCCTGATAATTGGTTATGAATGTACGCGTATCCATATTCTCTTGTATTATTGTATTTCCCAAAGATAAACAGAAAAATTGAAAAGTAGGGCAGTATGGGGCAAGTTCATCATTTTACTTTTTCTTCAATAGTTTTCGCCACCAAGTATTGCTGTCGAATAGAAAATGCTGATAAAAGAAAAAGAGAGCCTCTTATCCCCTCGCTTGGGACAAAAGGCTCGCAAACAAACAAAATGCATCGGACAGTGATATCACATCCTTGTACGATGCTCTGTCAACCGGAGGCTGTGCCAGAGGAAGAAGAAAGCATCATCTTGTCGCCGGTATTTTTTAATTAGTCATTTTACAAATAATTCTTTGGCATAGTGTAGGGTATATATCCACTAAAAACGGACACGAGAGAGCGCTTCAGTTTGCTCGAATACAACGGATGGCCATGCGGTAATTATTATAATTAGAGATAGAATATACTACCCCTGTCCCTTTTTGTTCAAAACTAAATATTACACCATAATAAGGTGAGCCACTTTCTTGTACCCAATAAACTCCACGCCCTCCTTCGTCTACATAGCCATTAGGATTATAGTATCCAGAATAAGGAAAGAAAATCATATTTCCCATTAGAAGACCCATGTTTCCGTTTTGTGTGGTGAATTTATATCCTTTTTGTATTAGATTGGCATAATACTGTTTTGGTGACACACACCATGTTCCTTTTGTGCCGACCTGCCGGCATGGGTCATTCGCCGGTTGCCATGTTGTTTGAGCAAAATCACCGGTGGTATAATTACCTGTGGGAGTTAGTCTATTCCAATACCAATAGTTAGTAGTTGGCGAATTAATGGATATATCCGACATTGATTGGTATAATTTGAAACTTCCATCATAGTATAAGTTTCCCGGTGCCCATAAAGCGCCTCCAATGATATACCCGCTTGTCGTTAAATTGATTACGCTTTCGTATGTATAGTCATTCCCTTGAAATGTCTGTAATGCAATTGTTGCTATTGTTCCGACAAAGGATTTACCTCCTATAGTGAGTTGGGTAAACCTCACAGGAATATTGGCAGACGCTTGTGGCAGAACTCTTATGTATTCGCTTTTCACTCTCATTTTGTTTGTCTCCGCCAATTTCCATACAGCATTTATGGAAGCGATACCGCTACCGTTTGCCAGTTTATCGGTCGTGAAAGAGTAAGTAGCCTGTGCAGGTACAGTCAGGGTGGCTGCACAGGCTGTAATGTTATCCATGCGTCCGCTTTGCGCCTGCATCGTAATGTAGAAGCCGCTGATACGTCGGGTCAGTGTCAGGCCGGTCAGCCAGAAGTATTTTCCATAGTTTGCGCTTATAGCGACGTTTGCCTTTGTGCTGCTCAGGAAGTCCTGGCCGCTTGTTGCCGTAGCGGTTATACTACTCTTGTTGAAAGTCGGTAATGCGGCATTTCCGTAAGAAAAGAGGACGAACGAGTAGGTGCCGGGAGAAAGGACAAGAGGCGTAGTAGCAGTGAGATTCCCCGAGGCATCTGCCGTATAATCCCCATATCCGGCATAATTACCGGTTGTGATTGCGCTTATACCCGAGCACTTGTATGCCACCACCCTCAACTTGCTGTTTGTAAAAACACGTGCAGCGCGCGTATGAGCTTCGGGAGATATGCTTGTGGAAATACCCATATCCAATCCGTTCTCATTCGATTGCCGGGGCGAAGAGCTCACTTCGCTATTCACGCTCTTCGTATTTACAGCTTCCCAACCATTGTCCGGATTGATTAATACGTCTGAAATCTGAATGATTATATCTTTGGAAGAGGGAATTGTAATATCAGTCATCCTTTCCTCTTCCTGACAACTCAGGAAGGTATTCATTAGCAATAAGGCCACAATCTTAAAAAAGAATGAACTTGTTTTCATAAACTTGCTTTTTAATAGTTATAGTGTTATGGTCGGCCCGGTTGTTGCAGACACAGTTTTAGCATCCGTAATGGTTACCTGAGTGTTTATTTGCACAGACTTGTCTCCCTTCAATGCTTCGGCCTCATTGTCATACCCCACAACGCTGACACCGGTGATATTCACTACATAACGGCAGTTTCTTTTGACGGGGACATACGCGCCGGTACTCGTTTTCAAATCTACCCGATAGTATGTCGTTTTGCTGCTATATGTACCTCCTATTATCAGGCAAACAGTATTATCCTTAGTTGTTCCTACCGCTGTTTCCGCCACGTAGACAGTCCGTATCAGTGACTTGCCGTCGCCGACGCTATAGGGTATATTCTGCACAGTGGAGCCACCGGGTATGGACACGTCTTTCACCCCTATACTCCCGTCAGTATTTAGCGAAGTAGCAAGAGGGGCAACATAACCTTTATTGTTAACCCGGTACACGGTGACACTTTTCATGGTGAAGTTGCCTAATCCGTTAGCTATTTCTCCACTAAGGGCACACCCCACATCGATACGTGCCAGTGCACGAAGCAGGGTAATTCCGTCCAGTGTTGTATTTCCCGTGATTACCTTTGTATTCTTCGTTTCACCCGCACATAGGTATATGGGTGTAGTCGGTGTCACTGTTGGCCTTCCATGCCCCGCTGGAACTGAAAGTAATCATCTTCAATGCATCACTTTTGCTTGTGCCTTCCGGTATAAAAGGCAGTTTGGCGCCTGCATTGGCAATGATTACCAGCCGGTAACTTTCTCCCTGCATGCTTTTACGCAAAGTAATCGTATAGGTATTGCCACTCTTGAATATTATCTGCGGAGCTTCATAGGCGAATGTCTCGGTGGAGCCGCTGACTTTGAAAACCAATACCTTCAACTGTGTGACGTCCAACTTGTTCTCTATCGTTGCCGATATGGCACGCGTTTCCACATACTCATCCGAGCCCGCATCTTCGTCCGCTCCCGGCAGTGACAGGTGCAGGGCAATCATGACATTTCCATCATCAATGATTTCGTTGGTCCGGTCATCGCTGCATGAGATACATATTGCTATCATAACCGACAATATGCAGCAAGTAGCCAGTATCTTTTTCCCAAACAGTCTTATCATATCCGTTATTACATTTCCGTATCTTGTGAAACTTCTCCCCAAGACAGCACCGTCACCGTAACCCGTACTGTGGTATACCTGAAATCAAGCAGGATATCCGTATGCTTGCCCGCAGGCGTGCATATAGGCTCGAAACTGTTATCCTGCGTAACGGTACACAGTTTCTCCCCACTGCGGTAGATATCTACCTCAATGTACTGCTCACCATAGGTGGGGAATACACGGAAAGGCTGCATGTGGATGTCTCCTGCCATATCGGCATAAGACACGGGTTTATATCCCGCCTCGTCTCCTACAGCCTTCCCGTAAAGTCAAGTTCCGTTCCCGCACCGCGCACAACGAGGTGGCAGGCGCTTCCACCTTCGGGGTATTTTGCCGTAAAACCCATCGTATGCACGCTCACGCCCGCAGCCATCCGTTCCATTACCAGCGTCACACCGTCTTCCCTCATACTGCCGCGTGTCTGCGGGGTATCCCCGGTTTCCGTACCGTTCAGTTCCTTGCGGCAGTAGAACAGGTCGGTCACCGGGATGTGTGTCCCTTCAGCATGGCGGCGAAGCTGCAATCGCGCATCTTCGAGTGAGGTTCCGGGCGCCACCTCTGTGGTGACGAGCGTGTCTTCCTTCACGTTGCCCCATGCCACGAGTGTCAGCCTCTCGTTCCTGTCTTCGCCAAAGAGGAAGGCGGAAGATATGCCTGCGGGCACCATGCGTACAAATCCTTTCCGGTTGAACAGGTACACGTCCGCCCTCTCCAGTATCCCGCTGTCGGTAAGGTCATTGCCTTCGATGTCCACCACGCGAACGTTCAGCGCATACTGCACACATCCGTCCACATCCTCCCGAACGCACGAGGCGGGTAGCAGGAGCAGGAGAAGCATACAGAATGCCGCTTTTGTAGCAGTGGCGACTCCCGCGGTGGTGATAGTGAATATTCCTGACGAACGCATAATCACTTTGCTTTGTTTATAAACCCTGTTTCGTTTCCCATTAATTGAATGTCACGTCCTGACTGATAGTCAATGCCCAATTGGCTACCGTGACTGTCGGGCTGATTGTTGCAGGGTCAATGTTCATGTTGGGGTTGGCCACGCCCTTGCCCTTGATGGTTGCGGTAAGGTTGTAGCGCGTATTGCGGGCGATGGTCATGTCACCCTTCCCGCTTCCGGCAGAGGAAATGTTGCTGCTGCCGTCATTGATGGTAGTTCCCGTTTGCAGTTTGTTTACCACAATAGGATAATACACATCTGTCGCTGCCGTTCCTGTCCCGTCCGCATCGAATTCACCGAAAACGACGAGTTTGGTAGGAGTACTATTCACACCACCTGCCGGAGTGGCAAAGGTATAGAACCAGTAAGGGGTAGTGCATGCGTTGCTTGTGATATCCAAATCCGGACTAACTACGTCTTGCAAATAGTTGTTGGTGCCGGTAGTCTGTCCGGTTACAGGTGTACTGGTAGTCGGTGTTCCAATACCCACCGTAGACTGGGAAGCCGCATTGTGCAGAAAAATCTTCTTAATCTTAAAAGTGGCGGCACTGTATTGTCCGTTGGGGTCGAACGCCGTCTTGATGTTGGTTATCGCCACTCTTGCCACAAGGCGGCTAACCTCTGCAGAGGCAGTGACTGTAGCCGCCCCTATGGTGAAAGTATTGGAATTGCTTACCATAATCTCTCCGGACATGGGCAGGTTCTCCGCATCCTGTACGTTTGCATTTCCACTGGCTTGGATTTGAGACAGGTCTACCGTCTTACCAATGAAGTCAGTCTTTGTCGCTACTCCCGCAAAAGTTCCCGTAGGAGCATTTGCCACTACAAGTCCGGTGCATTCCGTACCCTGGAGACAGTTCACGGTTACAGGGTCATTGATGTTTGCAACCGCGAATTCCTGTATCACGTTCACCGTACCGTCACTGTTGAATATAGCCACTGCTATACGGCTGATGTTGTCCTCGCTCGTAGGTAACGCCGCTCCGGTCGCCTTTGTCATCGCCGTACCTTTCAATGTCAGTTCCAGCTTCGCCTGTCCCTGAGGCAGTTTCGGTTCTTCGTTTTCATCACTGCCGCATGCGGACAGTGAGAGGGTTGCCATCGTAAGCACCGCCCATAAATAGTTCTTCGTTCTCATTTAAGATAGAATTTTATATTAATGATTTATATTTAATACTTAATACCTAATACTTCATACTTTATATTTAATACCTAAAACCTGATACTTTTCAGCGCCTTCTTCGCCTGCTCCACCCCTGCGGCGGCAGCCATCGTCAGGTAAACCTCAG
>JAJQAY010000136.1 GCA_021203515.1 Bacteroides sp. | reverse complement strand
CCGTTGAAACATTTTGCGACACCTTACTGAGGCAAGGATCGTCAGCCAGATTTCCGATTCAATATAAATATCCCTATTACATCATAATTTACAAGGTAAACTTACCGGAAATAAGTAAAATCTATTCACACCTATACTGTATGTATAATATTATTCAATTGAACGACAAGAATCTGTCGGAACTACAAGCTATTACCCAAGAATTGGGTATCAAAAAAACCGATTCACTCAAAAAAGAAGAGCTCGTTTATAAAATACTTGACGAGCAGGCTATTGCAGGGGCAACCAAGAAAGTAGCAGCCGACAAAATAAAAGAAGAACGTAAAGGGGACAAGCAAAAGCGTTCTCGCGTAACAGTTAAGAAAGAAGGTGCCGACAAGGTCTTCTCTGTCAACAAAAACGGCAACCTGACTAAAGCGAAAACCAACGAAGCACCCGCCGCCCAAGCTGCCGAAGCAACCCAGGAACCGGCTGAAGCTATCAATCCGGGACGCCAGGCAGAGGCTCCTGAACGCAAACCGGGACGCCCGCGCAAAACCAAACAAGAAACAGCCGAAGAAGCTTCGAAAGCAACTGTGGAAACGACTTCCGCAACAACAAAAGTTGCCGAACCCAAGAAAGCCGAAGCACCGAAAGCAGAACCGAAAAAAGAGGAAGCTAAAAAAACAGAACCGAAAGCAACTCCCCAACTCCTGTTTGACGAAAGCCCGGTCTTGCCTGAAGCCGACAACGACTTCATTCCCATCGAGGAACTGCCAACCGAAAAAATAGAATTGCCCTTAGAACTTATTGGCAAATTTGAAGCTACCAAAACAGAAGCACCCGCTCCTGTTGAAACACCGGCACAACAACAACGCCTGCGCGTCCGTCCTCGCGAAAACAACGCTCCTTATAATAATAATCGTAATACGCCCAACAACCCGCGCCCCATACCACAGCCGCGTCCGGTTCAGCAGAACAACGGAGACAACTACGTTGCTCCCGAGCGCAAAGTTATAGAACGCGAAAAGGCGTATGAGTTTGACGACATCCTCACAGGCACCGGCGTGCTGGGAATCATGCAAGACGGTTACGGCTTCCTGCGCTCTTCCGACTACAACTATCTTTCTTCGCCGGACGATATCTACGTTTCTCAATCACAAATCAAACTGTTCGGCCTGAAGACCGGCGATGTGGTAGAAGGCGTTATCCGTCCTCCCAAGGAAGGCGAGAAATACTTCCCGTTGGTGAAAGTGGCCAAAATCAACGGACGCGACCCGGCTTTCGTACGCGACCGCGTACCGTTCGAGCATCTTACTCCGCTCTTCCCGGACGAAAAGTTCAGACTCTGTAAAGGCGGCTATTCCGACTCTCTGTCTACCCGCGTAGTAGATCTCTTCGCTCCTATCGGTAAAGGTCAGCGTGCATTAATCGTGGCACAGCCCAAAACCGGTAAGACCATCTTGATGAAGGATATAGCCAATGCCATCGCAGCCAATCATCCGGAAGTTTACATGATTATGCTGCTGATTGACGAACGTCCTGAAGAAGTTACCGACATGGCCCGCACAGTCAATGCAGAAGTTATCGCTTCCACTTTCGACGAACCGGCCGAACGCCACGTAAAAATAGCCGGCATCGTATTGGAAAAAGCAAAGAGAATGGTGGAATGCGGACATGACGTCGTTATCTTCCTCGACTCCATCACTCGCCTGGCACGCGCTTACAATACGGTATCTCCGGCTTCGGGCAAGGTATTGTCCGGTGGTGTGGATGCCAATGCACTGCACAAGCCGAAACGTTTCTTCGGTGCGGCACGCAACATTGAAGGCGGCGGCTCATTGACCATTCTTGCTACTGCCTTGATTGATACCGGCTCCAAAATGGACGAAGTTATCTTTGAAGAGTTCAAGGGTACGGGTAATATGGAATTACAGCTCGACCGCAACCTGTCCAACAAGCGTGTCTTCCCGGCTGTCAATATCGTTGCTTCGAGCACACGCCGCGACGACTTGCTGCTAGACAAGCAAACGTTGGACCGCATGTGGATTTTACGCAAGTATCTTGCCGACATGAACCCGACAGAAGCAATGGACTTTGTAAAAGACCGCCTTGAAAAAACCAAAGACAACGACGAATTTCTAATGAGTATGAACAGCTAAGCTGTCTATAAAAGCAATATCTTAAAAAGAGTAGAATAAATTATAGTATTCTACTCTTTTTTGTTACTTTTGGAATATATTATTTTTCATTTCACACACATAGAAAGGTCTGAGGGGTGAAGGCAAACAAAACAATTGTAATCATAATTCTACTGCTATTCGGAATGCATTCCCGATTGTTTTCAGCCGGGAAAGTAACGGACAACGAGCGTTTACGTCTCATAGAAACTTTGATGGACAGTAATCTCGCTTATTCCGAAGACGTAACCACCGATGACATCATTCAGTGGGAAGACGAAATGGTCACCACTTCCAGAAAATAAAAGATTATAAGCGCATGTTTCTTATGAAACAAATGGCTGTATATGCTTATTCCTTTCAAACCCGGATTACCGAAGCCTTGAGCAAAGCCAATGCCATGATGGCTGAAGCCCGGTTGATGAACTATGACATCGGAATGGCTATTTCGCATTTTGCGTTGGGAGATATATACACCAATGCAGGAATGTTATCCGAATCGACAGAAGAATATGAAAAAGCAATAGATATATTGTCTGAAAACCCTGATACGGAGAAACTACAAGAAAGAGTATTCATCCAATTAATACCCAACTTAATCAAGCTAAAACAACTGGATAGCGCAGAGACTTATCTGGAAGATATGGAAAAGATTTACAAGGATAAACACGAAAATCCTTTTCTGCTCTATATTTACCAGGCATATTATTACCTGAATATCGAAGACGTAGACCAAGCCCGCAAATACATTGACGATGCCGAACAAGCCAATAATGCGGCCCCCTCTCATTTCTACACCACCAAACTGAAGCATATGCAGGCCGAATATGCCAGAGAAACAGAAAATTATGAAGAGGCAATCCAATTATATACAGAACTCATCCAAAACAATAATAATATAAATGTATATAACAACTACCTTCAACTGAAAAAGACAATAGCTAATATATACAAAAAACTTGGGCAAAATAAAGAGGCTTGCGAAACCTATCACACCATAAAAGTTACCCGCGACTCCATCAACGCCCACAATTATAGTTCGCAAATAAATTTATTGCGAACTATATATCAGGTCGACCGCCTGGAAGTGGGCAATCAGGAACAACGAAACCGTATACTGTTCTACTCGATTGTGGGAGGTATCCTCATCCTAGCTGTATTTGTCATATTCGTCATCCGTATAAAGCATGAGAACAATCGGCTGGCAGCATCCAAGCAAAAACTGGACAAAGCGCAGAAAAACGCGGAGAACTCTATCCGCACCAAGAGTCTGTTCCTGTCAAACATGAGCCATGAAATCCGCACGCCTCTAAACGCGTTATCCGGCTCCCCGGCCATACTGATAAACGGAAATATAGATGCGGATATACGTAAGCAATGCAACGACATCATCCAGCAAAATTCAGACTTATTATTAAAACTGATTGACGATGTAGTGGACTTGCCCAGCCTGGAAAGAGGAAAAATGCAGTTCCATTTCAGTACTTACGATGCCGTAGCTCTCGGACGGAATGTCATCGACACCGTAGAGAAGATTAAGCAAACGGCTGCATCCGTCGTTTTCCAAACCTCATTGGAGAGTCTGGAACTTTACACCGATGAAGCCCGCCTGCAACAATTGCTTATCAACTTGCTCATCAACGCAACGAAATTCACCTCGGAAGGGTCTATCACCCTGTCATTTGAGGTAAAAGACGGCGTGGCGCGATTTGCCGTGACCGACACCGGATGTGGTATCGCTCCCGAAAAACAGGGCCGGATATTCAACCGCTTTGAGAAATTGGATGAAAATACACAAGGTAGCGGGTTAGGCCTCTCTATCTGCCAACTGATTGTGGAACGTTTTGGCGGCAAGATTTGGATTGACTCCGAATACACGGGAGGCTCCCGTTTCGTATTCACCCACCCCATCACCCACACCGATACAAAAAAGGAGGAGGCAGCCGTATGAGAAGAATGATATTCATACTGCTTTTCGGTCTTCAGGCGCTGTTTGGATGGTCGCTATCCGTAACCGATAGCCTGCTGTCCGTCATCCCTACCCTGCCCCATGACACCGCGCGCCTACAAGCATAGGAGGAACTGGCGATAATCACGCAAGATACTCCCGACTTTCTGAAGTACGCCCAGCAACTTTACAAAGAAGCCAAGCTGCAGAATAACAAACGGTACATCTGCAACAGTGCTTATTACCACATCCTTCACTATTATAATAATGAAGGCGATCAGGATAGTATCATCGAATGGATGGAGCGGCTGAAGCCAATAGCAGAGAATATTCAATATTGGAAGGTCTATTTCGGTTCGCAAAAGTTGCTTATAAACACTTATATTTACAATTGTCAGTACGAATATGCCTTTAATGAAGCATCCCAGATGCTGGAAAAGGCAGAAAATGTGAAGGACATAACCGGAAAGGTGGCGGCCTACCAGTGCATGGCAACCATTTATCACGAAACCGACCGATGGCAAGAGGAGAAAGAGATATTAAAAAAGACGTATGATTTATTGCCTCAAATAGAGTATGTCGGAACAAAAGTCAACATTTTAAATCAACTCATCACTTTCTCCAAACAGAGGAAAAGCTATGCCGACTTGAAAACGTATCTGGATAGAACCAAACAGATATTGGATGCGATGGTACGCAACAATCCGATTATGCAAAAGAATTTAGCCGACCAATATTTATTTTTAGAAATATATTATACATACCTATATTTAGGAACCGACAATCCGAACTTGGCCGAAGAGCATTATGAGAAATGCAAATCGTATATCTCCCCGGATACATTTCTACCCTATTTGGTCACACATCAAAACATGGCTATCGAGTATTGTCTTTACACAAAAGAGTACGACACCGCCCTTGCACTGGCAGACAGCGCCATATCTATAGTGAAAGAGAATGACTTTGGAATATCCGATTATGCCAAAGAAGCGGGTTACAAAGCCGATATTCTGAAAGCAATGGGACGCTATGACGAGGCCCTGCCGCTATACGAAAGAGTGACTCAGATAGAAGACTCGATAAGTACGTCCGTATCCAACAAGCAATTGGAAGAAATCGAAGATTCATATCACCTGAACCAACTGCTTCTGGAACAAGGAAAATTAAAAAGCTACATACAAATCATCATTCTGGGAGTCGTAGGTATCGTACTGATACTGTGTATCACCCATATGTTCCGGATGAACCGAATTCGGAAAGAACTGCAACTTTCGGAAAAAGAGACCAAAGAAGCAGCTCTTAAAACGGAGGAAGTCAACGAAGTAAAAAGCCGTTTCCTCTCCAATATGAGCCACGCCATTCGGGTTCCCCTCAACAGTATGGTGGGCTTCTCGCAATTAATGGCCAGCGACACGGAACTCAACGAAGAAACCCGTAAAGAGTATTCCAAAATTATCCAGAAAAACACCGAAGAACTGATGTTACTGGTAAATAATGTCCTCGACCTTTCCCGCTTGGAAGCTGACATGATGAAATACCAACTGACTGACTATGATGTTGTTCAACTCTGCAACGATGCCGTAAGTGCTGTCCGGATGCAAAAGCCAAATCTGCACATTCAATTCCGGAACAGTGTAGAGCAGCATATTGTATATACCGACTGTAACCGGATAATTCAATTGATTATCAGCATATTTGCAGGTCCCTCTACCCTGGACGCAAATGAACGCGACGTCCTCTTCACTTTGGACAGAAATGGTGAAATATTATGTTTAAAGGTAGTCAACAGTCCTTTAGCAGACAGCAGATATGCAGGCCAGGAAACAGCCATACGACACGACATCAATCGCCTGTTACTGAAACATTTTGGCGGAACCTATCAAATCATTGCAGATGCACCGGAAGGTCCCACAATTCTATTCACCTATCCTGCCGCACCCGTTCAATAATATTCTGCCCAGAAAAGGCGGCAGTTACAGGGATTTTTTTGTACTTTTGCGCCTCAATAAGAGTAATTTGTAATTTAAGTAATTGTAATTAGATACTATGTTCGATAATTTAAGCGAGAGACTTGAGAAGTCGTTTAAAATCTTGAAAGGTGAAGGAAAAATCACCGAAATCAATGTAGCAGAAACGCTGAAGGATGTGCGCAAAGCACTCTTGGATGCCGACGTAAACTATAAAGTAGCCAAGAACTTTACCGATACCGTCAAGGAAAAGGCTTTGGGACAGAATGTGCTGACAGCCGTAAAACCTAGCCAGTTGATGGTGAAAATCGTGCACGATGAGCTGACACAACTCATGGGTGGCGAAACTGCCGAAATCAACATTGATACCAAACCTGCCGTCATTTTGATGTCCGGTCTGCAAGGTTCCGGTAAAACAACTTTCTCCGGAAAGTTGGCACGCATGCTGAAAACCAAGAAGAACCGGAAGCCATTGTTGGCAGCGTGCGACGTTTATCGTCCTGCAGCCATCGAGCAGTTGCGGGTATTGGCCGAACAGGTTGAAGTGCCGATGTACTCCGAACCGGACAGCAAAGACCCGGTAGCGATTGCTCAACACGCCATTCAGGAAGCCAAGGACAAAGGCTACGACCTCGTAATCGTGGATACTGCCGGTCGCCTGGCGGTGGATGAAGAGATGATGAAGGAGATTGCAGCTATCAAAGCCGCTATTAATCCGAATGAAATCCTGTTCGTTGTAGACTCCATGACCGGTCAGGATGCTGTAAATACGGCTAAGGAATTTAATGACCGCCTGGACTTCAATGGCGTGGTATTGACGAAATTGGATGGTGACACACGTGGTGGTGCCGCTCTTTCCATCCGTTCGGTTGTAAACAAGCCGATTAAATTCGTCGGTACGGGTGAAAAGCTGGATGCTATCGACCAGTTCCATCCGGCTCGTATGGCCGACCGTATTCTCGGCATGGGTGACATCGTATCATTGGTAGAACGCGCCCAGGAGCAGTATGACAAAGAAGAAGCCAAGCGCTTGCAGAAGAAAATCGCCAAGAACCAGTTCGACTTCAATGACTTCCTCAGCCAGATAGCCCAAATCAAGAAAATGGGTAACCTGAAAGACCTCGCTTCCATGATACCGGGTGTGGGCAAAGCCATCAAAGATATTGATATTGACGACAATGCCTTCAAGAGCATTGAAGCCATCATCTACTCCATGACACCGGATGAACGTAGTAACCCGGCCCTTTTGAACGGTTCACGCCGCCAGCGCATTGCCAAAGGTAGCGGTACGAACATTCAGGAAGTAAACCGCCTACTGAAACAATTTGACCAGACTCGTAAGATGATGAAGATGGTGACCGGCAGCAAGATGGGCAAGATGATGCCGAAAATGAAGAGATAAGTAAAAGTTTGAACTATAAATATTGATTTGACATGACACTGATTGATGGAAAAGCAATTTCAGAGCAAGTAAAGCAGGAAATTGCAACCGAAGTGGCGGAGATTGTTGCCCGCGGCGGAAAGCGCCCGCATCTGGCAGCTACTCTCGTGGGACATGACGGGGGCAGCGAAACCTATGTAGCCGCCAAAGTAAAGGCTTGCGAAGTCTGTGGTTTCAAATCTTCCCTTATCCGCTATGAAGTGGACGTAACCGAAGAGGAACTCTTATCTAAAGTGCGCGAACTGAATGAAGATGCAGATGTAGACGGCTTCATCGTCCAACTTCCTTTGCCGAAACACATTTCGGAACAGAAAGTAATCGAAACTATCGACTATCGCAAAGACGTGGACGGTTTCCATCCCATCAATGTGGGGCGCATGTCTATCGGACTGCCATGCTATGTATCGGCCACTCCGAACGGTATACTCGAACTGCTGAAGAGATATGAGATAGAGACTTCCGGCAAAAAATGTGTAGTATTGGGACGCAGTAATATTGTCGGCAAGCCGATGGCCGCCCTCATGGTGCAAAAAGCATATCCCGGTGATGCCACCGTAACCGTCTGCCACAGTCGTAGCAAGGACTTGGTGAGGGAGTGCCAGGAAGCGGACATCATCATTGCCGCTTTAGGGCAACCTAACTTCGTAAAAGCGGAAATGGTGAAAGAAGGTGCTGTCGTCATCGACGTAGGTACCACCCGTGTGCCGGATGCGACTAAGAAATCCGGTTTCAAGCTAACGGGAGATGTCAAGTTCGACGAAGTGGCTCCGAAGTGTTCTTTCATCACTCCCGTACCGGGCGGCGTAGGTCCGATGACGATTGTCTCTTTAATGAAGAATACATTATTGGCAGGCAAGAAAGCTATCTATCAATAATAGAGGCTATGAAAGCGCTTGCAGCCTTTATTATCCTATTTTATAGCGTAATCCTTTCTGCGCAGGAAAGGATTACGCTATTATTCGTAGGAGACCTCATGCAACATCAAGCGCAAATAGATGCTGCCTGCAACGGTGAAACATACGATTACCCTCCTTATTTCTCATTGGTAAAAGAGCAGATTTCCCGCGCTGATGTCGCCATTGCCAACCTCGAAGTAACGCTTGGCGGGAAGCCTTATCGGGGCTATCCCACTTTCAGCGCTCCTGACGAATACTTACAGAGTATTAAGGAAGCTGGTTTCGATGTTCTTCTCACCGCCAACAACCATTGTTTGGATCGCGGGAAGAAAGGATTGGAGCGCACCGTACTTATGTTCGATTCGCTCTCTATCCCACATGCAGGCACATACCGAAACTTATCAGAACGCAAACAGCACTATCCGCTTTTCATCCGGAAAAATGGTTTCTGCATCGCCCTGCTCAATTATACTTATGGGACTAATGGCATCAAAGCAGCCTCTCCGAACATCGTAAACTACATTGATAAAGAAACTATCCTGCAAGACATTCGAAGTGCCCAAGCCAAACGACCTGATGCCATCATTGCTTGCATGCATTGGGGAGAGAAATACCATATGCTTCCCAACCGCGAACAACGTGAACTTGCCAATTGGCTATTAGAGCAGGGAGTAACGCACATTATCGGTTCGCATCCACACGTCATCCAGCCTATGGAAATGCGCACGGATGGCAACCAACAGCACGTCATTGTTTATTCTCTGGGGAACTTCATTTCCAGTATGAGTGCGGAAAATACGGACGGTGGTCTTATCTTTACGCTACAACTGGAGAAATATCCTCTTCCCCAACCTATCAGTCCGACAATCAACAATCAGAGTTATTCTCCAGCATTCGAGCCTTTTTCTCCGATTTTTCCTTTTCCCCGCATATCCCATTGTGGCTATACTTTAGTGTGGACAGCCCGCCCCACCCTCACCGGAAAGAAAAATTATTTTCTATATTCTTCTTATCTTCCGGCCGACAGTCTTCCCCCTAGCTGCCCGTAATCGTCTGAGTATCTTCATGAAAAACTCCCGGACGCTCCTGCAGAAGCATAATGTAGGAATTTCAGAAGATAAAAAATAGAAGATTTCCTCACAAAATATTTATCCAAATGTTTGCTATATCAAAGAAAAGCCCTATCTTTGCACCGCATTTAAGAAATGCACTAACATGGTGACTGTAGCTCAGTTGGTTAGAGCGTCAGATTGTGGTTCTGAATGTCGTGGGTTCGAGTCCCATCAGTCACCCAAGAAAATCCTTGATAGTCAGTAGATTATTAAGGATTTTTTCTTTTGTAATAGAAGTGTATCTAGTAGTGGAATTATAAGAATATCCATCCTATTTCTGTAGTTGTTGGTTAATTGTTGGTGGAAAAATAACACATCTAACATGCTGACATTCAAAGTAGAAATTAGAAAAAATGAAAGAAAAGTAGACGGTACTTGCAATGTAAAGATTAGAATGACCTACAAGAGAGAAGTCAAGAGGCTACCAACTTCCATATTTGTCAGGTCAGAAGACCTCACTAAGTCATTCAAACTGAAAAATCAGAAGTTCATCAAAGAGGCTGATAATATAGTAAGGCATTATCAGGAAATATGTGCAGTACTTCCCTTAGAAACCTCAACATATACCCTAGATGAAATATTAGAGTATATCAAAACTGAACAAGAAAAAAATGAGACCATAGATTTTATTCAATTTTGCAAAGACTGGTTAGAGGTTACAGAAATTAAAGGAAAGAGAAACTATAAATCAGCAGTCAATGCTTTCATCTCCTATACAGGTAAGGAGCATCTGACTACAAATCAAGTAACAAAAGAACTCTTGAAAGGTTTTATGGAACACCTTAACCTAAAGAGGGCTAAGAAGATAGCAACACTTGAAAAGCAAGGAAAGAGAATTCCTTCCAATAGAATAGTCTCCCTCTATATAGGAAGCATCAGACACCTATTTAATGAAGCCAAAAAGCAATATAATGATTATGACAGAAACATCATCCTTATCCCCAACTCTCCTTTTGAGAACTTCAAAGTACCCAAACAGGAGGCTACAAGGAAAAGGGCATTATCAGCAGAGTTAATCAGGAAGATTTAGGAATTGCCCTACATTCTTAATACCAATGGTAGGGAAAGAATATGCCCTTTCAATTTAGCTAAAGACTGCTTTATACTCTCCTTCTGTCTCATAGGTATGAATTCGGCTGACTTATATAGCTGTTCTGAATTGAAGGATAATTCTATTATTTATTATAGAATAAAAACCACTGATAGAAGATTAGATAGAGCAAAAATGAAAGTCACTATTCCCCCTATTATTATGTCTCTCATGAAGAAATATAAGGATTATACCCAAAAGAGAATTTTCAGATTTTACCATAGTTGCTCTACTGCTAATAATTTCAACAGAGCTATCAATATTGGATTGAAGGAAATAGGTAAACTATTAAAGATTGATGATTTGGAGTATTATGCAGCAAGGCACTCATGGGCTACCTTAGCAGTTGATAAAGTAGGCGTTGATAAATATACAGTTCATGCTGCACTCAATCATATTGATGAAGCAATGAAAGTGACAGACATTTATATAGAAAGGGATTTCAAAATAGAAAATGAGGCTAATTTGAAAGTTCTTAAATATGTGTTTAAAGATAAAGAGTTGAAATAGATTAAAAGAAACTCTGTAATTGATAGGATTATGGAGTTTCTTTAGTATATTGCTCACTTTGTTGCTTATCATAAATATAAAACTAAGTGAGATATGAAAGACACGACTATTTTATATAATACGTATGGAGATTTATATGATACTCCACAGATTGTATATTCAGATAATGGAAAGCCAGAAGAAATATCACCAGATACAAGAATTGATAGTCTCGAAGGGTTACTATATGGAGACTATTCAAAGCATGAGGAACTTCAATGCAGTTTCAATTTATCTTTCTACATTGATAAAGTGCCACATGGCATAGTAAATAAGCAAATCCCTGGAGTTGGTGCAACCACCCTTGAAATAAACTCAAATAGAAATTCAATTATAGTTCTTCCAACAAAGGCTTTGGCATTTTCCAAATACAAGAAACATTCTAATACATTATATATTGGAAGTGAAATAAAGAATGAAATAGAGAGAACTACAGACCAAGAAATAGAAGAGTACCTCCAGAAGGAAGGTTACAAGAAGTTATTAGTAGTAGCAGATAGCTTGGGAAGATTACTAAAATTAATAAAAGAAGAGAATTACAAAAGCTATTTTTTAATGATTGATGAAATAGATGTTTTGCAGTCAGACAGTAACTATAGACCTCAGTTGGAAGATGTAATTGATTACTATTTTTTATTTCCCCTAAAGAACAGATGTATGGTTACAGCTACCATGAAAGAATTTACTAATCCTCTTTTGAAGAGTGAGTGTCTATTTTCTATCTCATGGACATGGGAAAGGAAAAGAAATATTAGGCATCTTCATACCAACAGCATCATTCAGACAGTAATAGATGAAATTAATTCTCATCCAAATGAAAAAATATTTGTGGCTTATAATTCTGTCCTGCAAATACAAAACATCATATCTTCTCTTGAAGAAGAAGTAAGTAGAGACTGTGCTATATTATGTAGTGAAGCATCCTTAGAAGAGGCAGGAAAGTATTATGTATCTAAATTGGGAGAGGGTGATACTCTACCCAATAGAGTAAATTTTGCTACTTGCTGTTATTTCACCGGCATAGATATCTCAGATAATTATCATTTAATTATTGTATCAGACTCCAGAAGGGATTATTCTATGCTAATTTTGGATAGAATAACACAGATATATGGGAGATGTAGAGGTGAATACAGAATATTAAGTGATACCATTGTTTATAATACAAAAGATTATGCACTAGTAGAAGATATGAGGAGTTATCCAAATTCACTTGTAACAAAAGCCAATAAGGTTTTAAAACTTATTAACGCTGCTGATGATATTAGTCAAAATGACTATACTCTTACAGACCTTTTTTCTATTGTCAAAGAAGCTATAAAGGACAAAGCACAGATAAAAATAGAAAGTAATGAGCCAATAAATCTGATAAGAAAGAACATACATGGCAAATATGTTCCAGCTTATTTAAATATAGATTATCTTGTTGAAAGAATGGAACTATATAGAGGTCTGTATTTCCTACCTGAAATGATGAAAGAGGCACTAAGTAAATGTGCTAATATTATAGAATATAAATCTCTTTCTTATGATACCAACCAACAGCAAATAGCTATTGAAGATGAAAACAAAACTATGCAAAGGAAATTATCAGACAGTTATATACAAGAGGCTATTACAGAAATTAAAACATTATCTTCAATGGATAATTTGAATGATGTTTCTTTAAGAATATATGCCAGACAAGGTAAACAATATAAAAGAATATTCTTTGAAAGATTTATTAGATTATATAGATATGTTGATTTGGATAGCCTTTTAAATCAATTATGGGAAATTAGAATTGATAATAATGCAGCCTTCAAAAATCTCAATAATGCTGTAATGTATTGGGCTTTGGCAGAAGAACACCCTTTTAAGAAAGCTGTAAGAGAAGTATTTGTTATCAATCAGGTATATTCTGCTTCTGAAATACAAGCATTATTAGCACCTATAGTTCAATATCATTTACACAAGGTATTAATGCCAAGAAAATATATAACCCTCCTAAAAAGCATGTATGAGACTGACAGACCCAAAAATAAATATATCATTAGGGGTGAGAACCCTCTTCATTTAAAAGAGTGTAGTAATAGAATTGCTCCAGAAGATAATAACCTATTAAGATATTTTACATTTTAGTTGCTAACTATCAAGCAAATAGACTGTTAAATTATTTGCCTATCCCAATATTTTTTCATATCTTTATATCTAGAAATCAAGGAAATTTAATTTCTCACCTTGATAGTAATCAAGAAAAATAAAAAAACTTGTGGTCAAAATCCACTCTATACTAATTACCTACAATATTTTCTATTAGATTATTATTGTAGATAATTAGTATAGGGTGATTTTTGACCCTATTAAAAATTAAAGACATGGAAACTGTAAAAGCTTATACCATAATCCCAATAGAAGCTTGTAGACACTTCAAGCTTCAAGACCTCTATCTTTTAGTAGGCCTATACATTAATGCTCCTTATAAAAAGAATGCTGAGTATTTAGTTACAGACACAACAATAGAACAATTGTCTAAATCAACAGGAGTATCACAACATTATATTAGCGACTCTTTTATTCCTAAATTAAAAAACAGTGGGTATGTAAGAGTACAAACTATACAAGAAAGTTATAAACTCAAAAGAAATAGATATTATCTACCTAATCCACCTGAAAACTATAGATTTATCTGAGCTGAAATATTCAGTAATAACTCTCTATCTCCAGCAGAGAAAGGTTTTATGATAGGTTTGTATTGTCTTTGTGTGAACAATGAATTTAGAATTAATTTGTCTGACAAAGTAATCTATGAACACTTTGGTATGACAAAGAATACATATGTTGAGTACAAGAATTTACTATTTGAAAAGAAAGTTATATGGTCTTCCTATGATGTTCCAATGGCATTAACTTGGAGTGAATACATGAAAGCCAAAGTCATTATATATCCTCATTTAGGATATACTACATGGATAGACCAAGTTATATCAAATCCACCAACTGATTATGAAATAGAAGATTATCTTACTTTAATAGCATAAGTGACTGCTTATTGGCTATCCCCTGTTTTCAGCCCAATGAAACAGAGAGACAATTTATCTATATACCTATATATTAGCTGTTTTTACTGACTTGAAAATCTTGTCAAAAGATTTTTTTATTTTTTTTCTCTTCTGGAGTTATGAGTGCTATACACATCAACCAGACCTCCCCTACACTTCAGTAGTCGGGGATAGCCCCCCCCTACACAACAATAATAAATTTATAATTATGGAAAGAAATTTGAAGTTTTTAAAAACAATGAGTGTAGCTGAGTTTAAAGCACAGCACAATGTAGAAAAGATTGAAGTGAAAAGAAATGAGCACACAGGCAAATGTTTCTTTGTCTATGGGTTTGAAACAGGACCTTGTTCCAAGAAGGTGGAAACAGGAGAGCTGACAAATCCTGTAATTTCAGAAGTATGTTCTGCTGAAACAGGAGACATGTTTTTCTTGTTGCATCAAAGAGGAGAAGGAGGGGCTACTACATTGGCAACTTTATAAGAGTCAATTAAGTAATCCAGTAGAGCAGTTGGATAAATAATCTGACTGCTCTTTTATTTTTCAAAATAAATAATCACTAATAGTATTTAGATATGCTGAATTTAAGAGTGTCATCGAAGAAACAGGCAAAAATAAAGCTTGCTCTACAAGGTTGTACAGGTAGTGGTAAAACCTACTCTGCACTATTACTAGCCTATGGTCTGACCAATGACTGGACTAAAATAGCAGTTATTGACAGTGAAAATGGAAGTGCAGATTTATATGCACACTTAGGTAGTTATAATGTACTACCTCTTCAAGACAACTTTACTCCTGAAATCTACATTGAGGCTATAAAGGTGTGTGAAGATGCAAAAAATGGAAGTGATAATTATTGATAGTATCTCACAATGTTGGGATAATTTGCTTGAATACCATGCTAACTTACAAGGTAATTCATTTACTAACTGGCAGAAAATTACACCAAGAATTAATGCTTTCATGCAGAAAATTCTACAATCCAATAGCCATGTTATTTGTACAATGAGATGTAAACAAGACTATGTACTGAGTGAAAAGAATGGTAAAACAGTACCTGAAAAGGTAGGGTTAAAAGCAGTAATGAGAGAAGGAATAGACTATGAGTTCACCATAGTTTTTGATGTTAATATGAAACATCAGGCTATAGCCAACAAAGATAGAACTAACCTTTTTGCAGGTAAGCCAAACTTCACTATTACCCCAACTACAGGACAAATCATCCTTGATTGGTGCAATAATGGGGTGAATTTGGAGATGATAAGGGAGAAAATAAACCAAGCTAAAACTATTGAGGAGCTGACATCTATTTATCACCAATACCCAGAGTGGTATCAGCAACTGACATCTGACTTCATACAGAAGAAGATGCAGCTACAGGAAGAAGTAAACAGACCTATTATCAACTATAACCAAAATTTTGTGAGATATGGAGACAATGCAACTCATGCCAATACACAGAACTAATATGTCTGTTTTGGCTAATAGAACTGATACTGAAACTCTAATGCCTATTGAGGTCTTAGAGAGTGAACCTCTTAACACTAGAAGGGTTAATAAATTACCTTTCATTGAGGCTAATACCAAAGAGGTTACTATTGAGCATTTAAGGAATGATTGTATCATTCCAGTATTTTCTAAGGACAATGAGATTACTATCTCTCATCCTGCATTCATTGAGACTGTTTTTGAGGCTGCTAACCAAGTATTCCCTAATGAAAGGATTGAAGAACCTGCAATGAGAGTTTCTCATGTAATTAAAGGTAGGACACCTGAAGCCATTCATAAGCCAGTGAAGGATTTGGTAGATGAAGATAAGACCATTTATTATGAGAGAATGATGTTTTGTTTTGAGATACCTACTATCCATGAAGATATTGAAGGCAATAGGTTAAACCTTACAATAGGTGGAGTAAGAGCCTATAACCGTGAAAACCTGTATAGCAAGAAAGGTGTAGAGAAGTTCAAGGTATTCATAGGCTTTAAAAACATGGTATGCTGCAACATGTGCATCTCAACCAATGGTTACAAAGCTGAACTAAAGGCAATGAGTACAGCAGATTTATTCAGTTCAGTGGTGAGGCTATTTCAGGAGTATAACATCTCCAAGCACCTATACTACATGAGTGCTTACAAGGATAGCTATATGACAGAAACCCAGTTCGCCCAGTTTTTAGGTAAGAGCAGATTATATCAATATCTGCCAGTTGAACAAAGAAAGAAGCTCCCTCAAATGCTGATGACTGACACCCAGATAGGTCTGGTAGCTAAGGCATACTATAATGATGATAACTTTGCCCTTCCTGATAATCAAAGTGTTATATCCATGTGGAATGTGCACAATTTACTCACTGGGGGCTAATAAGAGCAGCTGCATTGATAATTTCTTAGAGAGGTCAGTAAATGCTACACAACTAGTAGAAGGGCTAAATAAAGCCTTATATGGAGAAAATGAATACTCTTGGTTTATACAGTAACTCTTTATACCTAACTCTCTACTAGATTATCTATCCTCATTTATCCATTATGATAGGAAAAATATAGTGTCGAAAAAATTCGGTACAAATCTTATAGGAATGAAAAGAAAAATTCGACACTGCGCACTTACTTTATAATATTTATATAAAAAGTAAGTGAGCAGAAGGCTAATTTTCTGTTATGATTGAATGAAGAACTAAGGAGTAAACTCCAGAAAGTAGTTTGAAAGAAATGTGATTGAGTATGAAATATCCTCTATCCTTTCTCTATTCCCCCTACTGGATAAACATTGATTATAGGGAATCTTGAACCAATTATAGAATGGAAATGATGATTAATGGCATTTTGAATATCACTGTAGGATTAATATTCATGTGTATAATAGTTAGAAAGAATAAAGGTGTATAGCCTTTATATTTATTGTTGTTGTAAGCCTCAATTCTTTTATTAGAATTGTGGCTTTTAAATTGAAAAGAAATCAGAAACAGAGATATGTAATTGCATTTTATGGTACATTTGCCACTGATGAATGTGAATAGATTATTCTTTCTCCATTTTCTGGAGTATTGAAACAGTAGATAAAAGAATGAGTCCATGCCTATGGTGCTAATATGATTTGGAAATCTATTAAAAATAGCTTCAAATGATTGTTTGTTTATGGAAAGTCTCAACTTTGCAACAGAAACAATTTAATGATTGCTAATGAAATAGAAGTTTAATCAAGGCATATTAGAAAAAGAAGTGTTTACTTCTTACTTGTGAAGTCCTAAAATCACCACTTTGAAGACAACAATCACAGCAGTAAGGAAGTGAATGCTCTCACCATTAGGTGTGGGCTTTCCTTGTTTGTGATTGTAGGTGTTGTGGTGATACCTTGGACTCAGCAAGAAAGTACCACACTTTCTTTTTGTAGTATGGCTACAAGAAGAGTGATATGGCTAATAATTATTTTAATAAATATGATTGGTGTGACCCTATATTTGTATGTGGTTTTGCTCGTGTTGTCAAAAATGACAAATGGGGTATCATCGATACATTAGGTAATATAATAGTACCATTAGAATATGATAAGATATGGACTATTAAAGAACAATATATATTCTCCATTAAAGCATTTGTAGGTGAAGAAGAGAAAGTTATAAATCTTGATAAGCTAGCAACTAATGTAATACTTGAGGGACTAAAATATATTCAAACATACTCTATAGATGAGTTAAATCCATATTTAATTGTTCTAGGATATTCGTCAGGAAATACCCTAAATCAAATCAACTATTTTTTACTTATGGTTGTAATGTAGGCTTTGCTGCTATAAATGGAATACCCAAGTCACCTGTAGTTTCCATAGTAACTAATAGCAGTGGTAAGATTTTCCCCTTATTACTTGAAGCAAAAGATGTAGGTAAAACTAGTTTCCAGAAGGCCATTTATACCCCCAAAGTGAAAACACCCAAGAAGCAATACTCAAAAAGGACATCCTTTTGGGACTATGAAGAGGAAAAAATGAATGATGTTGATAATTGGAGTGACCCTTATGGAGATGAACAGGCTTATTATGGGGGTTGAAATAGTGATGATGTTGAAAGTGGATTGGCAGATGCTTATGAAGGAGACAGGAATGAAATTTGGAACAATGATTAAAATAATAATGAGAAAATGGAATTTCCACTAACACTTGGTCTGCAAAAGGTAGGCTTACCACTGATATTGACATCAGGGAAATTAAAGAACCTGTGTTTCTTGATTGATACTGGCTCAACACACAATACCTTGTTTGATTTTGTATACAATCACTTCAAGGATGAGTTCAAACTACTAGAAGAGACACAATACATCATGGGAATAGAAGGACATTATAAAGAGACTCACATTATTGAAGCTACATTCAATTTTGAAGAGAAAGACTATACTTCTATTTTTTCAGTATTGGATGCTTCTGAAGCCATTAAGCAAACACAAAATGAGACTGGGATACAGATACATGGGGTATTGGGTGTACAATTTTTAATAGAGAATAAATGGACTATAGATTTTAATAAACATCAAATATATGATTAATATTATGTTAAAATGTAATTTACAATCATTACTAAAAGTAGCAACTATTTTAGTAATGCTGTTTGCCACAGCTGAGGCTAAATCACAAATAAAATCTAAATTTAGAGCAATGAGTTTTGATGAAATGGTCAAACCACTTCAAATGGCTACAGAAGCATATAACAAAGCAGAAGAAGATATGGAAGAAGCATATTTGAAAGCACTTTATGAATTAGATGATGCAAATTACAAAATGGCATTGTTCTACTTTGAAAAATGTTCTCGAATAAATAAAAGGTTTGAATATGGTATTTGTGACCAAAAGAAGTTAAACTCTTATATCTCATATACTCAGCAACAAATAGAAAATCAGAAAAAGCAAAAATTCCAGTGACATTAAAAAATGACATCACTATTTCATTAAAACAATCCAAAGATGTTAACTCTGATGAACTTATTAAATTACCACCACATGCTACAATCTTTATATTGGAAAAGTCTAATAATGAAATTTTTATGAAGATTAAATATGAAGAATACGTA
>JAJQAY010000083.1 GCA_021203515.1 Bacteroides sp. | reverse complement strand
CGAATTTTTGGCGGTAGCGAACACCGACTAGGTCGTCAGCGATGCCAGTTAGATAGAGCAAGGTCATGCCACAAGCGAAAAGTAATAGTTCGGGGAGTAAGTAGCCGGCATAAACGGATGAGATGCTGTCACCGTCTAATAAACGGAAAGCGTAGACGATGCAGAAGGAGAATAAAGTGGTCGGGAAGAAAGAGACGCCTCCCAAGCGAGGAATAGCTCTTTTATGCACTTTACGCTCATCCGGAATGTCGAACAACTTCTTGCGTAGGGATATCAACAAGATACGCGGTATCAGGATACGGGCGATAAAAGCTGATATCAAGAAAGTTAAGATAATAAAGAAGATGTTCACGATAAAAGTTTAAGTTAAGGGTTAGTACCGGCGATTACAACCGAGTCAGTCAATAACCTCGAATGGATATTGATTTTCTTCAAAATTCTTCAGTTCTTCCATGATTTCAACTTGCTCCAAAGTCAGGTTAGATTTCTCCCAAGTATTGATAATAGCATGAGCTTCCTGCGCAAGTTCCTCATCGTAGACTTCGCTATAGCAATAAGTCAAGAGACGGACTTTGAGCAGAGAAGGGGAAAGCCTGGGAAGCACTTCCCAACTACAATCCAGAATATGCTGAATGTATTGTTGCTTACGACCGTTATCATAGATGGTAGCAGTGAAAGCTACTAAAAGACCTAGACAGAGTTCAGCCTCAGACTCGACACTGGTGCTGCGAGTGCCGTAAAGTTCGATGGCTTGCTCGTAAACTTCACGATTCAGACGGGTGAATTGGTCTACGTAAATGGGACTTCCGTCCAGCCCGTAGGTCAGAAGACTGTGGGCAAGAGTGCATAAAGAATCCATTATTAAGTTATGAATTATAAGTTATGAGTTATTCTGTTTTTACAGGTTCAATGAGGGAAGGGGGAATGAAGGTGGTGGCTATTGCCATGACGCCTTCGATGTTTACCACGACACGGCGGTCGTGACGGATGCGAACGAACTCACCGATAACGCCTTCGAAAATGCCACCGATGATGCGGACTTTCTGGCCTTTCACCAAGTTCAACTCTGCCGGTTCTACGTAGAGGACGGCTTCGTCATAGCTGCCTGCCACAAGGATAAAGCTGCGCATTTGGGTATCGGGAATGACAATATGGCGGCAATATTCCCGGTTCATAATGAAACGTATGGGCATGGAGGCTTCGAGTGAGTCTTTCAAGGCGTCTATACGTTTACGGGTGGAATGAACGAAAACAAGGTTGTGAATGGCGGGAACTAGCTTGCGTACACGCTTACCTCCCTTGATGACATAGCCGTAGCGCATCGGAATAAAATTCTCAATTTTCTCATCATCTAGAATGGCTTTCAAGGTCAGTTCACGGCTATAGGAGACGCGAATGGCAAACCAGGAAAGTTGAGAACAAGAAGTCGAAAGTTGAGAGTTATTGGTTTTATCCATGATACTTACGAGGTTTTAGGCTCGCGTCAGGGTATTCTTTAGGGACACCGGAGTAGTGAAATACCTCCCGGTCAAGTTATGCAATGCGATTATTTTCAGGCGTTAGTCTGCATTCATTTTATTTCAAAGCGTCCTACCATCGTGGAAAAAGAAGCGGTGAAACAGTTATGTTAGAAATTCGCTCATAAAGAGCTATAAACGAATGAATTAAAGCAGAAAAACTGTTTTTTAAACGTTCGTTTAAAAAACGTCAAGATTTAAGATTGAGAAAGGGAGGAAAAAGGAATAAATGATACAGAAACAAAAGAGATTATTTTTATTTTGTAAATCACTTTTACACAGCACCTTACTGGCAGAATTAAATAGTGATAAAAATATTTTTATTGAACATTTTGCACATCTCAAAAATACCCTTTATCTTTGTGCACATTAAACGAACGTTTAAAAAACAGTTTATCAAACACCCACATCATCCTATATCTCAACTATTTACAATCACATTCTGCAAACTTTCTCTATTATAGTTGTATATTTCTTCAATTAAAAGTAACTTCGCTATTTATGATACTTTGTCCGTGATAAATATCATCACAAAAGGATATGATTATGAAGAATAAAAACGATAGAAAAGCAGATAAAAAACTGTAATAGAGAGCAACAATCGGAGTAAATCAACTATAAAACAAAATATTAAAGGAAAACGAGGCCCCAAAGACAGGGGCCAGATAAAAGGGATTCCCAGAAACCGCAAAAAGCTAGAAACAGTATTTTGGGAAATGTTTCTTGACGGTGATATGGGAGTAGATGCTCAATATGGAGCAGCAACTCTCATTCGTTTTATTGCTAAATCGGAAATATTCTGTAGTAAAAATGGCAAACCGCTATCCGCCAACACAATAAAAGAAGATATATCCGAAATAAAGAAAGAGTATTTGAAGCAACCACGCAATAAGGATGCAAAGAGAAAAAGTAATATTAAGTAACATATAAACAGTAGAAAACAACCGATAAATATCGACGGACAACCTATCATAATAGGCCTGTATCTTTGCATCGCTTTAGCAAAGATGGGCCACACCAACTCAAGATGCCGCTTTTCTGTGAAGACGGCATCTTTTTTTATGCGACCTAAACACCTGCCAAGCAATTAATAAACTCATTTATAAAAACTAAAAAGTATCACAATGAAGAAACAAAGGCCCGCTTCACTTCACGAAGCACTAAAAAATCTATGGAAAATACGTATCAGAATGGAAAAGGATTACAACGAAGTGTGCGCCGGATGGATGGCGGACCGCATTGAAAGCCTCATCGACCACATGCAATACGGATATGCACTCATTGCCTACCACAAACAGGATGGAACATTCAAACTTACCAAAGCTACTCTCATTCCCTATGAAAACACATTCAGAAGGGAATACGACATCTTGCGTGTGACAAGCGCTATCGTCTATTGGGATGTGGAACTGCAAGCGTGGAGGAACTTTCTGCTAGAGAATTTTCTAGAATGGCGCCCTGTGTGCTAACCACAAAAAAAGGAAGTTAACATCATCGCTTGAATGATGTTAACTTCCTAAATACAAGATGTTAACTTATTGCGCTATACTTAGTTAACTTCATTCGAGCAATGAAGTTAACTACCTATTTTGCTACGATATAACTATCAATATTCCTCGTTTCCTTACTGAAATTCACCCCTACTTTTACCAGACTTCTTCCATCTAAAGCAAAAGGAAGCGGATAGCTTTTCTCTTCAATCTGCTTCAAGGCTTCCTCAACACTTCCGTTCAATTTAAATTCAAAAACAAAAATGTACTCTTTTGTCTTTACTACCGCATCGGCACGACCACGAGCACTGTGAACTTCCGCTTGTATAAATTGTCCCATCAAAGTAAAGACAATATAAAATATCGTTTGATAATGGCGCTCTGTTTCATCACTTAATTCATAAGGAATACCTTCAAAGAACACTTTCAGGCGTTTCATGAAAGCATCTACATCGCCGGCACGAAGTTCGCGAACGAATTTGGCAATATGAAAACCTGTTTCGTCATCCGTAACATCCGTATAATAAGGCACGAGAAAATTAAGAAAACCATAACGCACTTCATCATTCGGAAAAGCAAGCGTATAAAGTTTCACTTCCTTGTCATACCCTTTAATTGTCAAATATCCGCTTTGATAAATCATAGGAAGCGGATTATTGGCTTCGGCACGATATTCTGAAAAGGCGGAAGAAGTAACCTCCACTCCATCCATCAGAAGGCGGAGATCATAATTACTTTCTTTCAACAGATTAACCAGGTAAGTAGGTGTTCCCGTCTGAAACCAATAACTGCCAAATTCCAATGCAGACAAGGCATTCAGCACACTGAAAGGATTGAACATCCCTGCACCGTCCGGATGAAAATGATAGCCATCATATTGTTTTGCCATTTCCGCAACTATATCCTGGAACGGGAAACCGTTCTTCTCGGCTATACATGTCAACTCCGGAGTAAACACCTGCAAAAGTTCTTCAGCCGTTATGCCGCATAAAGTAGCATATTGAGGCAACATGCTGATATCCTGCAGTTGATTTAAGTCACTGAATACGCTGACCTGAGCAAACTTGGTAACTCCCGTCAAGAAGACGAAACGCAGATAACGGTCAGCGCTTTTCAACACACCATAAAAAGACTTCAATATGGCACGATACTGATCCAGCAATTCCTCATTCAAAAGCGTTTGGAGCAAAGGCTTGTCATATTCGTCTATCAAAACAACGACTTGTTTACCCGTTTGCTCGCACGCCCGGCGAATTATTCCGAAGAAACGGGTAGAAAGAGAATCCTCTCCCTCTCCCTTTCCATACAAAGCTTCCCACTGCACCAGATTGCTATTCAGAATGATACGAAGTGCCTCTGTATTTTTATAGTTTTCTGCGTTTAAGTCCAGATGCAACACCGGATATTGCTCCCACTCCGTCTCTAACTTTTCAATGGCAAGTCCCTCAAATAAATCTTTTCTCCCTTGAAAATAAGATTCAAAAGTGGAAATCAGCAGACTTTTACCAAAACGACGGGGACGACTAAAAAAATATGGTACAGATGTGGCTGCCAACTGATAAATCATCGCTGTCTTATCCACATAAAGATAACCATCTTCACGTAATTTTCCAAAAGTCTGTATACCAATAGGTAATTTACGCATCCGTTCCATTCTATCCTTTTTTAAAAGCTATATGCAAATATACGCCTTTTCATTTACAAACACCGAAATCATTCATAAAAAACCTTTATCCGATTTCCATCCGCTTGCACAGCATACAAGTCCGCACCGTCCAAATCAATGCTACCGGGAACGGTAAAGTTGAAGAAGTTGGGGAAATAGAGTAACTTGCCATTTTTACGAAGTTCAAAGGTTACGGCTTCCTCACCATCGGTCACTATGAAACTGCGACAGGAACGGGAACAAGTAATATTCTTCGTTATCTTCACATTGTTCTTGAATTGAGTATAATAGCCTGCATCACCTACTTGGTAGCTTTCAATTTCCACGTCACCATTCTTGCGGTCTTCCAGATAATAGAAAGCATGCCTGGGTTTCGGGAATTGTGCCATATAGTTCTTGGCACTCTCTATCATAGGTTCCGTCACACGATAAGACCACGTTCCATATTGCTCAATAGTCTCATCCACCGGCTCGAAGAAACCCCACATTTCAAAGAAGCCCGTCAGGTTCTCGTTGGCAGCCTTACTAGCCATCATGGCAAACTTCAACTGTCCCGCACCCGGATCACTTTCTACAATGCGATTTTCACGAAGCAATTTGAGCAATGTCTGCCAGAAATCAGCCTTATAGCCACAATGGTGATAGTAGTTCCACAACTGCCAGTTCATGCGCATGTGAACCTCCGTATCCTCATTCTGATGAGTGACCGAACCCATGTTCCACCACGCTTGCTTATTGACACAACGTGCAGTTGCCAGCGCACTCAGCTCGCTACCCCGGGAGCAATACTTACCCAATTTATAAAGAATATAATTGGAGAACAGATTGTTGGAAGACTCCGTAGAACCCGGCCAGTTGATAGCCATCTGATGAATGCGTCCAATCTCGTGTGCCAGTCCCCAGACATTATCTTTAGCCGCCATCACATTATCGTAGAGCAATATATTATTCAGATAAGTATAAACAAACGCTATGCGATAGCTGGATGCCCACATATAACTGCCTTCCGGAGAAATGGCAAACAAGTGATTGTTGAATTGCGAAGGACGCACATCATCAATGCCCATCAACTCCTGCTCCCAGCCCACAATATCATCCCAGAGATGGATGGCGGACAAAATATCATAAGGCACTGCGGACTGCATCTGTACACGATGGAAATAGAAGATGATCCGTTCGCCACGCACACAGAAGTATTTATAAGTAGCCTTGTTAATCAATTCCTGATATTTATCGTTCGTTGCATGCGTCTTCAGGTCAAAGAAACCGCTGACGTATCCGCTTTCCAACGGGATATGTATCTTTACGGGTTTGGCATTGGCATTAGTCAGGTCGGCAGTATACATAATGAAAAGCATACCTTTTTGCGAAAAGCCCACTTTGTTCACCCCTTCTTCCAAGAAACGGGTTTCTCCGGTGGCAGCAGTCTGTACATAGTCTCCTGTATTCTCTTCACCGATACACTGAACGGCAATCGATTGTCCATATGTGTCGCCTACCAAAATTACCACCGAGTCTCCCTTTTCCACATAGATACCGGTGGGGTTATCCAGATTGCCATATTGCTTAGTCATCAACTTTTCAGCCCATACTTCCACATCGCTGTAAGGTTGGTATTCCTGAATACGGAATTCCTTCTCCCACGCATCGTATGTATTGTTTTTCAAAGTCATGGCAAGCCTTGCAAGGTAGCCGGGCAACGCATTTATCTGTTCGATGGTAGCTTCCGGCTTCACTTCCGTACAAGTAATATCCTTGAACACGGTCAGCAGTTGTGCATCCAGTTTCTTATCGGTATTCTTTTGATAGAATTCCATTTCGGCACAACTTGCAAAACCGCCATATCCCGTCTTCACTGAGAACTTGACCTTTGTTACCTTCCGTAATGTTTCGGCAAAAGGAACGCGACTGGGGGCATTTTGCATCTTGAAGTCATAAGACCCCAAAAGCGTATAACCGGGAGTTGACTCGGTGGCGTAGTAAATGTCTACCTCACCGAAGTTTCCGTTACCGCTTCGCGTATGATAAATCAGATAATCCATATCAGGCTTCTGATCGAAATAATACTCCAGAGTAACGGGGAATACCGTATTCGACCAACTGGAATGATAATGCGTTTCAACACCGGTATCTCCATCAAATGAACGCTCTATGCCCGATCCGGGTTGTGATGAACTGGCAAGCCCTCCGGTGGGTGTTACTTTGATGTCGCCCTCCAATTGAACATCATCTATAGTTGAACTTTTAGGTTCTTGTACCACCTCGCAGGTAGTCGTCACCTCAGGGTCTTTCGTATAAGTATAGGTAAAAATAGCAGTACGGGTGGCATAATTAGGATTGGCTTCTGCCGTGTAGGCATAGCTTTTGTCTGTCATTGCGCATGTTGCGGGAGCTTCCGTAATCCAGTCGCTATCGTCGGACTTCTGCACGGTGTACTCAATGTTGGAAGTAATCGTGATGGAGAATGCGCCGCCGACGGCAGGTAATGCACCGGTTGGTGCAGCCTTCACCAGTATGGCAGGGCCATAGCCCAATTGCCGCACTTTAATAGAGTAGTTCTTTACCACCGATGTCACGGTTATGGTAGCAGTTCTCACATCCGGCTCCTCACTGGCTTGCACCGCCAGCAGAATTTCAGCTCTACCGTCAGAAGAGGTACGTATGGAGACCGGGCACCAGGATGCGTCGGACTTGGCCTCCCACACTCCGCTCCCCAAATTGGTATTTACGAGAATGGCAACGGAAGAAGAAGTTGCCTCAAAATCTTGCTGAAGATATTCTTCGGCAATAGTAAAGAAAGGGTCATCTGTTTTCTCTGAATTGTTGTTGTCGCTACAGGCGGCAGAACTTAAAAGAACCAGATTAAAAAATAAAATAGAAAATAACTTCATTTTCATAAGTTAATAGATTTAAGTGAATAAAAAGGGAGAGGAAATCATAGAACGATTTCCTCTCCCTAACCTAGATTTTACATTAAAATAGAGTCAGGAGGCCATTACCTCCAAAAGGTTAGAAAAATTGTTAGAGTCCGTATATTTTCATTTCACCACAATTCCAGTATGCAGCACCGTTACTGCAATTGCCGGCATTACTCTTGGTAACTGCAAAGCGAACATAAGTAAATGCCGTTCCCGAAGAGAATACTCCTGAATTGTACTCTTCGTCATCCTTCGTGAAAGCAGTGGCTACAACACCCAGCTTCGTCCATGTAGAACCGTCATTGCTGACATAAATATCCGTAGACACCGGAGCGCCTGCTGAATTCTCAAAGCGCGTCCAGAAGTCGTAAGCAAAGTGATTGATGGCACTGTTCAGGTGGAAGTCGATATACTGACCGTAGACAGGATCGAAACCAGTACCGGAATAATTGCCATGCCAGTGCTTGCCGCCTGCTCTGCCATCGAACAAACCGGTCAGGCCCGTACCGTCACCGTTGACCGTTGCATTCGATGAAAGCATATCCAATGACAGAGGTATCTGCACCAATGAGCTTCTCGGCACCGTATAGTTTGCACCTATCACGCAAGTTGCACTGACAGCATCTATCTCGAAATTGGTATTGGAGATACTCTTAATGCGCAGCGGCAATGCCTGACGTCCCAATGACAGCTTAGACTTATCGATAGAGATGCTGACCGTTGCCGAATTTTTACCGGCAGTGAATGCGGATGCTTTCACTTGATAAGAACCTTGCGCCATCAGATTCAGAGTCTCGTTATTTTCCGTATTGTACTGTGTCAACACATCTTCGTCCACTTCAATCACAAAATCAAAGTTCCACAGATTACTTATCGGCATGGTAACTTTCTGTTGGATAGTGATAGTTCCACTATTATCCGTAATGTCATCAGTGGCAATATATCCCGGTGTCTCAAAACCGATAGTCGGTGTCAAAACGTTCATGACCTGAAGGAAAGCGTATTTTTTTCTCCACATTGACAGAATCGGAACCATTCACCAACTCAAAAGGAATGACGTAAGTGCTAATTCCATCCAGATAGCTTTCGACACTTTCAGGAGAGATGGATACATCCACCGTCTTATACAAGTCGGATGAAGTAAAGTTCACATCTGACGCACCTACGGAATAGCAATCCGAAGGAAGACTCTTATAGTTAGCGCCTTCTGCTGCATTGTAAGCCAGTAATTCAGCGTTGTCCATCACCTTGGCACTCACACTTGCTGTTGCTCCCGTATCGGAACCCGCCTTGACTACCGACAATTGATACTTCGTATTTTCTCCGGTCTTATACAGGGTCATACTGATGGCACCACTATCTCTAAAGTAAAGAATCGTACTGAAATCGCTCAAGTATTCATCTCTTCCATCCTCGCAGGCGCTTTGCGTAAACGGCAAAGACACAGCCAAGAGGAGATAATAACATATATATTTTTTCATATAAACTATTCGTTTATCGTTTTATTTAAATTCTTAAAATACTACTCAGTTTACCACCCATAGTTCTGCGTGAGCAACTTGTTACGGTCTAACTCTCTTTGTGAGAACGGGTAAAGATAATGATTCTTCTTGAAAACGCGAGTTTCAAAGACAGTACGTTGCCAATAACCGTCGGGAGTTATAGAAGCATCGCCGTCCGGCTGCGGGAAACTCGTATCCATACCATACATAGGACCACCATCGGTTTCTTCTGCAATCATCCATGTACGGGTGTCAAAGTATCGCTGGCTTTCGAAAGCAAGTTCTATGCGACGTTCCTTGCGGCAAAGTTCCACCAAGTCGGCAGCAGTGGCATTGGGATAAATATCGGTAATCGGGTCCAGTCCGGCACGGTCGCGCAAGTCTGCCCAAACCTCCAGTGCTTTGGCACGATAATCGGCGGGCATGGTAACTCCTCTCTTTTCACACTCGAATACGGCTTCTATAAAGTTCAGATACATTTCTGCCAAACGGAAGGTGGGGAAAGTAACGTTGCCCCAGTTACCGGCACTCAGTTTGTGGTCATAAAAACGATTAATCAAATATCCACTCTTGGTGAAGTCGTGACTCTTGTTTCCATTTCCGCCTTTGGCAAATGAAGTAACCGCCCAACCATTAGGATATGCCCATCCGGTACCACCAAAAAAAGACTGATACATAAAAGCGCGGCTCACGGTCCTTGTACATGTTGGGAGCATTGATACCGAAATCGCCGTATGTGCTCCAGCCATGCAAAGGATAGGTCCAGTCACTCTTTTGCAATTCTGTGGCTGCATCGTATCCGGACTGCGGATCAACAACGGGGCTACCGTCTGCTCCATAGCTTGTAATAGGATAGCGTCCGTTGCTCATAGCATAAGCATCTACTTGTTGCTGCGTAGGGCCAACTGCCCCATAAGCAGTTGTCGCTGTCATACTGGTCGGCGTTACATTTACTGCCAGATAGAAACGGTTTTATACCCGTCCGTCCAAATCAGTTCACTGTTCCATAGTTCACCCAATATGCCATTGTAATTTTCATAAGGATCGTTACTGGCAGAGCGATATAACTTATAGTTAGGCATATCTATCACCCTTCTGGCTGCCTCTGCCGCTTTCAGCCACTTGTTGGCATCATAGGTTTGCGGAAAGAGGTTGACTCCCGACAATTCCGGAAAATCAGCCGTCACCGGGTTCTTCACGCTGCTGTAAAGCTGGTTGCCATTGAACAAGTCACGGGCAGAATAGAGCAACAGGCGGGAAATAACGGCATAGCAAGTTCCTTTGGTTGCCAAACCATATTCAGCCGGTTCAAACTGCGTTTTCACAGCATCGCTTTCGGCACAAGCCGTCATCTCGCTTACTACATAATCCACACATTCCTCCCACGTGTTGCGCGGACGGTACAGATCTTCCGTAGTAGCCGTGAAATCCAACAGTTCATCACCCACCAAGAATACAGGTCCGTAATCACGCATCATGCAAAAATAATAGAAAGCGCGGGCAAACTTGGCCTGGTAATAATACAGATCCAAATCAGCTTTTTTTTTGCCAAGGGGTCAGAACAGGAATACACATTCTGCATAAAGATGTTGCACTCACGAATGCCTTTATAGTAGTCTGCCATTTTATAATAAGGTACATTAGAAGCATTCCATGAACCAAAATTGATGGAACGATACCCACGGTCATAAGCAATGGTACACTCATCCGAAGCACCTAAATAGGGATCATAGTCACCACAATAAGTACCACGAGGTTGAGGCAGAAACGACATGGCGTTCAGCCAATATTGCTTAACGGTATTTCTTGACTGCCAGATTTTCTCAAAAGTCATTTCCTCATCTTCCTGCCTGTCTAGAAAATCATCGCAAGAAGAAAGCAAAACGCTTCCGGCAGCGAAACATAAAAGCAAAAGGGATTTTATCTGAGTTTTCATAAAATTCTTGTTTTATTAAAGTTTAGAAATTAGCATTAAATCCGACGGAGAATACGCGATTGAGGGGATAACCCGAACCATCGGCATTGTTCTTGTTCTTTTCCGGATCCCACAGTTTGAACGGACTGAATTCCAACAGGTTGTTGCCTGATACATAAAAACGAAGTGCCTTGATGAATGACTTGCTAAGCAGGTTCTTGGGCAATGAATAACCTACTTCCAGACTCTTCAGACGTATGAACGAACCGTCGCGCAACCACCATGAAGAAGTCTGCGAGTTATTGGAAGCACCGGCGCCACCACTACCGGCACTGAGGCGCGGATAGGCGACATTGGCATTTTGTTCGGGTGTATTGGTAGACATCCATACATTACCATATATATCCGAGTTGAGAGCTCCACGATCTGCATTACCTGACGAGAACGGACTGCGGATAGAAGAGCCGCTGAGGAAGAAGCTGGTACGGGCTACTCCCTGGAAGAAGACGTTGAAGCCCCAACCTTTCCACTGGGCTGTCGCACCAAATCCATAAGTGATTTCCGGCAAATTGGTATATCCGAGAGCCACTTTATCCAAGTCGTCTATCTTACCGCCACCATTCACATCTTTATACTTGATATCACCTACGCGATACTCGCCATAGTTCTGAACGGGGCTGTTGGCTATTTCTTCCTCACTCTCGAACAAGCCAAGGGCTACCAAACCGAAGGGCTGAAGATAACCGTCCGAACCGAAAGGCTTTCCTATCTTATTTTGGTATTTGTATTTCCAATCGGGCTCATCGTTATTTTTCAATTCATTACGGTTGAAGGTAAAGTTGCCGCGGGCAGTAACCAACACTTTGTCAATCTGATGCGTATATTCAACGCTGGCATCAAAACCCTGATTTAGCGTTTCACCCACATTGACATAAGGAACAGTAGATATACCCACGATAGCGGGCAATCCGGAACGTTGCAAGAAAATACCGACGCGCTCTTCACGGAAATAATCGGCCTACACTTTCACCTTATTAAATAAGGAGAATTCTACACCGGCATTAAATTTCTTGGCTTCTTCCCAAGAAACGGTAAGGTTCTCCACCTCACCCATGATAAGACTGCCGCCACCGTTACCACCGCTGTTACCATAATTCCAGCTATTACCGCTCACAATGCTCGATTCATAGGCCCATCTTCTGTTACCGCCGATATTGTCATTACCTACTTTACCGTAAGAAGCTTTTAACTTCAACATATCCACAACCTTAGTGGCGGGTTCAAACCATTTTTCATTGGAAACCATCCAGCCCACAGCAAATGCCGGGAAGAAACCGAAGCGGTGACCGCGAGCGAAGTTTTCAGAACCGTTGTAACCCATATTCACTTCACCAAAGTAAGTATCGCGGAAGGCATAAGTAACACGACCGGCTATACCTTGATTTTTATGAGGCAATGCTTCATTACTGCTGCCGGCCTGGGTCTTTGTATAAATCTTATGATTGTAAAGGAACAAAGCACCCACGCGGTGCACATTATTGAATAAACGGCTATAGTTCAACGAACCCTCTACGTAACGTGTCATGGTTCCGTCACGTCCGATGTTGAAACTCAGGTCTTCACTACCTGTATGTACGGGTACCGGAACACCGTCTTCTTCATCATACCTCAAGCTGCCGTCATCTTTACGTCCGCGGGCATGATAGTAAGAAGAAGTTTTTGAACGGCGTTGTGTGGTGGTATTCCAAGCATCCCAGGAGAATTTAATATTGGCAGTCAATCCTTCCAACGGTTTCCACAACGCACCGATGTCCTGAGTAATACCGATAAGAGACTGGGCTGAATTCCAGAACTGCTCGCGGTATCCGGAGTAAACCAACATGTTCCAGGGATTATAACCGGAGTCGGTAGAGGGGCCTGAAAGCTTGCCATCGGAGTATTCCACCGGATAAGCATTAGGCGAAGTAAGGAATGTGTATGACCAAATATCCGAGTCTTTATCACCAAATCCGGGGCCGAACGACTTCTCGTAGATGTTCGCCAAGTTAAAGTTAACCACTGTGCTCTTAGTCAAATTCAAGTCTACATTTGCACGGAAGTTAAATTTATTATATCGGATGGAAGAGTCATAACCGTAAATATTCCCGGCCGTTCTGTAAATAGAACTTTCATTGTAGAACGAACCGGAGATATAATACTTCACGATGTCACTACCACCTGTAATGTTCAGTTTTACATTCTGATTGACAGCCGCATCTTTAAACAGAGCATCGAACCAGTTTACATTCGGATAGAGGTCCGGGTCACTGCCGTCGCGGTATTTCTGAATATCAGACTGAGTATAATATTCCTTTGAATAAGCCTCGTTATAAAGTTCGGCCCATTCGGCAGATCCCAACATTTTAGGTTTCTTTGTAGGCTGGGTGAGACCGAATTCGGTACGTACATTAATCTGCGGCTTACCTACAGTACCCTTTTTGGTGGTAATCAAGATAACACCGTTGGCACCGCGTACACCATATACAGCGGAAGCCGAAGCATCCTTCAAAATAGAGAAGGCAGCAATGTCATCCGTATCTACCAGGTCGAGGTCACGCTCGATACCATCCACCAAAACCAACGGAGAAGTAGTTCCCGTAAAGGACGACACACCTCGGATATAGAAATCGGCGGCACTGTTCTTGCCCGGTTCACCTGAACGGCTCATAGAAACGATGCCTGAAAGCTGCCCGGCCAGTGCGTTTGATATGGATGCGCCCGGTACAGTCAATTTAGTGACATCCAAAGTAGAGATGGCACCAACTACACTCTCTTTCTTCTGGCTGCCATAACCTACAACCACCACTTCGTCCAATACTTCAGTATCCGGTAGTAAGGTGATATTTATAGTTTTCTGGTTGGCAATGTCCACTTCCTGTTTCTTATATCCTATATAAGAGAATTCCAATATGCCTCCTATACCTTCTACCGTAATAGTATACTTACCGTTTACATCCGTAATAGCACCCGTGGTACTATTCCTCAAATAAATAGTAGCTCCAATCGCCGGTTCATTCGTGTCACCGGTAATCACCGTACCGGTAATAGTCTGTTCCTTTTGCTGTTGCACAACTTCCGTAGCATCCGTATCCGTCGCATTAGCGGAAATAGTGACAGGCGCAAAGAGAGAAAGGAGTAAAAATGCCGTCAAAACCTTAGGCCTTGAGCATCGTTGTCCACAAACAATTCGTAAATTCATTTTTAAGTCTGTTACATTAATTAAACACATGTTTTAAGAAAAGATTTATTTCTTCACAAAAGAAAAGCTCTCTATTCCTTTTAAAACTACTTCATGGGGAAAACGAGTAAAAAAATAATTGAAATTAGTTCTAGCAGAACTTAAAAAGAACTTTTCCTGTTTTGCTTTTTCTAAAGCATCTACCGGCCTAACCAGACCACACAAGTCTACCCCTGCCACATTTAATAATTAGTTGGTGCTACTAAATAAATATTAGCAGCCTTCTTTTGTGCTTCGGTAGAAAAAAGTCCAACAATCCATATAAGAATGCCAGTGCTCATTTTTAACATAAATAAATCATTATAGAAAAACATCTGATTTTACCAATAATCAAGCGGTTTTCACAGCAAAGGCAGGGTTTGGCAATTAATAATTAATATTTTATAATATTAGAGATGGAATAGAATAAGAAAGTAGTAAATACACATAAACAGCAGAGCTAACAGGTGAATTATTAAACATATTTATTTACTAGTAGAGATATATAAAGCTTTTTAAATAGTTAAATGTTGTAAATAAGGTGAGAATATGTTTATTTCCCTTTCGGTATTTAACGGAACTTAAATACATTTGCAACGCCTTAAAGTACTAAATGCAATTTTAGAAACCAAATTAAATCAAAAAGCTATGAAGACAAATTTCAAAGAAAAACATTGTCGGCATGTTCTTAATGCCAAGTTTCCCTCTTTTTATGCTCTTAAGTTCTGCTAGAACTCCAAATACAGTCCCACCTCTGTACTGAAATAGATAAAATCTCCATAACATTCCCATCAATCTCTCTCTTTCTAAATCATCGCAGGTTATTATAATTGCTTCCTGAATATCCTCAAGTAGTATGCAAAGCATCTTCTAGGCATATTGCCCAATAATATTTTCAGATACCACCAACCATACTATACTATTTTTCTACCTGCTCATAGAAAAACTCTGTAGCACCCTATCGGCACTGCAATGAAAAATCGTACCTTTGGGCAATCATTCTAAAGGAAATTCTTTAATATGGCAAAAGAAAAAATGGTTTATGTATGCAGTAACTGCGGACAAGACTCGCCCAAATGGATTGGGAAGTGTCCGTCGTGCGGAGCGTGGAATACGTATGTGGAAGAGGTGATGCGCAAAGAGGTGGTGGACAAGCGACCGACATCGGGCATAGAAACCGCCAAGGCAAAGCCTGTGACACTGAGCGAAATAGAAGCTGACGACGAACCGCGCATCGACCTGCATGATGTAGAGTTGAACCGGGTGCTGGGAGGCGGATTGGTACAAGGTTCCCTCGTACTGATAGGCGGTGAGCCGGGTATCGGGAAATCGACTTTAGTATTGCAGACAGTGATGCAAATACCTGAAAAGAAAATCCTATATATTTCGGGCGAGGAAAGTGCCCGTCAGTTAAAGTTGCGCGCCGACCGGCTGGCGCAGACTTCCAACGATTGCCTTATTGTCTGCGAAACATCATTGGAACAGATTTACGTGCACATCAAGAATACACATCCGGACCTGGTTATCATAGACTCTATCCAAACTATTTCTACGGAAACACTCGAATCGTCACCGGGAAGCATTGCGCAGGTGCGGGAGTGCTCGGCTTCCATCCTGCGGTTTGCCAAAGAAACGCATACGGCGGTAATTCTTATCGGGCATATCAATAAGGAAGGCAGTATTGCCGGGCCGAAGGTTTTGGAGCATATCGTAGACACGGTGTTGCAGTTTGATGGCGACCAGCATTATATGTACCGCATCCTGCGCAGTATCAAGAACCGCTTCGGAAGTACGGCAGAGTTGGGCATCTATGAGATGCGGCAGGATGGATTGCGGCAGGTTGACAATCCGTCGGAGTTACTGTTGAGCCAAGATCACGAGGGCATGAGCGGTGTCGCTATCGCTTCGGCAATAGAGGGCATACGTCCATTCCTGATAGAGACGCAGGCATTGGTTAGCAGTGCCGTATACGGTAATCCGCAACGTTCCGCTACAGGCTTCGACACCCGGAGAATGAATATGTTATTGGCGGTATTGGAGAAACGGGTCGGCTTCAAGCTTGCCCAAAAGGATGTATTCCTTAACATTGCCGGAGGGCTGAAGGTGAATGATCCGGCGATAGATCTTGCCGTTATCAGCGCCATCCTGTCCAGCAATATGGATACGGCAATAGAACCGGAAGTCTGCATGGCGGGGGAAATCGGGTTATCAGGAGAAATTCGCCCGGTGAATAGGATCGAACAACGCATCGGCGAAGCTGAAAAGTTGGGTTTCAAGCGGTTTATATTGCCGAAATATAATATGCAGGGACTGAATACTTCTAAAATAAAAATAGAATTGGTGCCGGTGAGAAAGGTAGAAGAGGCGTTCAGAACGCTATTCGGTTAAATTCACCACAGATTACACAGATTAACACAGATTGGAGGCTGATTGGAGACTGATTGGAGACTGATTGGAGACTGATTGCAATGAAAGATATTAATGACTTATCATATAAGATTATAGGTTGTGCTTATGAAGTTCATAAAGCATTAGGACCAGGACTTTTAGAAAGTACTTATGAAGCATGTTTATGTTACGAATTTGAAAAGCAAGGTATAAAATTCGAGAAACAGAAGGACCTGCCTATTAATTATAAGGGAATCACATTAAGCAACGGTTATAGAATGGATGTTTTAGTAGAAAATACAATTATCCTTGAACTAAAATCCGTAGAGACCTTATTACCTATACATACAGCCCAACTTATGACCTATCTCAGATTATCAGAGCATAATTTAGGCCTACTAATTAATTTCAACGTTATAAACTTACAAACAGGTATTCACAGATATATTATTTAAAATCTGTGTTAATCTGTGTAATCTGTGGTGAAATGATACAAGAATACCAACTACGCCTCCTGCCCGAAATTGCGGCAAACGAACAACGACTGAAAGAATACCTCGTACAGGAAAAGGGACTGAATGCACGGGAGATTACAGCTACGAAAATCTTAAAGCGCAGCATCGATGCACGCCAGCGAACTGTATTCGTCAACCTAAGCATACGCGCCTATCTGAACGAAATGCCGAAGGAGGAGGAATTTCAATCTACTATATATAATAAGGTGAAAGGGAAACCGCAAGTAATCGTGGTAGGTGCCGGCCCCGGTGGATTATTCGCCGCATTGCGATTGATAGAACTGGGATTGCGCCCCGTCGTAGTGGAACGTGGCAAGAACGTGCGCGACCGGAAAAAAGACCTTGCCCTGATAGGAAGGGAACAGACCGTAAACCCGGAATCGAATTATAGCTTCGGAGAAGGCGGTGCGGGTGCTTATTCCGACGGGAAGCTTTATACGCGCAGCAAGAAGCGAGGCAATGTAGACAAGATATTGAATGTATTCTGCCAACACGGAGCCTCTACCGCTATTTTAGCAGACGCTCACCCCCACATCGGGACGGACAAGTTGCCCCGCGTTATTGAAAATATGCGGAACACTATCATTGCCTGCGGTGGAGAGGTGCATTTTGAAACACGCATGGATACTCTGATTATCGAGGGAGACGAAGTAAAAGGCATCGAGACAAGCACCGGAAAAACCCTCCTCGGCCCGGTAATACTCGCAACCGGACATTCTGCAAGAGATGTATACCGTTGGTTAGCTGCCAATCAGGTAGAGATAGAGGCCAAGGGTATTGCGGTAGGCGTGCGTCTGGAGCATCCGGCGGAGCTGATTGACCAGATACAATATCACAACCGGAACGGACGGGGCAAATACCTGCCTGCTGCCGAATATAGTTTTGTAACTCAGGTGGACGGTAGAGGGGTGTATAGCTTCTGCATGTGTCCGGGTGGCTTCGTTGTGCCCGCAGCCAGCGGACCGGAACAGATTGTAGTCAACGGCATGAGTCCCAGCAATCGCGGTTCCCGCTGGAGCAACTCGGGGATGGTAGTGGAAATCAGACCGGAAGACTTACTCAGTGAAGAGTTGAAAGTTGAAAGTGGAGAGTTGCCATGCGGCGTATTAGCGCAGCCAAACTCTCAACTCTCAACTCTCAACTCTCAACTAAACATGTTGTCCTTTCAGGAAACACTAGAGCGACTCTGCTGGCAACAAGGCAACATGAAACAAACGGCACCGGCACAGCGCATGGCGGACTTCACGAAAAAGAAACTAAGCTACGACCTGCCCGACAGTTCGTATGCACCGGGGCTTCTCTCCTCTCCCCTACACTTCTGGATGCCTCCCTTCATTGCCGACCGACTGAGCAAAGGCTTCCAACAGTTCGGCAGATACAGCCACGGTTTCCTGACGAACGAAGCGGTGATGATTGGCGTAGAGACACGCACCTCAGCCCCCGTACGCATCGTAAGAGACAAGGACACCTTGCAGCATATCCGCCTGAAAGGACTTTTCCCCTGCGGAGAAGGTGCAGGATATGCCGGCGGGATTGTCTCGGCCGGAATTGACGGGGAACGGTGCGCAGAAGCGGTAAAGGAATACCTGCGCTAATCTGCGTTTTAATAATATAAATCTGTGTAATCTATACTGAAATCCGTATCTTTACGACCAAATCTAAAAATAACCATGAACGTCCCCGAGATAGCCATCATCGACCCTAATACGCTGGAATGTCTGGGTTTGCAGAACCTTCTGGAAGAAATCATCCCGATGGCGACTATCCGTGCGTTCCACTCTTTCGAACAACTGATGGACGATACGCCCGATATGTATGCCCACTATTTCATCTCCGCACAAATCTATTTCGAGCATACCGCATTCTTCCTGCCCCGCAAGCCGAAGATCATAGTGCTGGCGGGTGGCGACAATCAGCCTCAACTATCAGGAGCGCCCACTCTTAACATTTATCAGGACGAGAAGAGCCTAATAAAGGCCATCCTACAACTGCATCAGCACGGACACCAGCACGGACATCCGGGCGAGCACGACCTTTCCGCCCGCGAAATAGAAGTACTGGTACTCATCACCAAAGGCCTCATCAACAAAGAGATTGCCGACAAGTTGAACATCAGCCTGACCACCGTTATTTCCCACCGCAAGAATATCGTGGAAAAGCTGGGCATCAAGTCTGTAGCAGGACTGACTATCTACGCGGTGATGCACGGATACATCGAGGCAGACCGCATTTAAGATTTCACCACAGAGGACACAGAGTCTCACAGAGTTTAAAGAAAAAATTAAAGAAACGCAGATTAACGCAAATTCACGCAGATTATTTATATAATTAGAGTTTGCTTTGCGAAAATCTGCGTTAATCTGCGTTTGAATATAAATCCCTCTGTGAGACTCTGTGTACTCTGTGGTGAACCTCTTCCCCCCCGAAATCCTAATAAATGAGGATTGCCCACTCCGTCGATTTCCCCTTACTTTGCAGTCGAAACAAAACCAATTATGAATAGATACAAGATTTTCACCCTGATTATGACCGTCCTGACTGCCGGAAACGTATTGGCAGAAGAAGTGGACACATTGAAAGTAGTAGACGTAGAAGAAATCCTCGTCATCGCGGCTCCCAAGGAGAACCGCAAGCTTCGCGAGCAACCCACTGCCGTCACCCTGCTCTCCCAACAAGACATGCAGGCCGCGCAAGTCAACTCGATAAAAAGCCTCACGGGACTTGTACCCAATATGTTCATCCCCGATTACGGCTCACGACTCACCTCCGCCGTTTACATCCGCGGCATCGGCTCGCGCATCAATACGCCGTCCATCGGACTGTATGTAGACAACATCCCCTACATCGACAAGTCCGCCTTCGACTTCAACTACTCCGACATCGAGCGCATCGACGCACTGCGCGGTCCGCAAGGAACGCTGTACGGCCGCAACGCCATGGGCGGACTGATAAAGATGCATACCAAGTCACCCTTCTCCTATCAGGGCACGGACTTCCGCATGGGTGCAGGCACGCACAACGCCTACAACGCCTCCATCACCCACTATCACCGCACTTCTGAACGCTTTACCTTCTCCACCGGAGGCTTCTACGATTATCAAGGGGGCTTCTTCCGCAACGCAGCGCTCAGCAACAAGAAGATAGACAAAGGCCAGTCCGCCGGAGGGCGTTTCCGTGGCATCTACCTGCCCACGGAGAATTGGAAAGTCGACCTCAACGTCAGCTACGAGTACAGTGACCAGGGCGGATACCCCTACGGGCTCTATGACCGGGCAACGGGCAACGTTGCCCAACCCGCCTACAACGAAGAGAGCAGCTACTACCGCAACCTGCTCAACACCGGATTGAACCTGGAATATCAGGCACGTCACTTCACACTGAGCGCCGTCACCGGCTATCAATATCTGAAAGACCGCATGTTCCTCGACCAGGACTTCACGGCCGCCAATATCTATACGCTGGAACAACGGCAACGCATCCACACCCTGAGCGAAGAAATCACCCTGAAGAGCAAAGGCAACGGCCGCTGGCAGTGGGTCACGGGTGCTTTCGGCTTCTATCAATGGCTAAAGACAGATGCTCCGGTCACTTTCAAGGAAGACGGAATGAGCATGATGAGCCAGATGCTAGGCGGCGTAATCCCCTCGCAGATACAAGTGCCTATGGGGCCGACCATGAGCATGAACATCCTGCCGTCTCTGCAAATCACCAGCCAGCGTCTGCCCATCAACGGCAACTTCGACACTCCGCTACTGAACGGGGCCATCTTCCACCAGTCCACGTTCAGGGACTTGTTCGGCCTCGACGGATTATCCTTCACGGCCGGATTGCGACTGGACTATGAACGCATGAAAATGGACTACAACTCCGGAACCGCTATGGACTACACCGTAGGCATCAAGGGAGAGATGGTACAAAATGGGAACGTCATCCGCGAGATAGCCATGATGCCCGAAACGGCCCTCACCGTGGAGTCGCGCTATCAGGGCAGCATGGACAAGGACTACCTGCAACTGCTGCCGAAGTTCGCCCTGCAATACGACTTCAAGAACAACGCGGGAAACGTCTACGCCACCGTCAGCAAAGGTTACCGTTCCGGCGGATACAACATCCAGATGCTCTCCGACCTCTTGCAGTCCAGCCTGCGCAACGACATGATGCGGCAATCCAAAGATGAAATTATGCCCCACGTGCCGGACGCCTACAAAGACTTGGTAGACCAGAACTTCCCCAATGCCGGAGAGAACCCGGATGTCAGCGCCGCCACCGTATACAAACCCGAACAGACCTGGAACTACGAAATAGGAGCCCACCTGAACCTTTTCGGCAATCGCCTGCACACCGATGCCGCCCTCTTCTGGCTCGATACGCGCGACCAGCAAATCTCCCGTTTCGCCCAAAGCGGCCTGGGGCGTGAAACGGTAAATGCCGGAAAGAGCCGCAGCCTCGGTGCCGAGCTTGCCCTTGCCCTTGCCGTCACCACGGACTTCACGCTGAACGCCAGCTACGGCTACACTTATGCCACCTTCAAGGACTACGTGGCGAACGCCCGCGTCGGCGGACAGTTGCAGGAGGTAAGCTACAACGGCAATTACGTCCCCTTCGTGCCCAAGCACACCCTCACCCTGGGCGGTCAATACATCTTCCGCATCAACCCGGGCCACTGGCTAGACCGCATCCAACTGAACGTCAACTACACCGGAGCCGGACGCATCTACTGGACAGAAGAAAACCTGGTGAGCCAATCCTTCTACGGCACGCTCAACGGCCGCGTCAGCTTCCAGAAAGGTCGCGGACAAGTGGACTTCTGGGTACGCAACGCACTGGACAAGGACTATGCCGCCTTCTACTTCGAGAGCATGGGCAACGGTTTCATGCAGAAGGGTCGCCCCGTGCAGGCAGGGATAGAGTTGCGTTGCCGCTTCTAATCACTACCTTTGCCATGCCGATGCCCTACCTCATCCCGGCAAAGGCCGGACATCAGCCGACAATCATGTAGGATGATTGATACAATCAATACGGATGATTGCCACAATCATTATACATGATTGTAGTAATCATCCGCATTGATTATATGCTAATGTACTAGGAGAGTATGGATAAGATAGGGAGGAGAGTATGCTTCGGCTACACCTCAAGCCGTCACTCGTTGATAGCCCCGCAATGCGGACATACGCCTTTCACCCGCAACTTCTGCCCGCAATGCCCGCAGCGATAGCGCGACACCGACAGCGAAGCGTGCAGCTTTCGCAGAAATACGTAGACGAATACGCCCAAAAACAGATAACCCACGTAGATGTGTGTGGTCAGAATAAAGAAAAAGTAGCAGAAGATGCAACACGAAGCTAGTCCCAGGAGATAGAACACGGCAGCGGCCGGACTGAGTTGACGGAACAAATCATCGAGCACCGCCAGCAGCACCACGACGAACAGCCAAAGGCTCATCAGGAAGACGGACAGCACGAACGGCACCCGGAATGGCGACAGCGTGGGATTAAAATAAAAGTGCTGCCACGTCTCCGGCACGAATACCTGCATCGACTCGTAGACGGTGGCGCTGAACGCCATCAGCAGACACAGCAACAGCAGATACACACTGTCAATATCATTGAAATAGACCATCTGCAATTGCTTGCGGCGAAAAGCACGAAACAGCCACACCGCCACAAACAACGCGAAGATAACGATGAAGTAAGAAGCATGTGTATCGCTGAACAAGTAGATGGATTGCGAAATACTGTCCGTCGGGACAAAGGCGCGTATCATATCCGACTCCCGTATCCAGCCCTGCACCTCTTGCGAGTGGGCCAGCTTCACCCAGACGCTATCCACGCTATCGGCAGGATGAACGGCAAACTCTGCCACGACCACGCGGTCGCCCTTGTGGAGCGTGTTGTAGCAGTCCTTCACCGGCAGGCAGGCGATGGTGACGGAGTCATCCTGAACTTCCAGATTGGTGTCCCAAGTATAATGCCGTTCGTAGAGATAAGCCAGGGAGTCGCGGGTGCGGGCACTCAAGGTTTCGTCTTCCAGATTGGGGCGGGGATAGTGGCAAGAAGCCAGGCAACAGGCAAGCAATAGTAAAACGCAGATTAACGCAGAGTTACGCAGAGAAGGGAAATCTTTGCATAAATCTGCGTTAATCTGCGTTTTATTCTCATCCGTCCGCATACCTCTTTCTTCTATTCCACGTATCTCACTACTCTGCATATACTTTCATCTGGCAATGTTTACAGTCAAAGTCCAGGCGGAAACGCTTGCCGTCCGTTCTCACCAGATAATAGGGTTCGCGATAAGAGGAGCGCCCTTTCTGATGCGTCGGGCACCAACCCATGCTATAGCGCAGGCAATGCTTGCAGAACATCAGCACCGCATCGGGCACCGCCTGCTTTTCGTAAGCCGGAGCCACCGAGGCAACTCCATGTTCGAGATAGAAGTTCCTGGCAGGGTTGTTCATCACATTTCCCAGATAAGTGAGCGAGGCGGCAGGAAAGGCATGGCGCGTCGGCTTCCACACGGCCAGTTCGCGACGATAGGTGATGCGCCGGGCGGCAATCAGTTTGTCTATCACCTGTCTGCGCCAGTCGGCAACCACCGAAGCAGGCAGAAACCAGTTCTCCGGGAAGCGGACAATGAAGCCGGGGAGTCCTTCAGGAGTAGTCTCACCTCGAACGGGGTGTTACCCAGTTTGCTCAATTGCGTCCGGAGGTTATCCACCTGCGGTGTACGTGCCGGTTCCTTTATATAAGGAAAGGACAGCGTCACGCGATTATCGTCTTCATCCGTAGCCGTCAGGCTAAAGCCGAACGAAGTGGCGGCCAACTCCAGGCTAACACCTATCTTCCGTTCGGACGATTTGCGGGCAAGCACACGCTCAAACTCCTGGTCGAAATTACGGTAAAGGAGGGTGCGGGGCTTGATGCGGGGCATCTCTCCCGCGGGATATAGCTTGTTTCCGTCCACACGATTGATGCGGAAGCCTTGCAGACGGCCCTGCTCATCGAGGAAGCATACGCCGTCTCCATTATGGAAAGGATTCACGCCTGCCACGGTCAGATAATTGCCACGCTGCTCCTTCATCGTTCCCATCTCCTCGCCCAGAGACTTGGGAGTATCGAAAGAGGATATTCCCTGCTCGCGGCCTTGCAGGAAGTAGTGGGTGAAGCCCCGGCTGAAACTCTTGTCCAATTGGGGAGTGAAGTCGAAATGACAAGTACCGGAAGAGGCACGGACATACTCCTTGCGACGGGCAAAGATAGCATCCAGTTTCCGGCGATAGACGGCAGTGACATTCTTTACATACGAAACGTCCTTCAGCCGCCCCTCTATCTTCAGGGAAGAAGCGCCTGCATCGAGCAGGTCTTCCAGCACTTCGCTCTGGTTGAGGTCTTTCAGGGATAGCAGATGCTTGTCGCGCACAATCGTCTTCCCGTCGGCATCGACAAGGCTGAACGGCAACCGGCAGAACTGCGCACATTCTCCCCGGTTGGCACTTCGACTGAAGCAGGCCTGGCTGACATAGCACTGCCCGCTATAGCTGACGCAGAGTGCGCCATGCACAAATACTTCGAGAGGTACTTCGGGCAAGCATCGTGAATGCGGCGGATATCCTGCAACGAAAGCTCACGCGCCAATACCACTTGGCGGAAGCCGGCATCTTTCAGGAAACGGACTTTCTCCGGTGTACGGTTATCCATCTGCGTGCTGGCATGTAGGGGTATGGGTGGCAGGTGGAGGCGGGTAATCCCCATATCCTACACTATCAGTGCGTCTACGCCCAAACGATATAATTCCCAAATCATCTGCTCTGTCTCCGCCAGTTCCTCTTCTTTCAGGATGGTATTGACCGTGACGTAGATGCGTACATTATATATATGTGCATATTCCACCAAAGCCGCAATGTCTTCCAGCGAATTGACCGCTGCCGCACGTGCACCGAACTTAGGCGCACCGATATACACCGCGTCCGCCCCGTGATTAATCGCTTCGATGCCACATTCCAGGTTCTTGGCAGGAGCCAGCAATTCTATTTTACGTTGCTTTATCATAATCTCTGCACTACAGATTAACACGGATTATCACAGATTATAATCATCCGGAAAATCTGTGTTAATTCGTAGTGAATTTATACAATATCATTAATATTATAAGGCGTTTCCTGATATACAAAGTAGTTCAGCCAATTGGAGAACAGCAAGTTGGCGTGGGCACGCCAACGAACCAGCACACCCTTGTCGGGATTATCGTCCACATAATAATTGCGCGGCATCTCAATGGGCAATCCCTTATCCAAATCACGACGATATTCACCATCCAGCGTCAAGGGGGAATACTCCGAATGACCGGTCACGAAGAACTCGCGACCGCCACGAGCCACTGCCATATACACACCGGCATCTTTAGACTCCGAAAGCAACGTCAATTCGGGAACTTTCAGAATATCCTCTCTCCGCACTTCGGTATGGCGGCTATGGGGAACATAGAACACATCGTCGAACCCACGGAATATAGGATGCGGAGGGTTCAGCGGACGGTGCTCGAAGGTACCGAACATCTTCTTGTCCAAAGCATACTTGGGCACTCCGTAATGATGATACAGCCCTGCCTGTGCCGCCCAGCAGATATAAAGCGTAGATGTGACGTGCGTGCGCGCCCAGTCAAAGATTTCAGTAATCTCCTTCCAGTAAGTCACTTCCTCAAAGTCCATCTGTTCCACGGGTGCACCGGTGATAATCATACCGTCGTACTTCTCGCCGCGCATCTTCTCGAAATCCGTATAGAAAGTCTTCATGTGTTCTATCGGAGTATTCTTAGACGTGTGACTCTTGATTTTCATAAATGAAATCTCCACCTGCAACGGGGTATTGGAAAGCAAACGCACCAAGTCCGTCTCCGTTGTAATCTTCAGCGGCATCAGGTTTAATATGACAATACGTAGAGGGCGGATGTCCTGTTGAGTGGCACGCGAGTTGTCAATCACGAAAATATTCTCCTCTTTCAGCAGTTCTATCGCAGGAAGCTTATCGGGTAAATTTAAAGGCATAAGCGTATTCTATGGTTTAACTAATTACTATATACGATTTTAGCGTATAAAGTTAGGCAAAAAATCAGAGTGCCATAAATTATTTAGAGAAGTTTTTATTGATTTAGGGTTCACAATACGAAATATTAGTATACATTTACCCCCGTTTTTAACAATTTGTGCCAAAAAAGAAGAAAGAAAAGCACCGACTTCCCCTGCTCTCCGGGTACCGCTCAATCTAACATTTAGACACACCATTTTTAAACATAAACCTAAGACGGATACTTAATCCGCCTTACAAATAATATTAGAATGAAAAACTGCTATTTAGGAAAGGCATTGAATATATCACTCATTTTTGCGCCCTGTTCAGTGCATCCTGCATCAACAAAATTGAAGATGAGATAAAGGAGGGGAGTATCCCCATTTCCTTCTCCACCAAAATCAGTAAAAGCACCACCAAGGCTACACAAAGCACTTTTGAGGTTGGAGACCAAATGGGACTATTCGCCATGCTGACGAATAATTCCTTGGACCAACAGCGCTACATCAATAATCTGCGTCTAGCTTGCGGAGAAGGCTCTACCCTAACCCCGCAAAAGGAAGTGTTCTATCCCGAAGGCGATGCCACGCTGGACTTTATCAGTTACTACCCTTATCAAGCCGAAGGCATTTCCCAAGGAAGTACTCTCCTGAATATCGCAGTGCAAACCAATCAGAGCAATTCGCAAAACTACGCCCTATCCAACTTCATGACTGCCAACATCGAGGAAGTGCGTAACAGCAAGGAAACTGTAGAACTGGAATACAAGCACCGACTGGCAAAAATCAACATCGTACTTGCTCCCGAAAAAGGAGAGAACGTGAACGATATGCTTAAGGTCAATCCCAGAATCGTTACTACCGGCTTCAAGACCCAAGTTATATACGACCTGCAATCGGGAGAATTGTCAGGATTGGTAGAAGATAGTGAGGCAGATATTATCCCTTTTCGGAAAATGGAAGGAGCAAGATGACGGCACATTGACGGGCAAAGAGTTTATTATCATCCCGCAGACACACCCCAACAGCAACCAAGCATTCACACTGGAATGGAATGGCAAAATATACACTTGCTCCATGTCTTCGGCTACTGTCAAAAGCGATACGGAATTGGAAATCCGCATCGATGCACTGCAAAGCACAAGCAAGGCATTGACGGGTATAGTCGCTAATATCAAAGAATGGAGTTTCAATGAAAAGGCAACCGGCGAGAATGATTACAACATCACTGCCGTTCACACAGCCTCTTTCTCATTCAGCACATCCGACGTATACAGGGTTTATTATCAGGGAAACCCTATAGCCGAAGTTTGCCGCGAATACCTCCAGACCGACGATAAGACATTCGGTTCCAAAGCCATTGTGGTTTATCCTGTGTTGGACAACGAACAGACCGACTTGACTAAAGGGGTTGTTCTCCAGCTACCGGACAAAGCGGCCTTGATACATGGCGGTTCCGTATGCTGGGATACACAAAATAGCTCCTTAAATTATACAGCCGGACACTCTAAACCGATTGAGAAGTTTTATATCGACAACAACAAAAACATTGTTTTTGAAAAGCCTGCAACAGCCTTGTCCATCAACGTAAGCAGCTACACCATCAGAGACTTGCGAAGCGGAATACTGGAAACCTATCCCATCGTAAAAATAGGTACGCAATATTGGATGAAAGAAGACTTGCGGGCAACTTGTTATCAAAACAGAAAGCCTCTCTCCTCAATAGATGAATTAGGTAAAGAAGCCGGTTACTTCAAGTATGGCAACGTCTTCTTCTATAATGGAGAAGCTCTTCTTGACGGTGAGTTAGCCCCCTGAAGGTTGGAAAATCCCGAATAGTTCCGATTGGGAAAAACTGGAGAATTACGAAACTGCCCTCCTGAAAGCCGCAACATGAGAAAGCTTCAGTGGAGCAGAAGCCCTCCCTGCCACCAACCAAACCGGATTAAGTTTCTTATCCAACGGATTATTCAATGTTGGAGATAATGGAACACAAAAGCGTCGAAATACCGGTACGGCAGCCGCCTACTGGATAAGTGGAAACGCTGGAGGGACGCTTGCCGATGAAGCCATTCTCATGATGGGAAATATGAATGAGATTGCTCGTGGCAGTAATTTAGCTAAGAACAAGGACTTTTATATCGCTCTTTCCATCCGCTGTATAAAAGAATAGCCTGGCAAAAAGGCATTCTCATTTCTTTTTCGTATTTTTGTTCCCAATGTGCAAGTTTTTGCCGGTTAGACAAAGATAACGAAAAAGAAATGAGAGTAATCGACCTGATAAACAGTAACGAAAAAACAGCTTTTTCTTTTGAAATATTGCCTCCATTGAAAGGCACAGGCATTGAAAAGCTGTATGAAACTATAGATACATTACGGGAATTTGACCCTAAATACATCAATATCACCACGCATCGCAGCGAATACGTGTACAAGGACCTGGGCAACGGACTGTTCCAGCGAAGCCGCTTGCGCCGCCGTCCGGGCACTGTGGCTGTGGCTGCCGCTATACAGAACAAGTATAATATTACGGTCGTGCCTCATATTCTTTGCAGCGGCTTCACTCGCGAAGAAACCGAATATGTACTGCTCGACCTGCAATTCCTGAACATCGCCGACCTTCTTGTATTGCGCGGCGACAAGGCAAAGCACGAATCGGTCTTTACTCCCGAGGGCGACGGCTATCATCATGCCATCGAGTTGCAGGAACAAATCAATAATTTCAATAAAGGTATCTTCGTAGACGGCTCCGAGATGAAAGTCACCAGTACCCCGTTCTCTTACGGTGTGGCTTGCTATCCGGAGAAACACGAGGAAGCTCCCAATATCGACACCGACATCCATTGGCTGAAAAAGAAAATGGAACAAGGAGCTGAATATGCCGTCACCCAACTCTTCTACGACAACCGGAAATATTTCGACTTTGTGAAACGCACCCGAAAGGCAGGGGTCACCATTCCTATCATTCCGGGCATCAAGCCTTTCAAGAAGTTGTCACAGATTAGCATGATACCCAAAACTTTCAAAGTCGACCTACCCGAAGAACTGGCAAAGGAGGCAATGAAGTGTAAGAACGATGCCGAAGCGCAGCAAGTAGGCATCGAGTGGTGCGTGCAGCAATGCAAGGAATTGATGGCGCATGGCATTCCCAGTATTCACTTCTACTCCATTGGCGCGGTAGACAGCATCCGGAAAGTAGCTAGGCAGGTGTATTGAATTAGCTACTAGGAAAAAGGAATCAGCTATTAACTAAAATTATTATAGTACTGTGTTTTTCAAAGATGTAATAGGGCAGGAAGCTGCTAAACAGCGGTTGAGACAAGAGGTACAGGAAGGACGTATCCCGCACGCGCAACTGTTTTGTGGTCCGACAGGGGTAGGAAAACTCCCGTTGGCAATGGCTTATGCCCGTTATATCTGTTGCCCGAACAGAACGGAAACCGACGCTTGCGGCACGTGCCCTTCGTGCGTAAAGTGGAATAAGCTGGTGCATCCGGATGTTCATTTCGTCTTTCCCATCGTAAAGAGTTCCAAAGGAAAGAAGGAGGTGTGTGATGACTACATTGCCGATTGGCGGCATCTTGTGCTAAGCAGTCCCTACTTCTCCCTAAACCATTGGCTGAACGAGATGGGCGCGGAAAACGAACAAGCGATTATCTACGCCAAAGAGAGCGATGAAATCACGCGAAAGCTCAGCCTAAAATCCAGCGAAGGAGGATATAAGGTAACCATCGTCTGGTTGCCGGAAAAGATGCACGAAGTCTGTGCCAACAAGTTGCTGAAACTACTGGAAGAGCCGCCGGAGAAAACCGTCTTCTTATTAGTATCCGAAGCACCGGAAATGATACTGCCCACCATCCTCAGCCGTACGCAGCGTTTCAACATACGCAAGATAGAAGAAGCGGATATTGCCGACGCTCTGCAACAGAAATTCGGCGTGCAGCCGGTGGATAGCCAGACTATCGCTCATCTGGCAAACGGAGATTTTATCAAGGCATTAGAGACCATTCACCTGAACGAGGAAAACGAGCTTTTCTTCGAACTGTTTGTCAGCCTGATGCGTCTCTCTTACCAACGGAAGATACGGGAGATGAAACAATGGAGCGAGCAACTGGCCGGCATGGGACGGGAACGCCAAAAGAACTTCCTGGGATACTGCCAGCGCATGACACGGGAGAACTTCATATACAACCTGCACCGCAAGGAAATAAACTATATGACCCTGCCGGAGCAGAACTTCGCCACCCGCTTCGCCCCGTTTGTCAACGAGCGGAACGTGATAGGCATCATGAATGAACTGAGCGAAGCACAGGTACACATCGAGCAAAACGTGAATGCCCGTATGGTATTCTTCGACTTCTCACTGAAAATGATTGTATTATTAAAACAATAGATAAAAGAATGGAATTTAAACTACATAACGGAAGCGGATGTCTCTGTTGCAAGAGTTGCGGCAGGCAGGACAAGCAACTGAATACCTACGACTGGCTTGCCGACATACCGGGCAATGCCGAAGAGTCGGATTTGGTGGAAGTTCAGTTCAAGAACACCCGTAAAGGGTATTTCCGCAACAGCAATAAAATCCCTGTGGAAAAAGGGGACATCGTAGCTGTAGAGGCTACTCCGGGACATGACATCGGTGTGGTGACCCTAACGGGATGCCTCGTTCCGCTACAGATGCGGAAAGCAAACATCAAATCGGAGGCCGACATCAAACGTATCTACCGGAAAGCAAAGCAGGTGGATATGGATAAATACAATGAGGCCAAGGCACGCGAACATAGCACTATGATCCGCGCCCGCCAGATCGCCCTGAACCTGAACCTCAATATGAAAATCGGGGATGTGGAGTATCAGGGAGACGGCAACAAGGCTATCTTCTACTACATTGCCGACGAGCGTGTGGACTTCCGCCAACTGATTAAAGTTCTTGCCGACGCTTTCCATGTGCGCATCGAGATGAAGCAAATCGGTTCCCGTCAGGAAGCCGGACGCATCGGCGGTATCGGCCCTTGCGGACGTGAGCTGTGCTGTGCCACGTGGATGACTTCTTTCGTGTCCGTATCGACCAGCGCCGCCCGCTTTCAGGATATCTCCCTGAACCCGCAGAAACTGGCAGGGCAATGTGCCAAGTTGAAATGCTGCCTCAACTATGAGGTGGACTACTATGTGGAGGCACAAAAGCGCCTGCCTTCCAGAGAAATGGAACTGGAAACCAAAGACGGTATCTTCTATTTCTTCAAGGCCGACATACTCAGCAATCAGGTGACTTATTCCAGCGACAAGAATATTCCCGCCAACCTGGTTACTATCAGCGGAAGACGTGCATTCGAGGTTATCAACCTGAACAAGCGGGGCATCAAGCCGGATAGCCTGGCAGAAGAGGCACCCCAGGCAGAACCTAAAAAGCCGGTAGACTTACTGGAGCAGGAAAGTCTGACCCGCTTCGACCGTAACCGCAGAAGCAGAAACGGAGGAGAAGGAAACAACGGAAACAGGAACGGTGCAGGTGCAGGGAATGATGCCGGAAATAGTAACCGGAACAAGAAGAGGAAAAGAACACCGGCAGCCGTCCGCAAGGTGAAGAACAAACGTCGGGTCAACAAACCAAAGAACAACCTAGACAAGAACAACCCAGACAAAGGGAAAGTAGACAAGGCGAGAACAGACGCTCCCAAGAACAACCCCGGCAAGGCAGGCCACCCAGACAAAACGGCGAACAACCGCCCAGGCAAAACGGCGAGCAATCAGCCAGACAGGGTAGTGAGCAACCGTCCGGACAGGGAGAACGTTCGCAGCGGAACAACAATAACCGCAGACGTCCTCACAACAACAAGCCCAGACCTCAAGGAGATAAACCCGCTCAAAATGACAAACCTGTTCAAGAATAAGAGAGGAACTCTGAAATGTATAATTCTGCTGTTTATCGCAGGCGCACTCAGCGCTTGCGATAAACAGACAGTATATCACGCTTTTCAGTCTATTCCGCAAGAGGGCTGGAGGCGACAGGACACGCTGCTCTTTAATGTCGCGGTTCCCGACTCACAGACCTACTACAAACTCTCCGTAGAAATACGCAACCGGAACGACTGCCCTTACCAAAACATCAACCTTTCTGTTCATTACGAAGGACCGGAAATCAACAAGATACCCGTAGATACCTTACAGGCTATTTTGGCAGATAAAGAAGGAATATGGAAAGGCGATGGCTGTGGCGGTTTGTATCAGTCGGCATTCTTCATCGGGAGCATCAAGATAGGGAAACCCGGAGACTACCGGTTCAAAATAGCCTATACCCTACCGGATGAAACACTGCCCGGCATCAACGACGTAGGAATTAAGTTGGAACGATAAGAGCCGATTACCGACTACACCAATCTCCTGTTTCTCCCCGCATCGATACGCAGAAAGATAAACAGCAAAATCGTGAAGCCCCACAACGAAGAGCCTCCGTAACTGAAGAAAGGCAACGGAATACCGATTACGGGCGTCAAGCCCAGCACCATCCCGATATTGATAAACAGATGGAACAGGAAGATGCTTAGCACCGAATACCCATACACCCTCCCGAATGCAGACTGCTGGCGCTCTGCCAACACTATCAGCCGAAGTATCAGAACGAGAAACAAGAACAACACTGCCGTAGAGCCCACAAATCCTTCTTCTTCACCCACCGTACAGAAGATAAAGTCCGTATCCTGTTCGGGCACATATTTCAACTTGGTTTGTGTACCGTTCAGGAAGCCTTTTCCCGTCAGTCCGCCGGAGCCTATAGCTATCTTCGACTGATTGACATTATACCCCGCCCCTGCAAGGTCTTCTTCCATGCCGAGCACCACCTTGATACGTATCTGCTGGTGAGGTTCCAACACCTTGTTAAAGAAGTAATCACTGGAATAGAGAAAACCTATCGAACCGATTGCAAACAATCCTATCAGGAAATAGCTGATATGGCGCTCGCTCAGAGAAAGAATGAATAAGTAGCATACTACAACCACGCACAATCCCCACTGCACCCATATAAGATTGAAAGGAGTGATATATTCCGATATAAGATAAGCAATCAGCAACACCACACACGAGCCGCCTATGATATGCCATACCGGTTGCCATTTCTTCTTATACACCCACACCATGCCGCCGGCAAAGAGCAATACCATCGACAACACGGCAAACTCTCCGATAGGCGTCGGAGTATCCGCAATAAACACCTGGTCGAAGCGAATGCCTACCACGAAATAAACCACCGCGCAAAGTCCGGAGAAGAGTACCACGCCGGGCATGCCTTCGCGATAAAGCATCAGGAAGAAAGCCGTATATACCAATGCAGACCCCGTCTCCCGCTGAAGAATAATCAGCATCATGGGAAACAATATAAAGAAAACCAGCGCTGCCGCATGCTTCCAGTTTTTCATGGTGAAGGAGTAGGCACTCATATACTTGGCAAGCGCCAGTGCCGTTGCAAACTTGGCAAACTCCGCCGGCTGCAAACTGACCGGCCCCAGTATCAGCCACGAACGCGACCCTTTCGTATCGGGAGCTATGAATATCGTGACAATGAGCAGCAGCATCAACCCTATATATATAAGGTATGCAAACATGTCATACAGCGTATCCTCCAGCATCAGCAACACAAAGCCTAGCCCAAAGGAGCAGATTATCCACACAAACTGCTTACCCGCACGGGTAGAGAAATCAAGGAAATCGCGGTCGCTATAATCATAACTTGCCCCGCACACGCTAAACCAGCCAAAAGTAATCAGCATCAGGTAAACGACAATCGTCACCCAATCCAATGATTTCCATATACTACCTCTTCTCGTCACGACCCAACTAATTTTATTAAGTATTAAGTATTAGATATTAAGTATTAGGTGCGGCTGCAATCTGCATAGTTAATACCTAATACCTTAATGTTTATCTCTCTTCGTCACCATACAATATAACGCGGTTACTAAACTCTTCCGCCCGTATCTCATTTTCGGGAGATAGTTTTCCGTGTAAATACTGATCCATCATCATAGCACCGATAGGTACTCCATAAGTAGCGCCAAAGCCGCCATTCTCCACATAGACTGCGATGGCAATCTTGGGATTGTCCATCGGTGCAAAGCCCATAAAGACAGAGTGGTCTTTTCCGCGATTTTGCGCCGTACCCGTCTTACCGCAGGCTTCCACGCCCGACAACATAGCACCGACCATGCGGCAAGTAGCACTACCCGTACTTCCGGTGACGGCTGCACGCATACCTTTCACCACTTCCTCGTAATATTCGCGGTCGATGGTGGGATAGCGCGGAGTCCGGTAGATGCTATCCAGTTCGTTATCTTGTATTTCCTTCACGATGTGCGGAGTAATGAAATGCCCCCGGTTGGCAATGGTCGCCCCCAGATTGGCTATCTGCAAAGGAGTAGCCAGAATTTCGCCCTGGCCGATGGCTATACTGATAACCGTCAGTCCGTTCCAGGAGCCGCGATAGGCTTTATCATAGAACTTCGCATTCGGGATTAGTCCGCGCTGCTCGCCGGGAAGGTCCGTACCCAGACGATAGCCGAACCCCTGCGACACCATGTGATCCTTCCATACGGTAATGGCATTCTGAGGGGAACCGTATTTCTTATCGCTGAACATCCTGAACAATCCCCAACAGAAGTAAGAGTTGCAGGAAGTAGCGATTGCCGGTACTAAAGGCAAAGGAGAAGCATGTCCGTGACATCCCACGTGCAAACTACCATAGTTGAAGCCGTGCGCACAAGGAAAAGCAGGATAATCTTCGTGAATAATCTCTTCCTGCAAGAACGTCAGCGCCTGCGCCGTCTTGAAAGTCGACCCTGGCGGATAAGCACCCATGATTGCCCGGTTCAGCAAAGGTTTCCGTTTATCCATTTGCAGCATCCGGTGGTTTTTTCCACGTTGGCGGCCAATCATCAGGTGAGGGTCAAAAGTCGGTGAAGAAACCATGCAAAGTATTTCGCCCGTAGCAGGCTCGATGGCGACAATCGCTCCAATCTTATGTTGCAACAAGCGTTCGCCCAGTCTTTGCAATTCGATGTCTATCCCTAAAGTCAGGTTCTTGCCGGGCACGGAAGGACGGTCGAGCTTTCCATCCATATAATGCCCCTGAATACGCCCGTGCGCATCGCGAAGCAAAATCTCTACGCCCTTTTCTCCACGCAGGTATTTCTCGTAAGATTTCTCGATGCCCTGCATTCCGATATAGTCACCGCGAATATAATAGTTATCCGCTTCAATATCTTTCTTGGAAACTTCGCCAATATCACCCAACGTATGGGCCGCAGAATTATAAGTATATTGCCGGATGATACGCCGCTGAATATAGAAACCAGGAAACTTGAACAGCTTTTCCTGAAACACCCCGCACTCCTCGGCAGAGAGTTGCGTCATGAATACCTGATGCGTGTATTTGGAATAACCGGGATTCATCCAGCGGTTCCTCACGTCCTTCATTCGCTTCTGGAACTGTTCGTGGGTGATGTTCAGCGCCCGGCAGAAGTCCAGCGTATCAAGTTGCGTCACCTCACGCGGGACAAAAGTTATATCATAGGCCGGCTGATTGAACACCAGCAACTTGCCAGTGCGGTCGTAAATGGCTCCGCGCAAAGGGTATTGTATCTTATTCAGGAAGGCATTACTGTCTGCATTCTTCTTGTAATCATCCGTCATGATTTGCAAGTCGAACAGTCGAAGCGCATAAATGAGGACAATGACGACAGCCGCCATGCCTATCACATATTTTCGTTTCTCCAGTGTATAGTCTTTCATTTAAGAAAAATACGAATTACTAATTACAAATTACTAATTACAAGGGCGGTTGCTTCTTCCGAATTCCCTCTATCGCCATAATGCAGACCACCGTCAGCAATGAACTTGCCACAATCCTGAGTAACAATACTCCGATGTTGGCAAAAGAAAAGAATTCAATAGTAAGTAGTATGCCGTGGTGTACCAAAACACAGATTATCAAATATTTCAAGAAAGAAGAAAATCCAATCGTACGGGCGGCGGGTGCCAACATATCCGGTGTATCGCGGGGAGTAAACAAGCGCAGGAAAGTAGGCCGCACGAAAGCCAGCAGCACGATAGCCGCCGCATTCATTCCCGGAGTATCCGAAAATATATCGACCGTCAGTCCGAGGAAGAACGCCCACAACATCAAAGCATTGCGCGATACGTCCGACTCAAACTTCAATATCAGGTAGATATATAGAAATGGAGTGGCATACCCGGCCATATGCACATTGTTCAGTATCAGCACCTGCAACAGTACCAAACCGATAAACCACCCTATCTTATGCAAATAATTGATAACCATTCTTCTTTAGAATTGACAATTGACAACTTCCGTCTATTTTCCTTCTTCTTCTTCCAACTTCTTCTGTTCATCCTGCCCCGTGCGTGCTATGACGCGCACATTGCTCACCTTTCCAAAGTCCGTAGCCAGTCTTATCTTCAATAAATATGAAAGTCCGTCGTGCGAATCGGCCATATCATCAACCGTACCTACCATAACTCCTTCGGGGAATACCGTAGAATAGCCGCTGGTGACCACCGTATCGCCCAAGTTGAACTCGGCATGACGCGGCAAGTCCTTCAAATAGGCATAACGCGAGTCTCCTCCCTCCCACTTCAGATAACCGAAATAGGCGCTGCCCACAATCTTGCAACTGATGCTGGACTTGCTGTTCAGCAACGGAATGACCAACGAATACCGGGGAGACGTCTTATACACGATGCCCACCACACCATTGGCATCCACAACGCCCATTTCCGGACGAATACCTGCCGCCGCACCGCGGTTGAGCGTAATATAATTGTCCGCCTTATTCAAACTGTTCTTGATGACACTGGCTTTAAAGATGCGATAATCTACCGGAGCCAAGCGTTCAAGGCTGTACAACTTCACCGAGTCCAGTCCCTGCTCCAGCAGCATCTTTTCCAGGAATGCCGCCCGTTGTTCCAGCCACATATTCCGGTCGAGCAAATCTTCATTGACCGACTTCAGATGAAAGTAGGAACTAATGCCGCCCGAAACCTCATAAACCTTCCCCGCCAATCCATTGGCCGATGTGAAATACACACTCTGCTGATAATGGTTGAAGCGAAACAATAAAACAAAACTGGCTACCTCTAACAAAAGAAAGAGGAACCAGTAATTATATTTAACGAGAAAGTTCAGTAAATTTCGCATACGCTTATCTCATCAGGAATGAGAAGCGGTCAACGTTCTTCAGCGCAACGCCGGCACCTTTGGCAACGGCATGCAAGGGGTCTTCCGCAATGTGGAACGGTATGTTTATTTTATCAGTCAGACGTTTGTCGAGTCCACGAAGCAAAGCACCGCCACCGGCCAGGTAGATACCGTTGTGCACGATGTCGGCATACAGTTCGGGAGGCGTATTCTCCAATGCACTCAGGGTGGCGGTTTCAATCTTGGAGATGGACTTCTCCAGACAGTGTGCCACTTCCTGATAGCATACGGGCACTTCCATCGGCAAGGCCGTGATGCGGTTCGGACCATGAACGATATAGTCTTCGGGAGCATCCTCGCCAAGTTCGGTCAGGGCCGCACCTACATTAATCTTGATACGCTCTGCCATACGTTCGCTGACCTTCACATTGTGTTGGCGGCTCATGTATTCCTGGATGTCGGCAGTCAAGTCGTTGCCGGCAATGCGGATGGAGTTGTTGCTGACAATACCTCCCAGGGAGATAACGGCGATTTCCGTAGAGCCACCACCTATATCGACAATCATGTTGCCTTCCGGTGCCTCTACATCGATGCCGATACCGATAGCGGCGGCCATCGGTTCGAAAATCAGATAAACGTCACGTCCGCCTGCATGTTCGGCAGAGTCGCGCACGGCACGAAGTTCTACTTCGGTGCTTCCCGACGGAACGCCGATTACCATGCGGAGTGAAGGAGAGAACAACCGGTTGCGATTGTTCACCATCTTGATAAGTCCGCGTATCATCTGCTCGCAAGCATAGAAGTCGGCAATCACGCCGTCGCGCAGGGGATGGATGGTACGTATATTTTCGTGGGTCTTTTCGTGCATCAGCTTTGCCTTCTCGCCCACGGCAATCATCTTGTCTGTACGACGGTCCAACGCCACTACCGAAGGTTCATCCACCACAATCTTACCGTTTGTTGTGATGATGGTATTGGCTGTGCCAAGGTCCATCGCTATCCCTTGTGTAAAAGAGAATAATCCCATGTTGATTTATGATTTATAATTTATGATTTCAGATTTCAGATTTATGAGTGATGCCAACATGTCCGATGGGATACAGTCCATCATAAATCTGAAATCTAAAATCTGAAATCTATTAGTGTTTGAAATGACGGAAACCGGTAATCACCATCGCGATGCCATGCTCGTTGCAATAGTCGAACGAGAGTTGGTTTTTGATGCTGCTACCCGGCTGAATAACTGCTTTGACACCTTCCTTGTCCGCAATCTCCACACAATCGGGGAAGGGGAAGAAAGCATCGCTTGCCATGACCGCCCCGTTCAGGTCGAAACCGAAGTTCCGGGCTTTCTCGATGGCTTGCTTCAGTGCATCCACACGGCTCGTCTGACCGACACCGCTTGCCAGCAGTTGCTTGCCCTTGGCCAGTACGATGGCATTGGACTTGCTGTTCTTCACAATCTTGTTGGCGAACAGCATATCTTCAATCTCCTGTGCGGTAGGTTCTTTAGTGGTCACCGTCTTCAAGTCTTCGGGAGTCTCCACCTTGAGGTCACGGTCTTGCACCAGCACACCGTTCAGCAAAGAGCGGAACTGCTTCTTGGGCAGAGAGGCCTCTTTGCGCACCAGGATAATGCGGTTCTTCTTCTGACCGAGAATTTCCAGCGCATCCACATCATAGTCGGGAGCGATGATAACTTCAAAGAATATCTTGTTGATTTCCTCGGCCGCTTCTTTGTCAATCACGGCATTGGTGATGAGCACACCGCCGAAAGCCGAAACCGGGTCACCGGCAAGTGCATCGTTCCATGCCTCCAGCACAGTGGGGCGCGAAGCCAGCCCGCAAGCGTTATTATGTTTCAGGATAGCAAACGTGGTATCCGTAAATTCGTCTATCAGGTCGACCGCCGCATTGATGTCGAGCAGGCTGTTGTAGGAGATTTCCTTCCCGTGGATTTGGTCGAACATGGCATCGATGTTACCGTAGAAGTAACCCTTCTGATGCGGGTTCTCGCCATAGCGCAACGTCTTCTGATTATTGGCCGACTGGCGGAATGCCGAGCCTTCTTCTCCATCGAAATAGTTGAAGATGGCCGAGTCGTAGTGGGAAGAAACGGCAAAAGCCTCTTTGGCAAACCAACGGCGTTCTTCGAGCGAAGTAACGGCGCCGTGCTCCATCAGCATATCGCGGAAGGGCTGGTATTGTCCTTGCGAAGCAATGATAACCACGTCGTTGTAATTCTTGGCAGCGGCACGTATCAGGGAGATGCCGCCTATATCAATCTTCTCGATGATAGCAGGTTCCTCGGCACCACTGGCAACGGTTGCTTCAAAGGGATACAAATCGACGATGACGAGGTCTATTTCGGGAATTTCATATTTCTCTATCTGTTGCATGTCTTGCTCCAATCCGCGACGGCAAAGAACACCACCGAATATCTTCGGATGCAGGGTCTTGACGCGTCCACCTAAAATGGAAGGGTAGGTAGTGAGGTCTTCCACTGCCTTGCAGGGATAGCCTAAGGATTCGATAAACTGACGGGTTCCACCGGTCGACATGAATTCTACTCCTTCTTCATGCAGTTTGGTAATGATTTCGTCCAAACCTTCTTTATGGTAAACGGATACCAGAGCTGTTTTAATTCTTTTAGTTTCAGACATGGGTTTTGCTTATTAATAAAGTATGCGTATGTTTTAGTATTTGATATGCAAAGTTACTAATTTTGTTTGTTCGCACATACATTCATATACAATAAATTAGGTATAATTTAGAAAGGAAGGCATTCTTTACTTCGTACTTTCAGGAGAGGGCGCCCGTTTCCTCTGATGGAAACGCTCGTTCCCCTAATGGGAACGACAGTTTCCCCTAATGGGAACTCGCGTTTCCTATCGTGGGAACGGTCGTTCCCCACCGAGGAAACGAGCGTTTCTCACCGGGGAAACTGGCGTTCCCCACCGAGGAAAACTACAAAGCACACATTATCAGCACAAAAAAGTCCCGTCGCACAAGCATCAACAACTTGTACGACGGGACTGAATAATAATAGGAAGGGAGATTACCAGATAGATACCCGCTTTTCTTTCGGCAGGAACATCGGGTCTTCCTCCGTTATATTGAATGCTTCGTACCAGGCATCAATCTGCGGCAGAGCACCGTCTACGCGCCATTTGCCCAGAGCGTGTACATCTCTCTTCGTACGGTTCAGGATTTCTTCGGGACGAATATCATTAGCCCACACGCTGGCATAAGCCAGGAAGAAACGTTGTTCGGGAGTAAAACCATCCTTGTCGGCCAAAGGAGCATTGGCAGTAGCCTTCTTGAAAGCCTGGAAAGATACTTGCAAACCGCCATGATCGGCAATGTTCTCACCCAGCGTCATACGGCCGTTGCCATATACGCCCGGAGCAACTTCGATGCTATCAAAGAAATTCACCATCACCTGCGCACGTTCGTCAAAGCGTTTGGAGTCTTCTTCCGTCCACCAGTCTTTCAGGTTGCCTTCTTTGTCGTATTGGCGCCCCTGGTCATCGAAACCGTGAGTCATTTCATGGCCGATAACCACACCGATAGCGCCGTAGTTGAAGGCATCGTCGGCACTCATATCGAAGAACGGATATTGCAGGATGCCGGCAGGGAAACAGATTTCGTTGGTAGTGGGGTTATAATAAGCATTCACGGTCTGCGGAGTCATCAGCCACTCGTCTTTATCTACAGGCTTACCGGCTTTAGCCACCATCTCGGCATGTCCCCATTTATTGGCACGTTCCATATTTGCCCAGAAGGAATCGTCCTTGATTTCCAAAGTGGAATAGTCTTTCCACTTATCAGGATAACCGATTTTTACATGGAAAGTGGCCAGCTTCTCCAAAGCTTTCACTTTGGTGGAGTCGCCCATCCAGCTCAGGTTTTGGATACGTTCGCCCAGGTTATCCTGCAAGTTCTTCACCAAAGCCACCATGCGTTCCTTGGCTGTAGCGGGGAAATACTTCTCTACGTACATCTGGCCTACGGCTTCGCCCAAAGCAGAACTTACCGTGCCGACGGCTCTCTTCCAGCGGGGCTGCATTTCTTGCGTACCACTCATGGTGCGTTCGAAGAAGTCAAAGTTCTGTTCGGCAATGGCATCACTCAGACAACCCGCAGACGCATCAATCAATTTCCATTGCAAGTACAGAGCTTGCTGCTCGGCAGGCAATGTATTCAGGATGTCGGCGGCCGCTTTCAGGGAAGCAGACTGGCCAACAATGATTTCTTTTACATCTTTCAAGTCCAGGGCAGACAGATAGGCATCCCAGTCAAATGTGGGATAATCCTTCTTTATCTGCTCCATGCTCATCTTGTTATAGTTGGCATGGGGGTCGCGCAACTCGGTGCGCGAACGGTATGCCTTGGCAAGACGTGTCTCCACAGCCATCACCACTTCCATTCCCTTCTTGGCGGTAGCCTCATCGAAGCCGACCAGTTGATACATCTTCTGCACGTGGGCACGGAAGGCATTACGAATTTTAGCGGTTGCCTCGTCATTCTCCAGGTAGTATTCGCGTTCGCCCATACTCAAACCGGTCTGGTAAGTCTGAACGGCATTCATCGAACTGTTCATTTCGTCTGCGCCTACATAGACTACATTGTAGGCAACAATTCCCTTTTTCTGCAGGTTGCCCAGCAAAGCATAGACTTCTTTTGTGTCTTTCAATGCTCCCAGTTGTTCCAGTTCAGCCTTGATAGGAGTCACGCCGTCGTTGTTCAGCTTCACGCTGTCCATCACTATCTTATAGAGGTCGCCCACCTTTTGGGCAACGCTACCGGCTTCGTGCTGGGTAGCGGCCAGTTCTTCGATAAGTCCCTGAATTTGTTTCCGGTTGTTTTCTGCCAGAATGGTGAAAGAACCATATTGAGAATATTCGGCAGGAATAGGATTGTTCTTCATCCAACCGCCACAAGCGTATTGGTAAAAGTCAGTACCCGGCAAAGCCGTTGTGTCAAGATTGGCCAGCTGAATGCCGCCCGTAAGTTCGGCTTGCTTCTTGCCGGTGCCGCAGGATGCCGCCATCAGACAGAATGCTGCGATAGGTAAATAATTAATAACTCTCATACTTATATAAAATTAAAATAGTTGTTCTCTTTATCTCTCATAAAGGTGTGTTCTTATGTGTTGCGTGCCGCTTCCAGTTCGGTCGAAGCGGTATCCCACTCTTCCATGACGCGATCCAGTTGCGCCTTCAACTTCTGGTGTTGCTCATAGAAAGACATATCCGCAGACCCTTCCGGTGTAGCCATCTTTGCTTCGAGAATGGCGATGGCGGCTTCCGTCTGTTCTATTTCGGCTTCGCAATCGGACACGCGGCGTTCCAGCTTCTTCAACTTCTTGTTCAGTTCCTTCTGTTCCTCATAAGATAGTTTTGTAGGTGAAGGCTGCGAAGCATCCGCACCGTTGGCGGAAGTGTTTTTGCCGGCCGAAGGAAAAGCGGAAAGTGCAGGTGATTTCTGCAATTCGTTCAGGCTTTCAATCTGCTTCTTTTGCAGGAAGTCGTAGATGCCGCCCAGGTGTTCTTTCACCAATCCGCCACTGAACTCATATACTTTAGTCGCAAGTCCGTCCAGGAAATCACGGTCGTGGCTGACAATTATCACCGTACCGTCAAATTCGCGGATGGCATCTTTCAGTACATCCTTCGAGCGCATATCGAGGTGATTGGTCGGTTCGTCCAGTATCAGGAAGTTCACCGGTTCGAGCAGAAGCTTAATCATGGCAAGATGTGTGCGCTCTCCGCCGGACAGCACTTTGACCTTCTTGTCCGAAGCCTCGCCGCCAAACATGAAAGCTCCGAGAATGTCGCGTATCTTTGTCCGGATGTCGCCCACCGCCACCCGGTCGATGGTGTTGAACACCGTCAGGCTATCGTCCAACAGTTGCGCCTGGTTCTGTGCGAAATAGCCGATTTGCACATTGTGTCCCAAGGTCAGCTTACCGGTATAATCCGTAATTTCATCCATGACGCACTTGACAAGGGTTGACTTACCTTCACCGTTCTTGCCGACGAAAGCCACCTTCTCGCCACGATTAATCGTGAGGTTCACATCGTGAAAAATGACATGGTCGCCGTATGCCTTGCCCACATCTTCGCAGATGACGGGATAGTTACCGCTACGACTGCTACACACGAACTTCAGCCTCAACGCCGAATTGTCTTCTTCGTCCACTTCGATGCGTTCTATCTTCTCCAACTGCTTGATGCGGCTCTGCACCTGCACGGCTTTGGTGGCTTTGTAGCGGAAGCGCTCGATGAAGTCTTCCGTATCTTGTATCTGCTTTTGCTGGTTTTCGTAGGCACGGAGTTGCTGTTCGCGGCGTTCTTTGCGCAACACAACAAACTCGTCATACTTTACTTTATAATCGTAGATGCGTCCGCAGGTAATTTCGATAGTGCGGGTGGTGACATTGTTCAGGAAAGCGCGGTCGTGGCTGACGAGCACCACTGCATTGGCGCGGGTGGAGAGAAAGTTCTCCAGCCATTGGATACTCTCAATGTCGAGGTGGTTGGTAGGTTCGTCGAGCAACAATACATTGGGACGACGCAGCAGCAGTTTGGCAAGTTCGATACGCATACGCCATCCACCGGAAAATTCGCTCGTCGAACGTTCGAAGTCGGCACGGCTGAAACCCAATCCTTGCAAGGTACGTTCAATCTCGGCGCGATAGTTCGTGCCACCCATCATCAGGAAGCGTTCGTTCTCGTGGGTAAAGCGGTCGATAAGTTTCTGGTAGTCTTCGCTATCGTAATCGGAGCGTTCGGCAAGCTGTTGGTTCATGCGTTTGATGTCCGCCTGCATTTCGAAGATATGGTCGAAAGCAAGCTCCGCCTCTTCCATCACGGTACGTTCGTCACTAAGTATCATTACTTGGGGCAGGTAGCCGATAGTGCATTCACGGGGAACAGCCACAACACCGGAAGTGGGTTGTTGCAATCCTGCCAATATCTTGAGCATGGTAGATTTTCCCGCACCATTCTTACCCACCAGGGCTATGCGGTCCTTTTTATTGATAACGTAAGAGACGTCTTCGAACAAAGGTGTAGCATTGAATTCTACCTTCAGTCCTTCTACTGATATCATAATCTAAATCGTTTACGGCCGCAAAGGTAGCGATTTTCAGCCGGATATAGTGAGGAAAGCGGATAAATATATCAGGAGGCGACCAAGGGCAGGGTCACGGTAAAGCAAGTTCCTTCACCCTCTTTGGAAGTAACGCCGATAGTGCCGTTCAGATGTTCTACGATATTTTTGCAGATAGGCAATCCCAACCCTGTTCCTTGCACAAACGCATTTTCTTTAAAGAAACGCTCGAAGACATGCGATAATACTTCTTCGGATATTCCCGTGCCGGTATCCCGCAGGAACAGTTCTATCGTTTCCGAGCCGCTCTGATGGTAGCCCAGGCAAATATGCCCTTCATGGGTAAACTTCACGGCATTGTTTATCAGATTGTTTACCACCTGTCCCAGGCGCATCGGGTCCGTATCTATCCAAAGCTCCTGTTCGGGCATATCCAATATCATTTCCACCCCGTCCGGCATATTCATCTTATGTATCTTTCCGATATCAGCCAAAATCTTATTGAGGGAAACATGCTGTATACTGAATTCCATCGTATTCGACTCAATCTTCGACAAATCGAGAATATCCGAAATTAAGACCGTCAGTGTCTCGCTATTCTTCTCAATCAAATTGGAAAACTCGCTAATTTCCTCGCGGCTCAGTTCTGCCTCTTCAGAAGCCAGTAAAGTGGAGAAACCTACGATTGCATTGAGCGGAGTACGAATTTTATGGCTCATGTTAGCAAGGAACATACTTTTCAGTTGGTCGCTACGTTGCGCTTCCTGTAAAGCTTCGTTTAGTCGTGCTTCGGTATCCTTGTATTTCTGCGTACTCATGCAGATACCAATCACACGGAAAGGCGCATCAGCCAACTGCCCTACATAGGTAGATTGCACCTCGAACCATTCCCAAGTGCCGTCTTGCCGCCGCAAGCGATAGGGGATAAGGCTTTCATTCAGATTCCCTCCCAATTGGGAAGCCAAAGCACCGATTACATTATCTACGTCATCCGGATGCAGGTAACCCATAAATTCTTTGGTAGTCATCGTGTAATCCTTAGTCGGTATTCCTAAGTACTCAAAATATCGTGGGTCAATCACCATCAAGTCTCTGTCCATCTCATGCGACCACTGGAATATTTGCATCCGACTCAAGGCTATATTCAACAAACGCATCTGTGTGCGCTCTTCAAGCACATTCCTGTAATAAAGGATAATTCTCGATAATTGTTACCTTCATAAATGCCGACCAGCGAACCTTCTATCAGAAAGCTGATTCTCCGTTTCGGTTCGCACACAAAGCTATTGGCAGAGAGTGATATGACCCGTTCCTTGCCTTCTTGTATCTCCTGCAAAAAAGTGAGGCAATCTGTTTTCCTTATCACATATGACTTCCAGCACGGAAGTTATATCTTTCCCCAACAAATCCGCCCTGTCCAGTTGTAGTTTCTCAATTAATTGATTATTGACGCGATTGATACGTCCCTTTATATCTATGATAATAACACTAACCGGCCACACGTCAAACAGCTGTTCGGCAGCCGTATTCAGCAACTTTTCATCTTCCGTGTGCAACCTCACCCGCATACGGAGAATATAAGCAAACAATCCAATGATAATTATCAATAATAAAACAATAATCAATGTATGCGAAGGAATAATTCCTATTATAAAAGGAGAACACATAAAAGTACCGGAACACATAAGCCAATGTCTATTCATAGTATCAATCTGAAGAGATGCGCAAAGGTCGGGCTAAAACACTTATATAGCAAAAGAACGAAGAAAAATCAACATCCTATTATGGCAAAACATATTCCATTATTTACATATTTAGCTTATTTAACGGAGGAGAGGAATAGATAAGACTGATTATTAACTATTATTTCACCCGATAATACACTAATATCTTCCATTTTTGCAATAGTAAAACATCCAACATATGAGCACATCCAAATTCAGTATCAGTAAAAGCTTCATCGCTTATGAAAACGTTACAGCCGAAGAATTGAGGCAACAACTGACACAATCGCATCAGACGGCAACCGGTGTTTTCGCTCTTTGCGTAGAAGGAGGATTGAAACTGACGATAAATTTCACCAATTACCGGATTGGTCCTAATACCCTCATAGTTATTCCACCGGAAACATTCATTCAATTGTCAATGGCATCCGAAGATCTCCGGCTACATGTGGTAGTCTTCTCCCAACAACTTATTCACGATGCATTCATGGGCAAAAGCATGATGGATAAATTCCACATAATCGGAGAGCATTTTGTTCTACCATTGCCAAAGGTTACTTTCCAACTCTACCGGGGAACGTTCACAGTATTGGCGCATATGTATAAAACAGTCAGTCAACAGATAAGCCCAAATGTATTGGAAAACTTATTACACCTTATGCTGCAAGGAATATCCGAGCTTTGCCCGGAACATGCCAGAATAAAAGAAACTCCCGGTAGCAAACATTTTCAGCAATACCGACTTTTTGTACGGTTGGTACATGCCGACTATACCCGGCAACACCAAATGTCATACTATGCCAAAGAGATGCAAACGACTCCGTCAGCCCTTTGCCGGATAGTTAAAAAAAGAAGCAGGATGTACAGCTATGGAAATCATCAACGATGCTCTCATCGTTGATGCCAAAACACAACTGCGCACCAGCAATACACCGGTGAAAGATATCGCATTGACCTTAGGTTTCAATAATGCAGCTTTCTTCAACAAATTCTTTAAGCGCCATGTAGGAATGACGCCGCAGATGTACCGCAACTCTGCAGATATATAAAGAAGAAGCGCCTCTTCTCTTTATATTAAGAGAGGAGATGCTTCGTTATATTCTGAATGTCGGATACCCTTAGAAAAGTTTAGCAGGGTATTCACCGGCATCTACCAATGCCTGGATTTTATCGACTACACTCTGGCGGTCTTCCGGATAGGTTACACCGAACCATTTGCTGGTGGTATCAAGCACTTCGCAAGTAGCGGTGCCGTCATTAATCAATTTATCCACCATCAACGGAATGAAGAATTCGCTCTTCAGGTTCTCCATGTTCTTAGGGTCGCTCAGGAAAGTCTTGAAAAACTCATTACTATATGCGAAATAATCGTGAGTAAAGCCCCAGAAGTTCATGCTGACCGGAGTCGTTTCAGGAGTAGATGTCCATTCTCCGTTATCGTCAACGTATTTCACCTCACCGTCTATGCGCTGAATTTTGGTACGCTCCACTACGGAAGTAAGCAGATTGTTTGCATCCGTACCGCAAAGCCCGCGAGACACCGTACCGCTATCACTCAATGTATTTCCGATACGGAAGCCCACCATTGAATATACATTCTTAGAGCCTTCGGGAAGTGCGGACAAGAATTTACCCATCGTCTGGAAAGAGTCGCGACCATAAAAGTCATCGCAGTTGATAACGGCAAACGGTTCCTTTATCACATCGGCACCCATCATTACGGCATGGTTCGTTCCCCAAGGTTTGGTACGGTCTGCCGGACAGGTAAACCCTTCGGGAAGAGCATTCAGTTCCTGAAATACCAGCTCGCAAGGGATATGGCCTTCATATTTGGAAATGATTTTATCACGGAAATCCTGTTCGAAGTCTTTACGGATAACAAAAACAAGCTTGCCAAACCCGGCATTGATAGCATCATAAATGGAATAATCCATAATAGTTTCGCCATTAGGACCCAGTCCGTCCAGTTGTTTCAAGCCACCATAACGGCTGCCCATTCCGGCTGCCAATAAGAATAAAGTTGGTTTCATATCAGTTATTATTTAAAAAGGTTAGTGTATCACGGTTGATAACATCGGCAAATGTACAAAAAAATCTAGCAGATATGGACGAATTTTAGTTCATTCTTTATCGCTATTTAGTCAAAATGTACATTTAGAACGGATAACCGATAGCAAAGTGTAGCGCCAGGCTGTCCTTGAACTTCGGAATATTATAATATCCCGATTTACCGGTTTCATACGGGTCGTGCAAACCAACACCGCAGTCCAGACGGAAAACAAGAAAATCCATGTCGTAACGCAAACCAGCACCCGTGCCCAAAGCTATCTGCTTGGCAAAGTCTCTCATTGTCAGTTCGCCGCCGGGACGCGATTCATCCTTACGCATCAACCACACATTGCCGGCATCCAGGAACACTGCTCCATGCAGGTCGCCGATGATACGGAAACGATATTCCACATTGGCTTCCATACGAATGTCGCCCACGTGATCGATGAAAGAGTACTTGCTCTCTTTGTCGGGAATACAGCCGCCGGGACCGATGCTGCGTGCCGAGAAAGCACGCACACTGTTGACACCACCGATGTAGAACTGTTCGGTATAAGGAACCGATATGGCATTTCCATAAGACCATACTACTCCACCGGCAATGCGCGATGCTATCATCTGGTTCTTGTCTATCTTATAATGATAACGGAACTCGCTATTCACTTTCAGGAATTGGGCGAAGGGTACTCCCAGCAATTTCTTGTCTCTCTCACCGAAAGACCTTCCGAAGATACCGTAAATACAAGATGTGAGGTTACCGGCGGAGCTAACCGTAGTCTGCCACCAAATCGGATTACGGATACGGCGCTTGGTAGCATTATCATAGGTATAGGTATATTCCATCACAGGAATGAACTGGTCGCGCAAGCTGACGTAGAGCGCCGGATTATCCGCCTGCAATTGCTTGAAGGCTTCCGTAGGATTACGGAGTACATTAAAAGTCAGTTTGAAAGGCGTGAAGCTATGCTTACTCGTCCGCTTCGGTTGGAAATCATAAGTGGCATTTCCACCGAAAGCCAACAGTTTATAATACTTTGCACGGTTCAACTGGTCGGCATACAGACGGAAAGTCGTAGTTGCGGGAAAGTCATATTCCCTATCGCCAAAGCGGGGGAAAACGACACGCGGAAACATAAGTGAGGTAGAAACACCGAACTCATAGCTATTCATCAGCGAAGAGCGATCCTTGCCGGTCTGCCACTCATAAGAGCCGTTCAGCTTAACGTTCCAAGACTCACCGCCGCCGAATACATTATTCTTTGTGACCGTAAAAGATGCTCCCGGTCCGGTCTGGTTATTGCTCTTCATCGTTACGTTAAAGTCCAACTCCGTATCATAAGGCTTGTCGAGAGCGGCATAGAAATTCACATCGAGCGTATCGCAAACGAACGTCGTGTCGCGGGGCGTATATTGCATTTCGAGATAACGGAAGATGCCGACATTAGCCAAGCGTTCCTGCACACGCGTCTGGCGATAGTAACTGTAAAGGTTCTGCATGGCTTGCCGACGGGACATACCGGTGCTGCCCTGCACCTGACGTTTCTGGCGATAGTTCTGATAGCCTATCCAGCGATAAAGCATATTGGGACGCACCCGCAATTTATCATGATAGTAGATGCGCAAGTTCTTATATTCCATGCTGTCGTTGGGCGCCTCTCCCTGTTTGCCGTAAAGATAAAAAGCTCTTTTACCGGTATAGAACGGCTTCTCGGCAACGGCAGGCATGCCGGGTGCAGGTATCATGCGCATCGTGACGTGCCCACCGGGCACCATCGTAGTATCTGCCTGATACGTCATATAGTCCGGGCGGAAATAATAGTAACCGATATTGCGCAACAGCGTACTGAGACGGGTACGTTCCCCGTCGAGGTCGGCGACATTGAACTGTTCTCCCGGGCTGATAAGCGAAGAGCGGCGACTCATATTCATGACACGCAGTGTCCGTTCGCTGAAACCGCGATAGTAGACCGTATCGATAAAATAAGGATTGCGCATATCCACGGTATATTGCAGTTTGGCTTTCAGCGAGTCTTTCGGGCCTATAAAAGTCTTATAACTAACAGTACCATTGAAATAGCCATAGTCGCGCAGCAAGTTAGCCGCCGCTTTCTGCCGGATATCCGGATTGACGGACGACATCAACACCGGCTTTGCCGCAAAAACGTTGAATATCCACTTCCCTAAGCCTTTATCATATTTCACGAAACCATTGTATATCCACAATCCCAAGGGGAAAGGAATACGCATTGTCGAACTACCCAGCAAAGAGTTGTTGGGCGCAGTAGCAAGGGCGGCTTCCACTTCTTCCATAGCCGTTTCGCCTACCGGGGTTTCGCTGCGGTTCTCCACAATCATCGGCTTCTGCCCAATGTAGAGTATCTCGCCTTCCGGCAGATGTTTGGTAGTAGAACAACCCGCCAACAACATTATACCTATTATATATAGTATCAGTCGTCTCATATCATTTTTCTTCTTGTCTTCTTCTATTTTCTTCTTGTCCTCTTCTATTTTGTCCCGACCCTCTCCTATTCTTTTTCTTAAAGATGAAGAGTTCTCCCAAGCGGTCCATCTTACGACGGAGAATAAGGCCGACACCGGTTTCCGTGATTTCCCCGTCGAGTACGCTTTCGTAGTTCTTATCGTAGAATGCACGTACGTAGCGAGTGCCCGATGTATCCAACCGGTATTCGAGCGAGATATTGTCGATGAACGACTCGGCATCATTCGTCGCATTGGCACCGGTGGTCACCTTACCACCGATTACTATCTGCACGCGGTCGTTAAAGAGGCGTTGCGAGTAGCGGAAGCTGTAATCCGTCTGCTTGTCGCCCGTCTCTGCCGCCGTACGGTCTTCTACACCTAGCGTGAAGTTAGCATTCACGCTCTGCAAAGCCGAACCTGCCAATGCATTAATCTGACTTTGCAACACACTGTTCAGGGCGCCTCCCATTGACAATCCGCCGCCTTTGACACCGCTGTTCATATACATTCCTGTCGCCAGCATGGCAATCGCCTGTTTGCTACGTTCTTCAGCACCCATCGCCTGCAACTCGTTTTCAATGGTGGCATCATCAGGAGCCGTTATATCGAAGATAAGTTCGGGAGCATCCAAGCGGTTCTTGATGGCGATGGAAACATCGAAGTTCACCATACGCGTACCTCCGTCGTCACCATCGGCTACCGAAGCACGCACACGCTCGGTAGCTTTCAGGCTCAGCGTCGGGTTTATCGGATTACCCCGCCAATCCACATAACTACCACTATTAATCTGGAACTCTTTCAGCGGAATAATCGGAAGTGAATACTTCATGACACCACCCGAAAGCGTGTAACGTCCCGTAAGATTGATGTCACCCTGCGGTGTATATTGCATGTTCAAGTCACCACCGCCTTCCAGTTCGATGAATTTGCTGCGGTCGGGGCTGAGGTCAGCACGCAGGCGCACGGCATCGTCTATGTGTACGGACATCACCATGTCCATGCCGCCAAGCGACATGGTGGGAGCATCATCGGCATGAACCGATGTGGTGTCAGTGAAGGAAGTAAAAGTAACCAGCCCGTCGAGGCGGTCTTCCACCGTCAAAGGTGAGTCGGTCAGTACGTACGTGACGTCCGTATTACCCAACAGGTTCATATTTCCACGCATCACCAATGCATCCAGCGGACCGCGAACCGTTGCATTCAAATCCACGAATACCTTGCCATAAACAAGGCTTTCGCGGGTGCGCGGCGCATCCAGTAAGGTATAATTATTGGCGCGCAATGTCAAGTTGGCCGTGGGGCGATCCAGATTGCGGAAATTCACATTGCCGTCAATCCTAAATGGATTCCTACTGGTGGTATAGATAGAGAATTTGTTAAACAGCAACTCATTGTCCTTAATCTGCACCGGACGATTGTCGAACCAATAGCGTGCACCTGCCTGGCGGGCATATACCGACACGCTGTCCAGTTTAATCTCACCGCGCATTCTCGGCTTATCCATCTCTCCATAGATGTGCATGTCGCCATCGAGGTCTCCGGTAAAGGTTACCATTTGGTCGGGAATGAAAGCATTGGCAATCTTCATCGGGAAATGTTCGAGAGTGGTGGTTATATCCAGTGAGTCCTTACCATTCGTTTGCATCAGTACACCGTCGGCAGTCATCACTTCCTGTTTATCATAACTGAAGTACGTATTCAGATAATGTTTTTCCTTATCGCCGGGCAGCCACGTGGCACCCAGACCGATATTTCCTACGGGCTGGCGCTCGTAGGTTAACTTATCGATATTGGCTTCGGCAGAAACCTGCAAAGAAGTAGGCGTCTGAATATATTGCGCCTCAGCAGAGAAGAGCCCGCTCAACCGAGGCATATACGGAAGAACGTCACTCAACTCGCCCAACCGGAAACGGCTCAGTTCCACATTCATGTTTTGTAGTGAAATGCTGTCACTCCGGTCGGACTGCATGCGGAAACACAGGCCATCGCCACCATCCATATCGATATTGGCATATACACGCATGTTCTTATGCAGATAAATCCAATTGCTTTTGTCAACGAAGCGGAATTTACGATAAGCAATAATCGGTTCGGCAGGCGTCAGGTTAAGCAAGATGCCGTTACCTCTGCTGTTACGTCCCTCAACCAGCGGACGGGCGTTGACACCGAACAGAATACCGGTCTTGCCTTTACCGTCCACATAGTCTACGGTCAATTCGGCATCTTCGTTATGGATTTCGCCCGTAAGCGTACTGCGAAAGACGAATTGCGGGTTCTTCGGTCCGTTGATGACGCCACCCTGCAGCACCATGCGGGCAGTATCCTGCTTGATGGCAAAGAAAATCGTATCGAGTTGCAGTGAGTCTACGTGCAATCCGTGAATGGCAGTACGCCCATTGATGCCCCGCCTCGGAGTAAAGCCGAAGCGAAGGTTGAAGTCCTGAAACGACACGTCTTTGGTTTGCAGGAAGTAGCTGACCGGATTAGCCCGTCCTGCCGTCAGCTTCATTGTGGCCGACGGCAACACGCGGCGCAGAGCTGCGTGGTCCAAACGACGGTCTTCCAACTGCTTCGTCAGGATTGCCATGAACTCGTCCGACTGCTCCAACAACTTCTTCAACGTGCTGCGGGCACGAAACTGCAAATCCATGTCTCCGGCATCCAGTTTCAGTTTAATAGAGTCCCGCCGTGCTTCCGCTCCCAGGCGGAAAGCAAACGGATGTTGCAGAGGTTTGGGAGCCATCCCCAATTTATGCAAATCCACCTGTTCGACATTCATATCCAACTTGCCATCCATGTATTTCCGGTCGAGACGCAAGTCGGCCGTCGATTGCATTTTTAATAAACCATTGTCACTTGTCAACTTCAGGGAGGTTACGGACGCCCTCAGTCCGGCATCCATATTCACGCCCGACACGTTCCACCGGCCGTATTGCAATTCCTTCAGCCGGGCTTCTACATCGGCCACCGTCAGGTGGGAGGCGATGTCTGTTCCCTTTCCCTTGGCGGCTATGTTCGCTGTGAGTGTATAGAGTGAGTCTTTGGGCAAAAAATGATGAAGCTGCAAAGCATCGATACCCAGATTGGCATGATAGGCCTCTGTGGAAAGATTGTAGGCGGCATCCAGGTGAAGCGTACCCTTCCCTTCTTCTAATTTCAAGGTTGCCGTGCACTGAGAACCATCCAAACCGAGGCGTGCTGCCAGGTTCATGCTATCGGGCACAACGATGGAACCGTCGGGCTTATCTCCCGTCAGTCCTGTAAGGAAGTTCAAGTCTTGGGTTTGCATCTCGAAGTCGAGTTGAGCACCGCGTTTCAAGCTATCCGTAAGGCTCCAAAGCTCGCCACCGCCACTCAAAGAGAAAGCACCGGGCAGGTCGGCGGTGAAGCGGGAAATCTGCATCTGTTTCAAGTTTCCTTCCGTGCCGGCACGGATGACCAGCGGGCGGAAGGGATAGGCTTCTTTAAAACTTTCGGGCAGTCCGCCGGCAAAAAGCAGCACATCCTGCTTGCCGATAAGGGCATTGAGCCGTGCCGAGAGGCGTCCGGTGGTGGGAATGTCCACCAATTCCCAATAGGTTTGCGCGGTCAGGTCCACCTGACTATGTGGCGTCAGCAGTTGCAGATAGGGAATGCGGATAACGGTGGAGTCGGCCGAGAGGCGTCCGGTCAACGAAGTGATACTCAGTCCGGAGCGGTCGCTCATGGAGAACTCACGGATGACGGCCGACATGTTGCGCCCGCAGGTCATCACGGAGTCGATATCGATGCGAATATCGCGCAGGGCAATGTGCGAGGCATCAAATCCTTCGGCAGGAGGAGCCATGCCGGTGTCATAGTTTACGGTAGTGCCGGTAAGTGTAAATTTCCTCCAACCATAACATTGACGACCCAGGTCGGCATTGACATCTTCCAAACCGGCGTCTCCGATGCGGGTGGACAGAGACAAGGAGTCAAGCGGCATTTTCAAGTCTACCGACACGTTCTTCAAGCCCAGCGTGTGGAGGGTTACTTTCCAGTTCAAAGCTGTCTCGGTGGTATCTTTCGGGCTTTCTGTGGTATCTGCCAGCAGCACTTGCAGGTGGGTATCGCTCAGTTCCACCCGGTTCAGTACGGCATCTTCCTTGCCCAGGTCGATGCCGTGGCTTTCCAGAAAGAATTGTCCCAGCACGCCCTTTATCTGCATACCGTCCATCAGTCCGGCGGAGTTGACGGCTACGTTCTTGATAGTGATGTCGTCTACCTCGACTTTACCTTTCAGCAAAGGCCAGGCCTGCACATGCACGTTCAGGCTTTCGAGGTTCAGCAATGTGTCCGGTTGCTGCACCACCAACACACCACGCACCAGCAGGTTCAGCGGGAAACGCAGGTCGATACGCTCCACCGAAATATCCATACCGGTGGCTTCCGATGCCATTGCCGTCACTTGCTTCCGCAGAAGGTTCTGCACAGGAGACACATAGAGCAATATCATCAGTAATATAAACAAGAATATAGGAGTCAGTAGTATCCAAACTACTCTTCTTAACCATTTTCTTCTCATGGAGCTTTGTCTATCATCTTATTAAAAGAGGTTACAAAATAAACAATTTATTTTGAGAAATAGTTCCTTCGGACTGAAATTAATAGAAGAGAAACATTTACCCTACAATCTCAGCCGACCTTACCATGTCGGGGTACACGACTCAGCACGTCCTCATGGAATAGCTTGATTTACCACATCCGTTATTAAAGCCAGAGATGAAAGTGCAGTCTCCTTTATCGCTTCCGTAAATGCCGCACCGCGCTGCGATTCGAGTGTCCGCAACAGGGCGACGAGTTCTGGGGCGCCAATCAACGTAAAAAGAGGAATCATTTTGTGGGCAACGGCTGCCACGCCTTCCGCGTCTTCAGTTTCCATAGCCTGCCGCAGACGGTCGGCATTCAGGCGGGTTTCGGAAACGAAGCTTTCAAGAATAGAACGGGCGGCTTCTGCGTCGTCGCCGGAGAAGGCGGTGAGGGCGGAGAAGTTGAGAGTTGAAGGTTTGGCATCCGCAACGGCATCTTCCTGCATAGCAACCTTCAGTTCTTCACTTTCCACATTCAACTCTCCAAGCAGTTCGGCCACCGTAAAGGGCTTGTGGAGGCAACCGGAGAAACCATGTGCCACGAACTCTTCGGGCTTCATGTCGCTGCGGGCGGTAACGGCTATCACCGGAATAGTCTGCGCTTGGGGGATATTGGAGGCACGAAGCAGCTTCAAGAGGTCGAAGCCGTTGATAGCGGGCATTTGCACGTCGGTGAGGAGCACATCGAAAGTGTCGGTGCGCAGGGCGTCCAGCAGTTCATCCATTTGCAGGCAGCAGACGGAAGTGATACCGCTCTGCGAGAGCATGGCGGAGGTCAGCGTCAGTTGGATGCGGTCATCGTCGATGAGAAGAACCTTATTTAGTTGAAAGTTGAAAGTTGAAAGTTGAAAGCGGTCATTAGCATCTGCAACGGCACCCTCCGGCATCGTAACTTTCAACTTTCCACTTTCAACTTTCAACTCTCTTACGGGGTAGATGGGGATGCGGACAGTGAAGGTACTACCCTTCCCTGGTTCACTTTCCACCTCGATAGTACCTTCGAGCAGTTGCACCAACATGCGGACGATGGAGAGTCCCAAGCCGAAACCTTCTTCGCCCTGCGCCCCCGGCAGGCGGGTGAACTCTTGGAAGATGCGTTCGCGGTCGGCAGGTTCCATACCCTTGCCGGTGTCGGCTATCGAGACGAGGAGATGGCGGTCTTCATAGCGTGCCGTCAGCGTAATGCTGCCTTCGGCGGTGAACTTCACGGCATTGGACAGCAGGTTGTTGATAATCTGCCGCAGACGTAACGGGTCACAAATAAAGGTATCGCTCAGTTCGGGGGCGATGTTGCAATGCAATGCCAGTCCTTTGGCGGAAGTAAGCGGTTCGAAGCTGACGTAGATTTCTTCTAGCAAGCGCGAGGGATGGAAGGTGACGCGGTTCACTTCTGCCTTATGGAGGTCGAGTCGGTGGAAATCTAGCAGGTCGACGACGAGCTTCAGCAGGTGTTCCGAAGAGGTCTTCATATTATCCAGATAGAAACGTTGCCGTTCGTCCACCGTCAGGCGGGAGAGCAGGTCGGCACAACCCATGATGGAGCCGAGCGGTGCTTTGAAGTCATGGGTGATGGCGAGCATTAGCTTCTCGCGCGTGGCAAGCAGGTCTTCGGCACGGCGGCGGGCTTCTTCCAATTGGCGCCGATAGCGGTTGCTACGGGCTATATCGCGTCCGATAAGCAGGAGGAACAGAGCGGAAAGCAATACGGCGCCCACGGCAATGCCGCTGATGATGCGGATGGAGCGATGGCGCACGGACTGCTGATACTCGGCTTCTTCTCGGGCGTGTTGCAACGTCTCCTGTTCATAGCCTTTCAGCAGGCTGTCGATGCGGGCAGTCAGCAGTTGGTCCATGCGTTGCAGCGTGGTACGCTTGCGACGTTGCACCACGGTATTGCTCTTCTTCTGTTGCGCCACAGCACGCAGCTTTTCTTGCATGGAGTCTACCGGATTATACGGATCAATCACCGTATCCGTGACAAACTCAAGGGAGGTAGTCACCTGAATGGCGGTGTCTTTCTTCGGGGGAACAAAGACTTCGCCCAGGCGGCGGAAGAAGCCGCGCTTTCGGGGCTTGGTTACTACCGTATCGCGATGCTCGATTACACGGTGCTGAACACGCTTCCGTGGAACAATCGTATCCGGCTGGGCGGCAATGATGTTCTCCAGTTCGCGGGTGGACACCATCGTGTCGTTCGCTTCGCTCAGTGTACGCAGCATGTTGATGGTGTTGGTGTCTTTCTCGCGAAGAAGGGAAATTAGGCTGTCCGTCCACTGCACATCCAGGTCGTCGGACTGCATAAGGTTCTCCATTTCCCGGTGCACGAAGAACAGGGAAAAGAATAAGGCTGCCAGCAACAAGGTGAAGCCGACGGCTATCTTTAGTTTGGAGACGTTGTTCACTAGTCTATCGTTTTTATCCTTTAGTCTTATATCTGAACCGCAACCACAGCATCAGTCCGGCACTTGTCAGTCCGAAAGGGGAAGCCATCCAGACGCCCGTCAAGCCCCAACCCATCACGAAGCCACAGAAGTATCCTACGGGCAAAGATATAACAAAATAGGATATGAAGGCGATTATCATCATCGGATTTACATCGGAGATACCGCGCAGGGCATTGGCAAAGTTGATTCGCAACCCGTCGCCGAACTGGTATATAAGGAAAGGAAAAACAGGGCGGCTACCATGCCGGAAACTTCCGCGCTGTCCGTAAACCATCCGCCCACCTGGCCGCGCAGGGCAAAGACGATGCTCAGCAACACCACTTCCATCGCCAGTATCAGATGAAAACCTGCGTAAGCCGAACGGCGCACATTCTCCCGGTCGCCCTGCCCCTTGAAGTTACTGACACGCACGGCTACTGCCGCTCCCATGCCATAGAACATCATAAAGGTGAATTGGGAGATAGTCAGCATAATCTGGTGGGACGCCAACGCGAGAGTGCCTAGCCAGCCCACCATAATCGTGCTGAGACTGAACGATGCAGTCTCCATTCCCATCTGTAACCCGACGGGCCAGCCTAAGGAATTGAGTCGCCCGAACAGAGCAGATGACCAGCCCATACGGGAAAAGCCTACCCGGTAACGCAAGAAACGGCGACTGCGCAGCACAATCATCGCAAAGACAATCACCATAACGATGCGTGAAAACAGTGTACTGACACCCGCACCGAGCAGTCCCATCTCGGGAAGTCCCAGTTTTCCGTTGATGAGAATATAGTTTCCTACGATGTTAAGTGCGTTCCTCCGAGCAAAATCCACATAGCGGTTTGGGTATCGGTGATGCCGTCCGTGAATTGCTTGAAACCGTTGAACAGCATGACGAACACGAGCGAAGCCAAGAGTACGAGGAAGTAGGGCTTTATCAGCGGGATCAGTTCTTTCGGCTGCCCCAAGTGTTCTACGAAGAAGTAAACAATGCCCATGATTAGCGTCAGGAGCAGAGCTACGAGCACATTCGCCACCAGACTGCACCGCAACGCCTGCCCCGCTTCGGCAAAGCGGCGGTTGCCGTAAAGACTGCCCACGATAGGTGTCAGTCTGTAGCTGAAGCCTGTGCTGAATATGATGCAAAGGGTAAACAGATTATTTACGAAAGATGCCGCACCAAGCTCGGCAGTGCTATGATGCCCTATCATTAGGGTATCTGCAAAGCCGAGGATAATGACGCCAAGCTGACCTATGACGATGGGAAGCCCTAAAAGAAACAGGGCTTGTAATGTCTACCGTATGTTTGAAAGAGTTACTCATAATTCTAAAGAGTTGAAAGTTGAAAGTTGAAAATTGAAAATTAAGCTGCGCTATGACACTGCATAGCAACTTTCAACTTTCAACTTCTTATAATACAACACCACCCCATTCTCCTCCCGGAGCGCCTGCTGCGCCACCGCCTGCAACTGCTCCGCCGTCACCGCCCGATAACGTTCCACTTCGAGGTCGATATCCTCAGCCTGTCCCGTCAGTTCGAACCAGGCGAGGTTGGTAGCTACATTCAAGTAATTGATATTGCCGAATATTTGAGTGGACTCGAATTTATTCTTCACTTTCTCCAGTTCTTGTTCACCCACAAGCGACTGCCGCAATTCCTCCAATTCCCGGCGGACAGCACTCTCCGCCTGCTCCAACGACACACCTGCCGCCGGCTTACCGCTGACATGCAGCAATCCGGCATCGCGCGTACCGCTGACGTAGGCATCGATACTGGAAAAGACCTTCTGCTCCTACACCAACCGACGGCTTAACCTACTGGAACGTCCGTTACTCAGTACATCCGACAGGATATCGAACGCATAATAATCGGCATCCTCGCGATTGCACATGTGGTAAGCCATAAACAAGGCATCCAACGGAACATTGCGTTCCACCTCCAACCGCCGTTCCGCCGTCTGCTCCGGTTCTTGCGGCAACCGCCTTGCGGGGAACATCCCTGCGGGGAATAGGTGCAAACCACTTCTCGGTCAGCCTGATCGTTTCTTCCCACGAAATGTTTCCGGTGACAGCAAGCACGGCATTGTTGGGCGCATAGTGGCTAAAGAAGAAGTCCTTCACCTCGTCCAGCGTTGCCTGCTCGATGTGCGACAGTTCCTTTCCGATAGTGGGCCAACGATAGGGATGCACCTGATAGGCAAGCGGGCGAAGCAAATGCCCCACGTCACCGTAAGGTTGGTTCAGGCAACGCTGCTTGAACTCCTCCATGACGACCCCGCGCTGCACTTCGAGGCTTTGTTCGTCGAACGCCAGTTCCAGCATACGGTCGGACTCCAACCAGAAGCCGGTTTCCACATTCGGCTTCGGCACTGTCAGATAATAATTGGTTATATCATTATTCGTCCACGCATTGTTCTCTCCTCCTGCCAGTTGCAAAGGAGTGTCATAATCGGGGATATGCACCGAACCGCCGAACATCAGATGCTCGAACAGATGGGCAAAGCCGGTATGCTCGGGATGTTCGTCGCATGCACCGACGTCATAGACTATATTCAATGCCACCATTTGCGTGCTGGTGTCTTCGTTGTGCACTAGCCGCAAACCGTTGCTCAGGGTTAATTTATTTATCTTCATATCCAATCGGAGTGTCCGTCATTCAGAGCGAAGCGAAGAATCTATTCTCCTTGATAAATGCAGGGAGTAGATTCTTCGCTTCGCTCTGAATGACAGTTAGTCTAAGACTTTGACCTTAATTATCTTCACGTCTTCCTCGGGACGGTCGTTGCCATCGGTCTTCACCTTCTGTATCTTGTCGACCACATCCATGCCTTCCAGCACTTCACCGAACACGGTATATTCCCCATCCAGATGCGGCGTGCCGCCTACGGTGGTATAAGCCTTCACCTGCTCCGGCGTGAAACGGAACTCCGGCTCATTGGCAACTTGCGCCTCAGCCTGTGCAATCAGCGAGTCCTGCAAGTTCATCAGCCCATCCTGGTCGCCGTCCTTACGCATCTTATAAATTTCCTTCATGTGCTTCTGTGCCAACGCATTGAAAGCATTGTTCAGACGCGACTGGTTTAATTGCTGCTCCATACCCAGCAGCGTGGAGTCGTTGTACACCTTTCCGGTAACAATGTAGAACTGGCAGCCGGACGACGCCTTCTCCGGATTTACATTGTCTCCCTGACGCGCAGCCGACAACACACCTTTCTTATGGAAGTATTTCGGATAGACAAATTCAGCAGGGATGGTATAGCCCACATCGCCCGCCCCAGCATCTTGCCCTTCGGAGCATTCTTCGACTCGGGGTCGCCTGCCTGTATCATAAAATCCTTGATGACGCGGTGAAACAGCGTACCTTCATACGTACCCTTTTCTGCCAGCTTAATAAAGTTATCACGATGCTTCGGTATCTCGTTATACAGTTTCACGATGATGTCACCCGCACTGGTTTCAATCTTCAACTTCGTTTCTTTTTCCATATCTCCGTCTCTTTTTTGTCCCGATTTGCAAGCCGTCAGGCCGCAAGCCAGTATAGTTAATAATACAATTAAATTCCTTTTCATCTTGCTTTTTTGTTTAATTTAAGTTTGCAAATATACTAAAATCGGATAAAACCGCTTACCTTTGTCTCACAAAAGACACTAAAGTGACGGCAATGAAATCTATATTAATCGTAGAAGATGACATTACTTATGGTATGATGCTAAAAACGTGGCTTGGTAAAAAAGGTTTCCAGGTCAGTTCCGTTAGCAGCATTGCCCGTGCGCAGAAACATATCGAGACGGAAAACGTAAATTTGATATTGTCCGACTTGCGTCTGCCCGACCGCGACGGCATCGACTTGCTGAAATGGCTGGGAGAGCAAAACCTGTCCATTCCGCTCATCATGATGACTGGATATGCCGACATACAGTCTGCCGTGCAAGCCATGAAGTTGGGCGCCCGCGATTACATTGCCAAGCCGGTGAACCCGGATGAGTTGTTGAAGAAAATGACTGAGACGTTGAACACATCATCCGCAGCATCGAAACAGATGATGCATTCGCCCCAAACAGATGATGCGTCTGCCCCAAACAGACCATCCGTTTCACCCAAACAGATGATGCATTCCGGGAGTAAAGAAAATCCAGTTCAGAAGGTCACAGAAGACACATCCCCTTCATCCGATTTCCTCGAAGGAGAGAGCGACGCCGCCAAGCAGCTTTATAATTATGTAAAACTTGTTTCCACTACCAACATGTCCGTGCTCATCAACGGAGCCAGCGGAACTGGTAAGGAATATGTCGCCCATCGCATCCATCAACTCAGCCGTCGTGCGGGGCAGCCGTTCGTTACCATCGACTGCGGTTCCGTTCCCAAGGAACTGGCGGCTTCCGAGTTTTTCGGTCATGTGAAAGGTGCTTTTACGGGTGCGCTGACCGACAAGACAGGCGCATTCGTAGCTGCCAACGGCGGTACTATCTTTCTGGATGAAATAGGAAACCTCAGCTACGAGGTGCAGATACAGTTGCTTCGTGCCCTGCAGGAGCGGATGATACGCCCTGTAGGTTCTACCAAAGAGATACAGGTGGATGTGCGGTTAGTATCCGCCACCAACGAAAATCTGGAGCAAGCCATCGAAAAAGGTGCGTTCCGCGAAGACCTTTACCACCGCATCAACGAGTTCACCCTGCGTATGCCGCAGTTGAAAGACCGTCGCGAGGACATTCTTCTCTTCGCCAACTTCTTCCTCGACCAGGCAAACCGCGAACTGGACAAACATCTCATCGGCTTTGATGAGAAAGCATCCCGGGCTTTGCTGGAGTACCAATGGCCCGGCAACCTGCGCCAGATGAAGAACATCATCCGACGCGCCACCCTGCTGGCTCAGGACAAACTTATCACGCTGGACGAACTCAGCGAACTGCAAGCGCAAGCCCCCGTACACACAGGCATGCCCCTCCGCAATGAGGAAACGGAGAAGCAGCAAATCATCGAGGCACTGAAACAGACCGGACACAACAAAAGCCGTGCTGCACAATTACTGGGTATCGACCGGAAAACGCTGTACAACAAGCTCAAACTCTACGATATAGAGTTGTAACTGTAGAAAAATTCCACACTTCGTTCCACACTTTCCACACTATTCCACAATGTATCTTATCGGGGAATAAAGGATACACTTCTTATTTTCAGCAACTTATCAATCTCCGTTTCTTTTGGCACATCCTTTGAGTTATAGTAAGTGTAGACGTCAAGTTTACCAATAAGCGAACTTTATAACTAGACAATAAATATATCAACTGTTTAAAGCAAATAAAAAAAATTAGCATTAAGTAGCAGCCCTGTTATGTTTGTTTGTGCTGGACGTTCTTGGCTGAGCAATAGCAAAGCTAAGGGCGTCTACAACACAGCTTTAAGTGGCCGAATAATAGTAAGCACACTAACGCAAAAAAGCCGTTCCCCTCTTGTCTATTCCGGGAAACGGCTTTTTTTTAGTTGAAAGTTGAGAGTTGAAAGTTGAAAGTTGAAAGTTACTATGCAGATACAGCGCAGCTAACTTTCAACTTTCAACTCTCAACTTTCAACTTTTACCAATGTCTTTCCGGGTAAAGGTCATTCCACCATTCCGGACTATCCTGCAACCAACGTGCAAACCATGCCATGATGGAGTTTTGCCATTGCTCACGCTTTGGATAATCGAGGATGAAGTGATTTTCTCCGTCTACCTGAATATATTCCACCGTCTTGCCCAGTATCTTCAACGCATTATACATCTGTATGCTCTCACCAAGAGGCACATTCGTATCGACCGTACCTTGCAGCAACAACAGAGGTGTGTTGATTTTATCCGCATTGAACAGCGCTCCATGCTTGGTGAACAAATCGGGATTGTTCCAGGGATAGCTTTCGGCAGCGGCAACGGCGTTATAAGAATAGCCCCAATAGCCCTCGCCCCAATAGCTGGCCACGTTACTGATGCCGGCATGTGAAGCGGCAGCGGCAAACATATCGGTCTTTGTCTGCAAGTACATAGTCATGAAGCCACCATAAGAGGTACCCAGGCAGCCGATGCGCTTTTCATTGACAAACGGATGAGCCGCACAGAATTTCTTGGTTCCTTCTATTATATTATCAGCCGTATAGTCGCCCCATGCATTGACATGGCGGGCAGAGAATTCTTGTCCGTATCCGATAGTACCGCTAGGCTGGATAACATAGACTACATAATCGCGTGAAGCAAACAACTGAGCGCAATAGGGTGAAGTGATGCCACGCGTCGTCGGCGTGGTTCCGCCATAATAATAAACAATGAGCGGGTATTTCTTATTAGCGTCGAAAGCCGGGGGCAGACACATCATACCCTTAATCTCCGTACCGTCCGCAGCAGTAAAGCTCCACTCTTCCATCGTGCCCAGTTCTATCTTGTCCAATACGGGCTTCATCGGGTTGGCAAGCAGAGTGGAGGCTTTCTTCTTCATGTCATAGATATAGGCAACGCCTGTGCTGGTGTTACCACCTCCTACATAAGCAGCTATCGTCGGATTATTTTCTGCCAGAGAGAAAGAGTCAATCACGTCTTCCTTGAGCGGAAGCATTTCAAACTTCCCGGTCTTGGGAGTATAGCGGTAGATGTGCTTGCAGTCTTCGTCGGTCGTATTGAAATAGATGCAGCCGTCCACAGGGTTCCATTGCAGGAAGTCGACACTGGGATTGAAATCGCGTGTGATAGGTTCTACTTTTCTCGTAGCCAAGTCCATAATGAAGGCCTGCGTGTCGAAATCGTTGGCAATGGGATGGTCACCGCAATTCTTGCCGATACCTCCGAAAGCGGACGGGCTACCGGTCAGCAAGAGTTGCTTGCCGTCGGGAGAATAAGAACCGCTGCCTGCATAAGGCTCCCACGTCACCAATGTATCCGCCTTCAAAGTAGCCAGGTCTATCTCGAACAGGGAAGAGAGGGAGAACGGGCACTTGGTGATATTCGATTTGGAGGAAGAGCACAGCAGCTTCTTGCCGTCAGGAGAAATATCGTTCAGATAGACACCGTGACTACCGTAGGTCAGGCGTTCGGAAAGTCCGGTCGACAAATCGTACTTCACCGGATAGCCGCGTCCGCGTGAGCCGGGGATACGGTCGTCGGGATGCACGAGGCGTTTCAACGGGCCGTTCACCTTCTCGCCTTCATCGCGGGAGGAGTAAATCAGATAGTCTTCCGTGGGCGACCAGGTGAAGTAACCTTCGGGAACGTCCTTCAGCAATACTTCTTCGCGCATCGTTGCGGGGTCGAATACAACCAAATCATTTTGATGCTCGCCCATCACGGTGTAATACAACTTATTGCTGCGAGGCATCCAGCGCATCTTCTCGTTGGCATTCGGCAATATCACGCGGCCGGTCTTGACCTCGGTCAGTTTGCAATGCGTCTTCGAGCGTTTCAGCGAATAGTTGTCCCAGTACCACGTCAGCAGGTACTTGCCGTCGGGCGAAAGGGCTACCGAGCGCACCCGGCTGCCGAAGTTCGTATTGAACAACGAGAAACGTCTCTTCAAGTCGGGCGCCATCTGATAGCCCACACCGGCAAAGTCCTTCTCTTTCTCAAACTCGCACTTCAATACCGGCTGAGCCTTGTCGTCGGCAGTGGAAAGCAATTTGATAACAATCCCATAATCCGCTTCTGGGTCCAGGCGCAGGCTGACGGCAGTGGGGCGCACTTGCGACAGACTGTCTTCGGCTGTCGTCTTTATTTGCTTGGACTCACCGTTCACAAATACTTCGAAACGGGCGGGAGAATATACATTCAACGTACCCTTCATGAAGCGTTCTGCACGCAGGTTGGTGGCAAACAGATAGAACAGATTGTCCTTATCCGCCTTTGCCACGCTGACGTATCCGGCCGTATCCGCCGTCATCCGTTCATAGGAGCATCCGTCAAAATCGAGGTTGATGCTTGTCTTCAGCAGTTCTTTCGCGGCAAACTTATCGCCTACAAAGTTAATACTGTCCCCCTGGATGGGTGTTCGTACCGTAACGGCAGGACACACGTTATATTCGGTCACTCTCTCTTGTGCCCGGGCCGTGAGTCCTGCAAAGAGGAGCAAGCCCGATAAAATCGTAATACCTTTCATTGAAATTTAGTTTAAAAGGTTATCAGAATATCTCAAAGCCGTTCCACAGATTACCGGAGGGAACGGGTGCTTCCACTTCTATCATTTCCTTGGATACCGGATGCACGAAGCGGACAAAACGTGCATGCAGGCAGATGCTTCCGTCCGGATTGGAACGGGGGGGGTAGCCGTACTTCAAATCGCCTTTGATAGGACACCCCATCTTTGCCAACTGGCACCGTATCTGATGATGACGCCCCGTCTTGAGGTCTATCTCCAGCAGATAATAGTTTTGCGACTTCCCGATGAGCCGGTAGTGCAGGATTGCTTTCTTGCTGTTCGGTACTTCTTTGTCGTACGCATAGCTTTTGTTTTGTTTCTCGTTGCGCACCAGATAATTCACCAGTCCCCCCTCCTCCGTGCGAGGCGGATTCTTCACCACAGCCCAGTAGGTCTTCTTCACTTCGCTGTTCTTGAACATTTCGTTCAGGCGGGCGAGCGCCTTGCTGGTCTTGGCGAAAACAACAAGACCGCTTACGGGGCGGTCCAGGCGGTGGGTAACACCTACAAAGACATTACCGGGCTTCTGGTATTTCTCCTTCAGATACTGCTTTACGGTTTCCGAAAGCGGCGTATCACCCGTCTTGTCTCCCTGAACTATCTCGGAAGCGGTCTTGTTGACTATAATAATATGATTGTCCTCGTATACGACAGTCATTGTTAGTTATAAGTTATAAGTTATAAGTTATAGGTGATTAATCGTTAATGATTTGTCAACCATAACAAATAACTAATCACTTATAACTCATAACTAATTTTACATATTCATACCACCATCTACCTGGATTACCTGACCTGACACGTAAGACGACAAGTCGGAAGCAAGGAAGGTAGCAACGTTTGCCACGTCTTCGGGCGTACCGCCACGACGCAAAGGTATCTTCTTGGCCCATTCGGTCTTCACTTCGTCAGAAAGTGCATCGGTCATGGCTGTCATGATGAAGCCCGGAGCGATGGCGTTGGCACGGATGCCGCGAGAGCCCAACTCTTGTGCGATAGACTTGGCCAGTGCAATCATACCAGCTTTGGAAGCCGAGTAGTTAGCCTGCCCTGCATTGCCGTGAACACCCACTACGGAAGCCATGTTGATGATGCTACCACTCTTCTGGCGCATCATAATCGGAGTACAAGCATGGATGAAGTTGAAAGCTGATTTCAAGTTCACGTTAATAACCATGTCCCATTGTTGCTCGCTCATGCGCATCATCAGACCGTCGCGAGTGATACCGGCATTGTTTACCAGGATATCAATGCTGCCGAAATCAGTGTGAATAGCTTCTACCACCTTGGCAGTGTCTTCGAAATTGGCTGCGTTGGAAGCATATCCTTTCGCCTTTACGCCGAATGCTTCGATTTCTTTTGCCGTAGCGTCCGCATTTTCGTCAATCACCAGGTCGGTGAATGCAATGTTTGCTCCTTCCTGAGCGAACTTCAAAGCGATAGCCTTACCGATACCGCGTGCAGCACCGGTTACAAGGGCTGTCTTACCATCTAACAATCCCATACTCTTTTTTAATTATTGATTAATATTTTCTTTTCTATGCAGTGCGCCAAACACAATGTTGACGACATATTTATCACGGGTTGCGTCATCCAGGTTGACCCCGATATGACCGCGTATATAAGGAACTTCAATTCCCTTCGCACTATAATGCACCAATTCGGCGGTCATGTCGATATCGTCTATCTGGAACACTCCTTTCTCCGCACCCTCCCGGAGAACGTCTTTGAAAAGCTGTATCTCCTTTGCATCAAACCGCTTGCGTACTTTCTCCACACGCCATATGTCCCGGAAGAAGTTGGCACGCAGCGTACCGTTACGAAACACCACCTCCTTCACCGCATCGAGCCGCGTATAAATCATTTCAATCATCTTCTCATCCGGCGAGATGTCTTTCTCCGCTACATGCTTCATCATATCCGAAAGCATATCCAGTTCCGATTCGACAACAGCCATATAGATGTCCTCCTTACTTTTAAAATAGGTATAGAGTGTCCTCCTACCTTTTTTAGAAGCAAGGGCTATATCATTCATCGTGGTATTTTCAACGCCCATCTTGGCAAACAACTGCCGCGCCACATCCACTAATTTAGCTTTTGTCTTTGATACGACCATAGATTAATTGCACATTGCTTAATAATTTGAGCAAAAGTAAAACATTTCCGCATATATTACAAACAAAAGCTCATTTTATTAACAATTGCCCTTACCGGCAGAAATAAATATTTGCATAGTATTTTAATCTCTATCAGCAGATTAGGCATAAATACATGCTTTTTCAGAAAAAATAATAGCGATTTTATTTGCGTATTAAAAGAAATGCTGTACCTTTGCACCCACAAAACATCGCGGAGTGGAGCAGTTGGTAGCTCGTTGGGCTCATAACCCAAAGGTCATTCGTTCGAGTCGGATCTCCGCAACTGAGTAAAAGGAAGAATTGCAAAACGCAGTTCTTCCTTTTTTGTTTATCAGAATACCTCAATAAGCAGCAGTCTCAGCCCGATAGCCACAATTGTGGAGACAAGCCCCGGCATCATGAAAGAATGGTTGAGCACATATTTGCCTATGCGGGTAGTGTCGGTGCGGTCGAAGTTGATGGCAGCCACCACCGTAGGATAGTTGGGAATGAAGAAATAACCGTTTACGGCAGGGAACAAAGCAATCAATATCATGGGCGAAATGTCCAAAGCCAGGCCCAGCGGCATCAATGCACGCACCGTAGCCGCCTGGCTATAGAGCAGAATAGACATGACAAACAAGGCTATGCCGAACAGCCACGGCATTTGCCTCACCACGCCTTCGATGGACTGAGTCAGTTGGAGCATATTGCCTTGAAGAAAAGTATCCCCCATCCACGCAATGCCGAAGATAGCAATCACGGCCTGCATACCTGCAGGAAAGACAGAGCCTTGCGTCGCTTTCATGCCATCGGTCTTGGTCAGCAGCAAGATAAGGGCGGCGGCAGACAGCATCACTATTTCTATGATAGCAGACATACCGAGCCTCACCGTTTCGCCATCTATTACGAACGAAGGGCGCAGGCTGTCGAAAGACCCGAAGAAGACAATGAAGACCGTGGCAAGGATGAAGAGAAGGACGGATACGACGGCATGGCGCTGATTGTGCACATCGTTGGTCTGTATCTTCTTGGTGTCGAGATAACCTTCCGCCAGTCTTTTCTTGTATTCGGGGTCGTCCATCAGTTCCTTACCCACTTTCATGGAGAACAGCGCGCCCACGAGCACACCGACGATGGTTGCCGGGATGGTGATTTTTAGGATGTCGAAGAGGGTGATGTCGAACCCGGCAAGCGGTCCGAGCAGCGCGACGGTGGCGGCAGAGATGGGGCTTGCTGTGATGGCCTGCTGCGAGGCAATCACAGCAATGCCCAAGGGGCGTTCCGGTCGTATCTTGGTCTCGGTGGCAACTTCGGCTATCACGGGCAGCACCGAATAGGCCACATGCCCCGTACCTGCCACGAAGGTGAAGAGATAGGTCACGATAGGGCTCAGGATAGTGACTTGCGAGGGATTTCTCCGTAGCAGCTTCTCCGCCAGCTTCACCATATAGTCCAACCCTCCGGCGGCCTGCATACACGATGCAGCCGAAATGACAGCGGCTATCATCAGTATAACGTCAATGGGAGGCGACGTGGGTTGCAATCCGAAACCGAAAGTCAGAATTGCAAGACCTATCCCTCCCATTACTCCAAGACCGATGCCGCCCAGCCGGACACCGATAATAATAGCTACCAATACAAACGCTAATTGCAAGACCATACCTTTATATATTTAATCCTGCAAATATAAAGTATTTATACCTCACTATTGTTCGGCCACTTCTATTTTAACTGCCTGTTTTAACTCCAAGTCCAGAGCTGCTTTCGGGCCCAACGGCCTCCAAAGTACCCGGCGGCATTCGCCCTTTTGCAGATTGCAACGGCTTCTGTAGGTGGCAGCCAGATGCTCCGTATCGATATAGAAAGAGTCGGTGTTCACCTTCCAGTTCTGAATACCGTCCAGGTTCAGGTGCAGATTATCCACCATTCCGCTATTGAAGTGCAGAGAACGTGCCTCTGCTTCCAGAGAAGCGATACGGCAATTTTGCACTTTAGCCACCTCGTGCACGCTAAACGACAGCGTGTCGCAACGGAAATTGCTGAAAGTAGTTTCGACCATAGTCTCGACAATGACCTGCCGCACGCTTGCCGGTATCTTCAGTCCCATCTCTCCGGACAAGGCTCCCATCCATCTCCGGCCCCGAAGTTTCCCGTCAACGTCATCCTTACCTATTTTGAATGTCACCTGCAAGGTATCTCCTGCCGATTGCAGCGTCATGTACTTGTCCAGGCCGTCCACATAGGCCAGACTACCTACGGCAGCTTCCGCCGGCTCCACATTCAGCCATCCCTGGAGGGATATAATCACATCCTCGGAATACGGTTCCATCGCAAACTTCACCACCCGGCACTCCGGAAGCTGTACGGTCTTCCGTTCTCCGTCAATTTTCAGGCAAGTGTCCTCCCACGACACGCCGAGAGTAGACAAGTAGAAGATACCGCCGCACATCACCAGCAGTCCGCCAAGCAGCGCTCCCAATATTATATAAGTTGTTCGTTTCATAATCTTCTTTATTTCTGTTTCTTACTAAATTCCCGGTACATCTCCGTCAACTCATCCGTCGAAATGCCGAGCGTATACAATTGCTTGAAGAAGTAATCGGCTTCTTCCCTGAGAAAATACTCCTTGCGAAGGGAGAGTATCAGCGTGCGGGCGCCCGAAGAGACAAAGTAGCCGATGCCCCGCTTGTTGTAAATCACCCCCTGCGTCTGCAAGTAGTCATAAGAGCGCATCACCGTATTGGCGTTGACCTCTACCACAGCCGCATACTCGCGCACCGAGGGGATACGCTCCTCTTCCGGGTATTGCCCCAGAAGAACCTCGTCGCAGATGCGGTCTGCTATTTGCAGGTAGATGGCCTTGCTGTCTTTAAAATTCATTAGCTTACAATTTAGAGGATTACCAACGATTGATTATCTCCGCCTCCTTGAAGCGGAAATAAGCCACCGTCCAATTAAAGAAAACGACCACGAAGTTGACGACAATTACGAGCATTCTCAAGGCATCATCGCTCATAGGAGGATTGCCAATAAACTTGTGATGCCCGTCTATCAGGAACTTGGTCAATGCCATGCCTACAACGACGTAGACGATAGCGACCACCACACATGCCACCGTCGTTTTCACGAAAGCATTCTTCGGCCAGATGGCGCTGCCCAGCACATAGAGGGACTGAGCCACAAAGTAGAAACTGACCGCAAGCATAAAGTAACTGCCGCTTTCGAAGACAGCCCAATACTCCCGTCCGTCTCCTACCAGATGGGACAACGGCAGCGGAGCAATCACCTCGATGTCGGGATAACTTACCATATAAATCAGGACGCGCGTTCAGTCGGCCAGTTCAAAAGCTATCAGAAAAGCCACGAGATAGCCGAAGGTAAAGACCAGCCAACGCGACAAGAACTTCTCAAGAGTGGTGGCGGGCGTCATCAGGGTGGCTATGCGGTTCGTCTTGCTCTTCATCTTCTCCATGATGAAGGAGGCGCTCAGCAGGCCCATGATGGCGGCAGCCCACACAAAAATCATCAGTTCAAACTGCCAGATAGGGTCGTTGCCGAGGCTCACTCAGTGGTCCGCGCGCGAGAAGGATGAATACCGGAAGTATCCGTTCCATACAAAAAACACCGCCAGGAGGCCATACATCATCACCACACGAAATACATTGGCTTTCCAACTCTCTATCATCTCCTTGCGGCATAAGTCCACAAAGCGGGACATGCTGAATAAAGTATCTCGTATCATTGTTCGTTCATTTTAGGGTAAAACATTTCCGCTATCTTGTCGGGAGTGGCGAGGGTGGCGCCGAATAGCAGTTCGAGATTGATTTCCGACTCCGCATCTGCCGGACGCGGCAAGAGGAGGAAGTTGCCCTGCAGGGAGAGGATGGCGTAGAGGGCGGTCTTTGCCAGTTCGCGGTCGTCGCTCTCCACGAAGAGCAGCTTGTTGCAGATGCCGGCCGTGGACTCGTCCAGCAGCACGCGGCTGTCGTCCATAATGAGCACGTGGTCCAGCACCTTGTCTATGTCGCGCACCTGGTGGGTGGAGATGACAATCGTCTTCTCGTCCGACATGCCCGAGGCGATGAACTTGCGGAATTGGCTCTTGCCCGGAATGTCCAGCCCGTTGGTGGGCTCGTCCATCAGCAGCAGCGAGGTGTTGGTGGCAAGGGCAAAGCTCATGAATACCTTCTTCTTCTGGCCCATGGAGAGCGCTCCCAGGTCGATGTCGAGGTCCATTTCGAAGTAGTGCAGATAGGTCACCATGTCTTCCTTACTGAAGCGGGGTAAAACTTGCTGTTCAGTTCCACGTAGCTAATCAGGGAGATGGACGGGAATTCAAACTCTTCGGGCACCAGAAACATGTCTTGCAAAGTGAGGGGTAACCGCCGACGCACGTCGGTGTCGTGATACATCACCCGTCCTTGTTTGGGAGTGAGCAGACCGCCCATCAGATAGAGCAGCGTAGACTTGCCGGCACCGTTCTTGCCCAACAGTCCGTAGACCATGCCCTTCTCCAGCGAAAGCGAGAAATCGCGCAGGACTTCTTTCTTGCCCCGACGATAACAGAATGAAATGTTTTCTACTTGTAACATACGCTTGGATGAATTAGATATTTTGATTATTTTAGTGTATTAGTATAATAGTACACTGCAAATGTAGACATTCTTTTGGTATCTGCAAGGGTTTCGGCAAGAAAAATGAAGAAAAGGAGGAAAAAAGGCGTTGGAAGGCTCAGGGAAGGGGGTGGAAAGGGAGACGGGCTCTCCTTAGGACTTAGCCGGCCTCGCCCTAGGACTGAGCTATCCTCAGGCCGGGACTGAGAGGTCAAAACATCCGGATGTTTTAGTGCAAAACATGGGGATGTATTGATACAAAACACCCGGATGTTTTGATATAAAACATCCGGGTGTTTTTAAATAAGACATGGGGATGTTCTAGCCTCTCAGTCCCGGCCTGAGGATAGCTCAGTCCTAGGGCGAGGCCGGCTAAGTCCCGGAGTCTGATGTGCTCACTCCCGGCAAGCGTGCGAAAGGGTTATGCGGGGGTGTGACCGATGCCGTCCAATGCTTTCTTTGCAGTGGCATTGTCGGGGTCGATGGCCAGAATTTTGTTCCAGTACTCTTTCGAAACCGGATAGTCGCTTTTCAACAGATAGTAGTAGCCCAGATAGCTGTAGCACTCTATCAGGGCGGAGTTATACTTCGGTTCGTGCTTGGCGGAAAGCGTTTCCGCTACTTTCTCGTAATAGGGTTTGGCCAGTCCTTCGGTGGTTTCGGGGTCAAGGGCCGAACGGGTGCGGGCGCGCCACATGTCGCCCAGATAGCTGTCGGGAGCTTGCGCGGCAACCTGCGCAAAGAGGGAGTCGGCCGATTGCAGGGCTGCCTGGCGGTGGGCAGAAGCGGCGGCGGGTGCATCGGGCGACGTTCCTTGTTCGTAGTAGAGGCGACCCAACTGGAAGAGGGCTTCGGGAGCCTTTTTATCTTGAGGTAACAAATCGTAGTACGTGCGGTAAGCGGCAATGGCCTGCGCATAGCCGTTTTTCAGTTCATAGGTGTCTGCTATTTCGCGGCGGATATCCAGCCGGGTGCTGTCTTTTTGGAGGGCTTTGCCATAGGCGGCGATGGCCTGGTCGTATTTCTTCAGGGCGCTCAGCAGGGCGCCGTGGTATTGGTAGTCCAGATAGGAATAGTCGGCATGGTCGGAGGCATTGAAGAAGGCGTCGGCGGCTTTCTCGGCTTCTTCGTAGCGCTTCAGGTCGGTGTTGTTGTACATGGCAAGGCGGTTGAAGGCGGCATGGCGGGCGTTTCGTTGCAGACCCTCCTGCACTACTTGCAACGACTTCTCGAAGTCGTGGTTCAGGAAGAGGGCAAAGGCGTACTTCAGCCGGTCGTCTTCGGTGGCGACGGGGGGGGTGTGGATGAAGCGGGCATACACGTCGGCGACTTTTCCAAAGCGGTTGGTGGCGTAGTAAACTTCAGCGAGCTCGCGGTCGGCTTCCAGGCAGTCGGGGGCAATTCCCTTCAACTGTTGCAGCTTCTCGATGGCTTGCGACGGGCTGGCGGTCTTGTAGGCTTGCGCATACTTCAGGTAGGCTTCTTCGCAGTTCGGGTCGAAGTAGATGGCTTGCTCGTATAGCTGGCAGGCATGGCCTACGTCTTTCTTGACAAGGGCTATGTCGCCTTCCAGCACGGAGACTTTCGCGTCTTTATTATCGGCCTTACGCGCCAGTTCCAGGTAGTTCTCCGCTTCTGCCAAGCGGCCTGCATCCAGGTAGGCACGGGCTACGGAGGTCACCAACTCTACATTCTTCTTGTTCTTGCCTTTCAGCAACACTCCCGCTTCCTCGGAGGCTTGTCCGGGGTCGGTGGTTATCAGGCTCTTCATTCGGTCCACGCCCGCCTGCCACTCGGGAACAGACGTTTGTGCGGCAAGCGTACCGGCCAGCAGTATCGCTCCCATGCATAATACAAATCGACGTTTCATTTCAGTTCTCAATTTTAGTTATTTTCTACACAACAACACTATCTCAATTCTTCTCCTCCTGGGAGGTTGCTCTCCCCCGATAACGGGGGAGCCGGAGGTGGTGAGTACCCCGGAGGGGGGAGGTGATAGGTTAAGCAATACACCTCTAAAAGAATGATTTCTCCGCCTTGCTCCCTCTACCACCCCGCCCTTCGGGCAGGGACTGTCTAACAAGTTTAGCCAGTCCTTTTTTGCAGGCAAAAAGAAGGCTTT